>NZ_CP023696.1:4790193-5112757 GCF_008704425.1 Streptomyces fradiae ATCC 10745 = DSM 40063
CGACGGGCAGTCGGCCCAGCCCACCAGCGCCTGCGGGTCCACCCGCAGCGGCGGCTCCATGAACACGACCGGCCCGTTGGACGCCGCCACGAACTTCCCCGTCCCGATCAGCGTCAGGAACCCCGGCACGATCGACTGCTTCAGCGCCAGCGACGGCTCGAAGGCCAGCAGGTTCCCCGCCCGGATCGTCAGGTTCCCCTCGTCCAGGTCGTACGAGTTCACGTCGAAGGCCCGGTCGGCCAGCAGCATCTTGCCGCTGCCCTCCGCCACCACCCAGTCGCCGGCGTGCATCGGCGAGTGGAAGCTGGTCCGCACCAGCCGGTCCAGCGCCCCGTGCCCCACGCCGTTGAAGGCGATGTCCCCGTAGTAGGCGATCATCTTCCCCTTCTGCAGGAACCACCGCGACCCCTTGAGGTCCACGCAGAAGGTGTACGGGTTGACGTTGTCGTCGCCCGGCAGGTTCGAGGGGTCGTACACCGCGGACGTGCTCACAGCTTCTCCTCCGACGCCTGGACGTACACCGCACCACTGCCGCTCAGCTCCAGCTGGAACGCCTCGCCCGAGCCGCGCCCCACCATGTCGCGCCAGCCCAGCGCGGTGGAGAGCCTGTTCCGTACGTCGCCGTGGTGCGCGACGTACGCCTGCGGGTCCACGTGGACCGGCCGCCCCGGCACGATCGGCAGCTCCAGCACCCCGCCGTGCGCCATCACCGCGACCGCGCCGTGGCCCCTGAGCGTCGTGGTGAACAGGCCCTGGCCCGTCACCTGGCCGCGCACCATGCCCATCACGCCGCCCTGCGACCCCATGAACATCGTGCCCTGCTCCAGCGTCCCGTCGAACGCCAGCAGCCGGTCCGCCTCCACGTACAGGGTGTCCCCGGCCAGCGCGATCACCTGCACGTGGTGGCCGCCGTGCCCGAACAGCACCGTGCCGTCGCCCTCGACCGTCATCAGCGGCGCCGCCTCGCCCGCCGCGCGCCGGCCCAGCATCGCCATGACGCCGCCCTGGCCTCCGGCGAGGTTCGGCGTGAAGGTGACGTTCCCCCGGTACGCGAGCATCGCGCCGCGCTGGCTGAACATCCGCTGCCCCGGCGCCACCACGGCCTCGACCATCTTGGAGTTGATCTCCCGGAACGGCATCAGACGTCCCCTCCCACCGTGTTGCGCTCGCTCGGCTGCACGTACACCAGGCCGTCGCCCTCGAACCGCATCTGGAACGCCTCGCCGCCGCCCTCGCCCAGCAGCGTGCGGAACGTCACACCCGACTGGAGGCTCTGCCGGAGGTTCCCCTGGTGCGCCACGTACGCGCCGGGGTCGACCGACAGCGGGTACGACGGCGACACGCGCAGCACGACCGCCGGGCCGTCCGACATGATCGCCACCTGCCCGGAGCCCTCGACCGTCGTCGTGAACAGGCCGGTGCCCGACGCGCCGCCGCGCAGCCCGGTGAACGTCGTGCCCGTGCGCAGCCCGCCGTCGGAGCAGAGCAGGTTGCTCGCCTCGACGTGCAGCGTGTCGCCGCGCACCGCCAGGAGCGTGATGTCGGAGGCCCGGTCGGCGAAGAAGCAGGTGCCCTGCCCCCGCACCTCCATGACCTCCATCTGCTCGCCGGTGAGCCGCCGGGTGACCATGCCGCGCAGGCCCTCGCCCCCGCCGCTCATCTTCTTGAAGGCCATCTCGCCCTCGTACGCGACCATCGAGCCGTTCTTCGCCCGGACCGTGTCGCCGGCGAGGTCGACGGCCAGGACCTTGCTGCCTTGGAGTCGGAAGGTTGCCACGGCCCGACGGTAGCCGCCCCGGCGCCCGAGCGGGACACCCTCCCCGCCGGCCGCCGCGGCGGCGCGGGGACGTGACGGGTCCGACTCCCGCCCCCTCGCCCCACCTGTTCGGCCACCTGACACAATGAGCGGACGCTTGTGCGCCCGTTCACAAGACCTATCCACACGCAGAGGTGCCAGTTCCCGTGGACATCAAGACCGCATCCGCCCTCCACCGTCTCCGGCTCGTCTCCGGCCCCGAGGCGGTCTCCTTCCTCGTGCTCCTCGTCTGCTCGGTGCTCAAGCGCACGACGGAGTTCAACGCCGTCCCCTTCATGGGCGCCGTCCACGGCTTCCTGTTCGTGGTCTACCTGGTCTTCTGGCTGGACGCCTGGAACAAGGCCAAGTGGGACCTGAAGACCGGCGTGCTGTTCTTCGCCCTGTCCGTGGTGCCCTTCGGCGGCTTCTACGCCGACCGCAAGCTGAAGCGCGCCGCCGACGACGCGGTGATCGCCTCCCGCGCCCGCCGCGAGGGGACGGTCGACGCGTGATCGTCGCCTTCTCCGTGACGCCGCTGGGCGTGGGCGAGGACGTCGGGGAGTACGTCGCCGAGGCCGTCCGCGTCGTCCGCGAGTCCGGCCTGCCGAACCGCACGGACGCGATGTTCACCTCCGTGGAAGGCGAGTGGGACGAGGTCATGGACGTCGTCCGCCGCGCGGTCGCCGCGGTGGAGGCCCGCGCCCCGCGCGTCTCCCTGGTCCTGAAGGCCGACATCCGCCCGGGCGTCACCGACGGCCTGACCTCCAAGGTCGAGACGATCGACCGCCACCTGGCCTGAGGCCTGACGCCTGCCCCGCCCGCGACCCCGCGGGCGGGGTGCTGCCGCCTCACCCGCAGCCGAGGGCCTTCCGGGCCGCCGTGTCGAACGCCGCGCTGAGGTCCTTGCGCGCGGGGAAGCCCGCGTCGGCGCGCTTCTCGGGGGTCCAGTAGTCGTTTTCGTCCCAGACGAAGTACGTCTGGCGGCCTCCGCACCGCGCGCGGGTGTAGTCGGTGTCCTTGAAGGCGGCGGTCAGGGCGGGGTGTCGCACGATCGCGAATCGCGCGAAGGGCCCCTCGCGCGGCTTCTCCGAGAACGCCGGGTCGCAGAACCAGCCGCCCCCGTCACGGGAGCCGGAGACCCGCTCCACCACCGTCCCGCCGCGCGGCCGCGGCAGTACGAACCCGTCGAGCCCGCAGACCGTGCCGAAGTCGGTCGCGGCGGCGGGTGACGCGCTGCTCGGCTCGCCCACCGCGACCGTGTCGGGCTCCGCGCAGCCGTGCCGCTCCACCAGCCCCCGGGCGGCCGACTCCAGGACCCGTGCGATCCCCGCCGGGTCGCCGTCGCCGTCGAGGACGGTAGCCCGCAGAACGGGCCGCTCGTCCTCGCCGGTCCGGGGGACGGCCTCCCGGCACGAGTCCGGCAGCAGCCCCCAGCCCCCGTATGCGTCCACCGCCCCTGCCGTACGCGAACCGGTCAGCAGGGCCTCGGAGCCCGAGACGCGCCACAGGCCCCGGTCGAAGGGGAAGCGCGACGACTCGTCCACCGGCATGAGGATCAGCGTCGTGCCCGGGCCCGAGCCCCAGCCTTCACCTGGCACGACCCGTGCACGGAGTCCTTGCCGATCACCGGATCGCCACCGCCCAGCGCCCGCTGCGCGTCGGCGGCGGCCACCCAGCCGTGGCACACCCGGTCGGGCCCGAAGGCGTTCGTCGTCTTCCCGAGCAGGACGCCGCCCGCCAGCAGTGCCAGTGCGACGAGTGGCACGCCGCCCCAGCGCAGCAGGGGTGAACGGGCCGGACTTGCGCCTGTCATCGGCCCTCCCCGACGCCGGAGCAGCCGAACGACGGGCGGACCTTCTCGACGAAGGACCGGAACTGCTGCGCGTCCCTCGGTGCGGCGGGCTCGTCCCACGACCGGAGTTGCTGCGTTCCGATCTCCATGGCGAAGTACGTCTCCTTGCCCTCGCATGTGGCCACGACGTGCGTGGCGTCGAAGCCCGTGACGGCCCAGCCGTCGATCGGCGACTCCTCGGAGTACGCCTTCGACTGCTTGATGCCGCCGATCACGACGGGGTCCTGGACGACCGAGTACGTGGCGAAGCCGCTGCCCCGGTCCCGGTCGCCGGAGTCGTCGTCCTGGCCGTGCTCCAGGGCCACGAAGCACGTCCAGAGCGGCCCGCGCGCGGCGGGCGCGATCTCGCGGACCTTCCGGGCCTGCCCGGTCGACCCGGCGGGCAGGGAGAACCCGGGCACGCCGCACAGCCTGCCGGCATCGGCGTCCCGCTCCACCGGCGTGGCACCGATGCCCGGGGGCGCCTTGAGCCGGTCGGCGTCGCACTTCGTGTGGTCCATCAGCCGGTTCGCCGCGTCCACCGCGAGCGCGGCGAGGCCCACGCGGTCGGCGGAGCCTTCCCTGCTCATGAGGCTGACGTTCACCCTCACGGACTCGCCGTCCAGGCACGCGGGCGGAAGCCACACCCACGCCTTGCGGTCCTTCTCCACGCCGCCGCTGGCCGGGCCGGAGAAGTAGGTGACCGCGGCCTGCTCGGGCCCGCCGCCCGTGAACGCCTCGTCTCCCCGGTCGCGGGTGGTGTAGAGATGCATCTCCAGGTCCGGGGAGCCGGGGAGGGCGGAGGTGTTGTCGAGCCAGCAGTCGAAGGCCGCCTCGCCCGGTCGCGGCGCCGCGTCGCCGTCGTCGGAGACCCGGCCCGTCCGCGAGAACGCCGCCTCGGCGGCCCGCGCGGACACCAGCCCGCCGCACAGCTCGTCGTCACCGAGCACGTTCGTGTTGTACGAGACGTGCACAAAGATGCCGACGAGCGCGAGTGACACCAGCGGTACCGCGATCTTCCACCGTCGTGAGGTTCTCCCCATGGCCGCCGTGTCTCCCCCGAGCGTCGATCCGAGCTGCTGATGTGCCGCGTACGGCAGTGCCCCAAGCTACCGAAGGCCCATGTCGCGTCCGTGAGCGGGCGAGTCACGGGTGAGGGACCCCGCCCCGGCCGGGGGCGACCGAGGCGTGAGACCGGGCTGACCGGCATGTGACCACTCGGTAAGGTCATGGCGTGCCGAAGCCGCTCAGTCTCCCCTTCGACCCCATCGCCCGCGCCGACGAGCTCTGGCGGCAGCGCTGGGGCCCGGTCCCGCCGATGGCCGCGATCACCTCGATCATGCGCGCCCACCAGATCCTGCTGGCCGAGGTCGACGCCGTGGTCAAGCCGTACGGGCTGACGTTCGCGCGGTACGAGGCGCTGGTGCTGCTGACCTTCTCCAAGGCGGGCGAGCTGCCCATGTCGAAGATCGGCGAGCGGCTCATGGTCCACCCCACGTCGGTGACGAACACGGTGGACCGGCTGGTCCGCTCCGGGCTCGTGGCCAAGCGGCCGAACCCCAACGACGGGCGCGGCACGCTCGCGTCCATCACGGACAAGGGCCGCGAGGTGGTCGAGGCCGCCACGGCCGACCTGATGGCCATGGACTTCGGCCTCGGCGCGTACGACGCGGAGGAGTGCGGGGAGATCTTCGCGATGCTCCGGCCGCTGCGGGTGGCGGCGGGGGACTTCGCGGAGGGGTAGCGGAGGGGCGGCCGAGGGGCGGCCGAGGGGGAGGGGCGCGCGAAGATCGCCCGGATCGGGTGGTTACGCTCGATGCCATGAAATCCAGCGTGCTGACCCGCTACCGGGTGATGGCCTACGTGACCGCCGTCATGCTGCTCGTGCTCTCCACCTGCATGGTCTTCAAGTACGGGTTCGACATGGGCGAGGACGTCACCTTCGCGGTGTCCCAGACCCACGGCGTCCTCTACATCATCTACCTGGTCTTCGCCTTCGACCTGGGCTCCAAGGCCCGCTGGCCGTTCGGCAAGCTCCTGTGGGTGCTGCTGTCGGGCACGATCCCCTTCGCCGCCTTCTTCGTCGAGCGCAAGGTGGCCGCCGAGGTGAAGCCGCTGGTCAGCGGCGCCGCTCCGGCCCCCGCCAAGGCCTGACGGGAGTCCCCGCCGCCGGGTGTGACGCGCGCCCGGCGGTCAGCCGTCGACATTTACTTGGACGTCCTAGTAAATTCGAGGGTATGGACGCTGACGCCATCGAGGAAGGCCGCCGACGCTGGCAGGCCCGTTACGACGCCGCCCGGAAGCGCGACGCCGACTTCACCACGCTCTCCGGCGACCCCGTGGAGCCCGTCTACGGGCCCCGGCCCGGCGACACCTACGACGGCTTCGAGCGGATCGGCTGGCCCGGTGAGTACCCCTTCACCCGCGGCCTGTACCCGACCGGCTACCGCGGCCGCACCTGGACCATCCGCCAGTTCGCCGGCTTCGGCAACGCCGAGCAGACCAACGAGCGGTACAAGATGATTCTCGCGGCGGGCGGCGGCGGCCTCTCGGTCGCCTTCGACATGCCGACGCTCATGGGCCGCGACTCCGACGACCCCCGCTCCCTGGGCGAGGTCGGCCACTGCGGCGTCGCCATCGACTCCGCCGCCGACATGGAGGTCCTCTTCAAGGACATCCCGCTCGGCGACGTCACCACGTCGATGACGATCAGCGGCCCGGCCGTACCGGTCTTCTGCATGTACCTCGTCGCCGCCGAGCGCCAGGGCGTCGACCCGGGCGTCCTCAACGGCACGCTCCAGACGGACATCTTCAAGGAGTACATCGCCCAGAAGGAGTGGCTGTTCGAGCCGGAGCCCCACCTGCGCCTCATCGGCGACCTGATGGAGCACTGCGCCCGCCACATCCCGGCGTACAAGCCGCTGTCCGTCTCCGGCTACCACATCCGCGAGGCCGGCTCGACGGCCGCGCAGGAGCTGGCGTACACCCTCGCGGACGGCTTCGGCTACGTCGAGCTGGGCCTCTCCCGCGGCCTGGACGTGGACGTCTTCGCACCCGGCCTCTCCTTCTTCTTCGACGCGCACGTCGACTTCTTCGAGGAGATCGCCAAGTTCCGCGCCGCCCGCCGCATCTGGGCCCGCTGGCTGAAGGAGGTCTACGGCGCCCGGACCGACAAGGCGCAGTGGCTCCGCTTCCACACCCAGACCGCCGGCGTCTCGCTGACCGCGCAGCAGCCGTACAACAACGTCGTCCGCACGGCCGTCGAAGCCCTCGCGGCGGTCCTCGGCGGCACCAACTCGCTCCACACCAACGCCCTCGACGAGACCCTGGCGCTCCCCTCCGAGCAGGCCGCCGAGATCGCGCTGCGCACCCAGCAGGTGCTGATGGAGGAGACCGGCGTCGCCAACGTCGCCGACCCGCTGGGCGGTTCCTGGTACGTGGAGCAGCTCACCGACCGCATCGAGGCCGACGCCGAGAAGATCTTCGACCAGATCAAGGAGCGCGGCCTGCGCGCCCACCCCGACGGGCGGCACCCCATCGGCCCGATCACCTCCGGCATCCTGCGCGGCATCGAGGACGGCTGGTTCACCGGCGAGATCGCCGAGGCGGCCTTCCGCTACCAGCAGTCCCTGGAGAAGGGCGACAAGCGGGTCGTCGGCGTCAACTGCCACACCGGCTCGGTCACCGGCGACCTGGAGATCCTGCGGGTCAGCCACGAGGTCGAGCGGGAGCAGGTGCGCGCCCTCGCCGACCGCAAGGACCGCCGCGACGACGCGCGGGTCCGCGCCGCGCTCGACGCGATGCTGGCCGCCGCGCGGGACGGCTCGAACATGATCGAGCCGATGCTCGACGCCGTACGGGCCGAGGCCACGCTCGGCGAGATCTGCGACGCCCTGCGCGACGAGTGGGGCACGTACACCGAGCCCGCCGGCTTCTGACCGGTCCGGGCCCGCCGGGGGCGGGTGGGAAACCCCTCGCCCCCGGTGGCCCCGGCGGGCATCCTGGAGCGCGTGCGCATCGAGATCCGTGAGGCGACCGCCGGCGACTGGCCGGCGGTCTGGCCCTTCTTCCACGCCATCGTCGCCGCCGGCGAGACCTTCACCTACCCGCCGGAGCTCGGCGCCGAGGAGGCGCGGGGCTGGTGGATGCCGGAGCCGCCGAACCGCACGGTCGTCGCCGTCGACGCGGCCGGCGCGGTCGTCGGCACGGCCAAGATGAACCGCAACCAGGCCGGCAACGGCGCCCACGTCGCCAGCGCCAGCTACATGGTCGACCCGGCGCACGGCGGGCGCGGCGTCGGCCGGGCGCTCGTGGAGGACAGCCTCCGGTGGGCGAAGGCCGCCGGCTTCCGGGGCATGCAGTTCAACGCGGTCGTCGAGACCAACGCCCACGCGGTGCGGCTCTACGAGGAGCTGGGCTTCCGCATCGTCGGCACCGTCCCGGAGGCCTTCCGCCACCCGGTGCTGGGGTACACGGGGCTGCATGTGATGTACCGGCCGCTCTGACGGCCGGGTCCTCGCGCCGCCGGGTCCTCGCGCCCCCGGGCGCTCTCGCGTCCGCGCCGGGGGCCGGTGCCGGGGCGCCGGGCTCCGGCCGGGGGCCTCAGTCGCCGGCCGCCCCGAGGCCGCCGAGGAGCAGGGCCGTGAAGCGCCGGACCCACTCGGCGTCGACGGGCCGGCCGCTGACCAGGGCACGGTGCACCACGGCGCCGGCGATCACGTCGAAGACCAGGTCGTCGACGGCGCTCCCCGCCCCCGGCGGGCCGCCCTCGGGCGCCGCCGGGAGCTCCCCGCGGGCCTGGGCGCGCGCCCGGCCCTCCAGGACCAGGCGCTTCTGGCGCTCCACGATGGAGGCCCCGATGCGGGCGCGCAGCGCCTCGTCGCGGGTCGACTCGGCGACGACGGCCATCAGCGCCGTCTTGGCCTCGGGCCGTTCGAGGAGCGCGGCGAACTGCCGCACGACGCCCTCGACGTCCGCGGCGAGACTGCCCCGGTCGGGCAGCTCCAGCTCGTCGAAGAGGACGGCGACGGCGTCCACGACCAGCTCGTTCTTCCCGGGCCAGCGCCGGTAGAGGGTGGTCTTGGCGACACCGGCGCGGGTGGCCACGTCGCTCATCGACAGCCCGGACCAGCCGAGTTCGACCAGGGCGGCGCGGGTGGCCTCCAGGATCGCGGTGTCCGCCGCCGCGCTGCGCGGACGCCCGGGGCGGCCGGGCCGTCCGGCGGTGGGGGAAAGGGGGTGGCGGCGGCGCATGACGGCGACCATACCGGCGGGTAGCCTCACCGGCCCCGGTGTCGTACGTGTGAGCCAGTTCACCCGGCCCGCCATCCCGGTGCGGCGGCGGCGCAGATACGCTACGAGGCGTAGCGAAAGGCCCGCGCGGCCCGCAGCGACGACCACCGGCACCGGGTGGGGACCCGGAGCCAACACGGCTTGTGCCGTGACTTACCGGTTACGCGCGCGGAAGGGGGAGGATGTACCCATGCAGCCTAGGAACATGTCCATGAGCGGCGTCGTCGACCTCGCCGCGGTGAAGGCGGCCGGAGAGGCCAAGGCGAAGGCGGAGAAGGCGCGAGCGCAGGCGGCCCGGCAGGGTGGCACGGGTGCCGTGCCGCCGGCGGCGCTGGTGATCGATGTCGACGAGGCCGGCTTCGAGCGCGATGTCATCCAGCGCTCCGCCGAGGTGCCGGTCGTCATCGACTTCTGGGCCGAGTGGTGCCAGCCCTGCAAGCAGCTCGGACCCCTGCTGGAGCGGCTGGCCGTCGAGTACGGCGGCCGCATCCTGCTGGCGAAGGTCGACGTCGACGCCAACCAGATGCTGATGCAGCAGTTCGGGATCCAGGGCATCCCGGCGGTGTTCGCGGTGGTGGCCGGCCAGGCCCTGCCGCTCTTCCAGGGGGCGGCGCCGGAGCCGCAGATCCGCGAGACCCTCGACCAGCTCGTCCAGGTCGCCGAGCAGCGCTTCGGCCTGACGGGCCTGACCGTCGACGGCGACGCGGCGGCGCCGGGCGCGCAGGCCGAAGCGGTGCCGGCCGGCCCGTACGACGCGCTGCTGGAGGCGGCGGTGCGGGCGCTGGACTCCGACGACATCCCCGGCGCCGTCCAGGCGTACAAGAACGTCCTGGTGGACGACCCGGAGAACCCGGAGGCCAAGCTGGGCCTCGCCCAGGCCGAACTGCTCGGCCGGGTCCGCGAGATGGACCCGCAGGCGGTCCGCAAGAGCGCCGCCGACGACCCGGCGGACGTGCCGGCGCAGCTCGCCGCCGCCGACCTCGACCTCGTGGGCGGCCATGTCGAGGACGCCTTCGGGCGGCTGGTCGACACGGTGCGGCGCACGGCCGGGGACGACCGGAACGCCGCGCGGGTGCGGCTTCTGGAGCTGTTCGAGGTCATCGGCCAGGAGGACCCGAGGGTGATCAAGGCCCGCGGCGACCTGGCCCGCGTGCTGTTCTGACCCTCGCCCCCGAGGGCGGCTCCTCCGGCGGACCGGGGGGCGGACCGGAGGGCGGGTCAACGGACTCCAGGCGGCCGCGCTTTGCCAAATCTTGGCAAACGCGGCCGCTGTTACTTCCAGTAAGTCAACGCCGTCCTTATGTCCCTCTATCGCGGCCGAAATCTCCTTTCGCCCGACCAGTCGGTGGCACCGTGCGTACCCGCGCGGCGGCGCCCCGTCGCGCCCGTTTCACCGGCCCGCTACCAGTCGGTAACGAACCCTCTTGTGCCCTGCGGCCGAATGGACCACGATCGGCCACGCTCGGTCCGACACCGCACCAGCCCGGCAACCAGCCGCGCCGCGGGGTCGGGTCCCCACCGGGTGGGCCGGGGCGTGACGCGCCGGCCGAGGACAGGGGGGTTCCTGCTCATCGGCAGGGCCTGTCCGACGGGCCGCGCGGACGCCTGCGCCGAGCGGCCGGTGGTTGTCGCTCGGGGGTGGTCGCCGGTGATCCGGACGCGGTACGCGCCCGATCCGCGGGCGTTCCCCTTCCCGAGGACGTAGCACTTCTCCCATCCCGGGCGGCCTTCGGGCCCCGCCCGGAGATGTACGTCCGAGAAGGAGGAATCTATGCAGTCCCAGGTTCGCGGTGGGACCAGATGGAAGCGGTTCGCCGTCGTCATGGTGCCCAGCGTGGCCGCGACGGCCGCGATCGGCGTCGGCCTGGCCCAGGGGGCGCTCGCGGCGTCGTTCGCGGTCTCCGGCCAGGAGTTCAAGGTCACGGCCGACCATCTGTACGGTGAGGGCTTCGCCCAGTACGGCGGCGTCGACATGGGCTACGCCAACGTGAAGGAAGGCGACCAGCTCGTTCCGCGCCCGGTCGCCATCTCGACCTTCAGGAACGCCACCATCACCAAGATGTGCCAGTCGGTCGTCACGCCCGACGTCCCGGTCTTCGGCAAGATCACGCTGAGGCTGGAGGCCGGTCCGGGGCCGGCGGCGGAGCAGAAGGTCCAGGCGACCAACCTGTACCTCGACGTCACCGACCTCGACGCCGACGCCGAGTTCAGGAACATCGACATCGGCGTGGCGGCGAAGGACACCGCGGAGGGCACGCGCTTCGGCAAGGGCCCGGCGGTCAAGGACCGGAACATCAACCAGAACGGCTTCGCCCAGCAGGCGGAGACGGCGACCCTCACGAACGTGAAGCAGAAGGCCTGGGCGACCACGGCCGGCACGTTCAAGCTGAGCGGTCTGAAGATGCGCCTGCACAAGGGCGACGGCCCCAAGGTCGAGTGCTACTGACCGGTGGTCCGTGCGGACGGGCGCGGGACCCGCGAGGCGACCGCGCCCGCCCGTCTCCCTCCTCACACAGCAACACCAGTTCCAGGGAGCTTCCATGAGCGCCGTGTCGCCGGAGCAGAACGAGCACTTCACCCGCGTCCTCAGGCGGCGGTTCCGTGACTGGCGGGGCAGCCGGCCCTTCTGGGCGGGCCTGTTCACCCTGCTGGGCGGAATACCGATCGCCTACTTCCCGTACGCGACCCTCCAGCTCGGGCAGATGACCCTCTCGATGGCGACGACCGCGGGCTCCGGGTCGCTGATCATCGGCGTCCTGCTGGTCACCCTGGGCCTGACCATGTGGTTCCAGCAGGCCGTGCGGGTCTTCGCCGGGGTCGCGGCCATCCTGCTCGCCCTCGTGTCCATCCCCGTGGCCAACCTGGGCGGGTTCGCCGTCGGCTTCCTCATGGCCCTCGTCGGCGGGGCGCTCTCCCTCTCCTGGGCGCCCGGGGAGCCGGAGGCCGGGCAGGCCGCGGGGGAGCGGCACCGCGCGGACGGCACGCCGGAGCCGGCCGGCGCGCCCGCGTACGACACCGAGACGACGCTCGACGCCAACGGCGGGAGGAACAGTGCGGGGTGACGAGACACAGCCGGCGGCGCACGGCGGCGGGGCCGCGGGCACGAGACGGGGTCCGCGTCACGCGGCCCCCCGCAAGTCGCTGCTGAGCAAGCTCCAGGCACCGGCCGGGAAGGCGCTGGCGCTGGCCGCGATGCCCACGGCCGTGCTCGTCGGCATGAGCCTCACCCAGCGCCCGGCGCTGGCGGACGACAAGGACATCCCCTTCGCGCCGGGCCCGTGCGTGACGCAGCCGGACGAGCCGGCCGGGTCGCGGGAGCCCGAGCCGCGCCCGTCCCCGTCCGGTCCGGCGTCCGCCTCGCCGGGCGCCTCCCCCTCGCCGTCCGCGACCGGCGGTGGCGGGGGCGGTACGGAGACGGAGGCGCCGACCGGGGAGCCTTCGGCGGGCGGGACGACCGGGCCGGCGAGGGAACCGGCCGGGGACGCGCGACCGGGCGCCTCCCCGTCCGCGGGCCCGAGCCCCTCGCCCACCGCGTCCCGCCACCCGCTGGACCCGCTGGGCGTGGGGGAGGCCGTCAGGGACCTCCTCACCGGACTGACGGGCCATCAGGAGCCGTCCGGGTCCGCGGTGCCGCCCGCTCCGGCACCGGCTCCCACCGCCACCGCCGCGCCCTCGCGGGACGCGGGCGGCACGGACGCCGACGCGCCCGCGACGGCGCCCGGGGCCCCGCCCGTGCTCGCCGGCAGGGCGGGGGACCAGGCGGTGGACCAGACCGCGGGCACGACGCGGGACAAGACGGCGGACCGGACCGAGGAGGCCATCAGGGAGGCCGCCGAGCGGGCCGGCGCCGAGGTCGAGGAGCTGTCCGAGGACGCCAAGGGGCTTCAGCCCAGGAAGGACCGGGACGTCCCGGACGGCGCCAAGCCGCGCTTCCCGTGCCCGACCCCCGACCCCCAGGCCCTCGCCGACGCCGAGCTGGAGCCCGGAATCCCGCTGGTGGCGGACGACCCGTGGCGGCTGGAGAGCACCATGCTCACCCTGCGCGGGCTGAAGTACCACGGCGTCGTCGAGGTCCGGACCGGCGGCGGCACGGTCAAGAAGGCCCTGAAGTTCACCGCGTCCGAGGTGGACATCAAGGACCTGCACCAGCTCACCGTGCACAGCGAGGGCCGCACCGGGCACGTGACGTCCCGGCCGGGCACCACGTCCACGATCCGGGGCGGCACGGTGACGATGTACACCGAGGAGCTGAAGGGCAACCTCTTCGGCCTCATCCCCATCACGTTCAGCCCGGCGACCCCGCCCCCGCTGGACGTGCCCTTCGCCTTCTTCACCGACGTCCAAGTCGTCCAGGCGGCCCAGTTCGGCGGCACCCTCACCGTGCCGGGGCTGGGCAACTACGTCGAGGGGTGATGCCCTCGCGGGGCGCGTCGCGCCGCCGGGGCGCGCGGGCATGCCCGAGGGCGGCGCCCCTGACCGCGGGGTGCCGCCCTCGTCGCGTACGGGACCCGGCGCCGGGCCGGGCCGGTGTCAGGCCGTCTTGTTGCTGCCCAGGTGGTGGACCCGGACCATGTTGGTGGTGCCGGGGACGCCGGGCGGCGAGCCGGCCGTGATGATCATGGTGTCGCCCGCGTTGTACCGCTGGAGCTTCAGCAGCTCGGCGTCGACCAGGTCGACCATCGCGTCGGTGTTGTCCACGTGCGGGACGACGAAGGACTCGACGCCCCAGCTCAGGGTGAGCTGGTTGCGGGTGGACGCGTCCGTCGTGAACGCCAGGATCGGCTGCGTCGCGCGGTAGCGGGACAGGCGGCGGGCCGTGTCACCGGACTTGGTGAAGGCGATCAGGGCCTTGCCGTGCAGGAAGTCCGCGATCTCGGCCGCCGCGCGGGCCACCGAACCGCCCTGCGTGCGCGGCTTCTTGCCGGGGACGAGCGGCTGGAGGCCCTTGGAGAGCAGCTCCTCCTCCGCGGCGGTCACGATCTTCGACATCGTCTTGACCGTCTCGATCGGGTACGCGCCCACGGACGACTCCGCCGACAGCATGACCGCGTCGGCGCCGTCGAGGATCGCGTTCGCCACGTCGGACGCCTCGGCGCGGGTCGGGCGCGAGTTGGTGATCATCGACTCCATCATCTGGGTCGCGACGATCACCGGCTTGGCGTTGCGGCGGCACAGCTCGATGAGCCGCTTCTGCACCATGGGGACCTTCTCGAGCGGGTACTCGACGGCCAGGTCGCCGCGGGCCACCATCACGCCGTCGAACGCCATCACGACGTCCTGCATGTTGGCGACGGCCTGCGGCTTCTCCACCTTCGCGATGACCGGGACCCGGCGGCCCACCTCGTCCATCACCCGGTGGACGTCCTTGACGTCGTCGGCGTCCCGGACGAAGGAGAGCGCGACCATGTCGCAGCCCATCCGCAGGGCGAACCGCAGGTCCTCGACGTCCTTCTCGGAGAGCGCCGGCACGTTCACCGCGGCGCCGGGGAGGTTGATGCCCTTGTGGTCGGAGATGACCCCGCCCTCGATGACGATGGAGCGCACCCGCGCGCCCTCGACCTCCAGGACCTTCAGCTCGACGTTGCCGTCGTTGATGAGGATCTGGTCGCCCTTGGCCACGTCGCCGGGAAGGCCCTTGTACGTGGTGCCGCAGATCGACTTGTCGCCGGGGACGTCCTCGGTGGTGATGGTGAACTCGTCCCCGCGGACCAGCTCGACCGGGCCCTCGGCGAAGGTCTCCAGGCGGATCTTCGGGCCCTGGAGGTCCGCGAGGACACCGACGGCCTGGCCCGTGTCCTCGGCGGCCCGCCGAAGGCGGTGGTACCGCTCCTCGTGCTCAGTGTGGGTGCCGTGGCTCATGTTGAAACGGGCCACGTTCATGCCGGCCTCGATGAGAGCTTTCAGCTGCTCGTAGGAGTCGACGGCGGGGCCCAGTGTGCAGACGATTTTGGAACGGCGCATAAGGCGATCCTATCGGTTTGTTTCTGTGCGGAATATTCCGGCCGGCGGAATGTACAAATGGGCGGACTGCCGCTCAGTCGAGTTAAGCGGGACGCGTTGTTGTTTCCCGTTGTTTCCCGGTTTCAGTTGTTTACCAGCGAGTAGGTCTGCCGTGCGATCTCCAGCTCCTCGTCGGTCGGGACGACCGCGACCGCGACGCGGGCGCCCGCGGGCGAGATCAGCCGGGGCTCGCCGGACCGGACGGCGTTGAGCTCGGCGTCCACCGAGAGGCCCAGCGGTTCCAGGCCCTCCACGGCAGCTTCCCGCACGGCGGCGGCGTTCTCACCCACACCCGCCGTGAACACCACCGCGTCCACCCGCCCGAGCACCGCGATGTACGCCCCGATGTACTTCTTCAGCCGGTGCACGTAAATGTCGAACGCGAGCTTCGCCCGCTCGTCGCCCTCCTCGATTCGGCGGCGGATCTCCCGCATGTCGTTGTCCCCGCACAGCCCGACGAGTCCGCTCCGCTTGTTCAGCAGTTCGTCGACCTCGTCGACCGACATCCCCGCCACCCGCCGCAGGTGGAAGGTGACCGCCGGGTCCACGTCCCCGGACCGGGTGCCCATGACCAGTCCCTCCAGCGGGGTCAGCCCCATCGACGTGTCCACGCAGGCCCCGCCGGCCACCGCCGAGGCGGACGCCCCGTTGCCCAGGTGCAGCACGATCACGTTCACCTCGGACGGGTCCCTGCCCAGCAGCCGCGCCGCCTCCCGCGAGACGTACGCGTGCGAGGTGCCGTGGAAGCCGTACCGGCGGATGCGGTGGGCGTCGGCGGTCTCCGTGTCGATGGCGTACCGGGCGGCGTACTCCGGCATCGTCGTGTGGAACGCCGTGTCGAAGACGGCCACCTGCGGCAGGTCCGGGCGCAGCGCCCGCGCCGTCCGGATGCCCGTGATGTTCGCGGGGTTGTGCAGCGGCGCGACCGGGACGAGGCGCTCGATCTCCGCCAGCACCTCGTCCGTGATCACCGTGGGCTCGGTGAAGCGCAGTCCGCCGTGGACGACGCGGTGGCCGATGGCCGCCAGCTCGGGCGAGTCCAGCCCCAGCCCGTCGGCGGCCAGCTCCGCGGCGACCGCCTTCAGCGCCGCCTCGTGGCTCGCCATCGGCGCGGTCCGCTCGCGCCGCTCGCCGTCCGGCGCGGTGTGCACCAGGCGCGAGACGCGCTCGCCGATCCGCTCCACCAGCCCGGCGGCCGGGCGGGAGCCGTCGCGCATGTCGAGGAGCTGGTACTTCAGCGACGAGGAACCGGAGTTGAGGACGAGGACACGGTGGGCGCTGGTCACGGGTGCGGTGCTTTCTGTGGGACGGGCGGGGCGCGGAGGGTGCGGAGGCGGGCTTCGCCGGGGCGGGCCGCCGGGCCCGCGACCGGGGGCGGGCCGGGGCGGGCGCGGGGCGAGTCGGGGGCGTACGGGAGGGGCGGGCGGTGTCAGGAGGAGGGGGTGTGCGGGGCGGTGGCCTGGGCCTGGATGGCGGTGATGGCCACGGTGTTCACGATGTCGCTGACGAGGGCGCCGCGCGACAGGTCGTTGACCGGCTTGCGCAGGCCCTGGAGCACCGGGCCGACCGCCACGGCGCCCGCCGAGCGCTGCACGGCCTTGTACGTGTTGTTGCCGGTGTTCAGGTCCGGGAAGATCAGCACGGTGGCCCGGCCCGCCACCTCCGACCCCGGCAGCTTCGTCGCCGCGACGGACGGCTCCACGGCGGCGTCGTACTGGATCGGGCCCTCGATCTTCAGCTCCGGGTGCGCCGCGCGGACCAGCTTGGTCGCCTCGCGCACCTTGTCCACGTCCGCGCCCGAGCCCGAGGTGCCGGTCGAGTACGACAGCATCGCGATCCGCGGCTCCACGCCGAACCGCGCGGCCGTCGCCGCGGACTGGACCGCGATGTCCGCGAGCTGCTCGGCGTCCGGGTCCGGGTTGACCGCGCAGTCGCCGTACACCAGCACCTCCTCGGCGAGGCACATGAAGAAGACCGACGACACGATCGACGCGTCCGGCTTCGTCTTGATGATCTCGAACGCGGGGCGGATCGTCGCCGCCGTCGAGTGCACCGACCCCGACACCATGCCGTCGGCGAGGCCCTCCTCGACCATCAGGGTGCCGAAGTAGTTGACGTCCGACACCACGTCGTACGCCAGCTCCACCGAGACGCCCCTGTGGGCGCGGAGCGCCGCGTACCGCTCCGCGAAGCGCTGCCGCAGCTCGGACTCGGCCGGGTCGATCAGCTGCGCGCCGGACAGGTCGATGCTCAGGTCGGCGGCCTTCCTGCGGATCGCGTCCGGGTCGCCGAGCAGCGTCAGATCGCACACGTCCCGGCGGATCAGCACGTCGGCGGCGCGCAGCACCCGCTCCTCCCCGCCCTCCGGCAGGACGACCCGGCGGCGGTCGGCGCGCGCCTGCTCCAGCAGCTCGTGCTCGAACATCATCGGCGTGACCCGGCCGCTGCGCGCCACGGACAGCCGCTTCACCAGGTCCGCCGAGTCCACGTGCCGCTCGAACAGGCCGAGCGCCGTCTCCGCCTTGCGCGGGGTCGCCGCCGTCATCTTGCCCTCCAGCGCGAACAGCTCCTGCGCGGTGGGGAAGCTGTTGCCGCTGACCGCGAGCACCGGCGTGCCCGGCGCGAGGCGGGCGGCCAGGGTCAGGACGGCCTCGCTGGGCTGCTCGTTCAGCGTCAGCAGGACGCCGGCGATCGGCGGCGTACCCGCCGAGTGCGCCGCCAGCGCGCCCACCACCAGGTCGGCGCGGTCGCCGGGGGTGACGACCAGGCAGCCGGGGGTCAGCGCGGCCAGGAAGTTCGGCAGCGTCGCCCCGCCGAAGACGAAGTCCAGGGCGTCGCGGGCCAGCCCCGAGCCGTCGCCGAGCACCACGCGGGCGCCGAGCGCGTGGCTGATCTGCGCCACCGTCGGCGCCGAGAGCGAGGCGTCGTCCGGCAGCACGTAGCACGGCACGGGCAGCCGGGCCCCGAGCCGTTCGGCTATCGCCTCCCGGTCCCGCGCCGCGACCCGGTTCACCACCATCGCGAGGACGTCGCAGCCGAGCCCGTCGTACGCGCGGAACGCGTTGCGCGCCTCGGCCCGCACCGCGTCGGCCTCCCGTCCCTTGCCGCCGACGACCGGGATGACGGACGCGCCGAACTCGTTGGCCAGACGGGCGTTGAGCGCCAGCTCGTCCGGGAGCTGCGTCGCCGCGTAGTCCGTGCCGAGGACGAGGACGACCTCGTACTCCCGGGCCACCGCGTGGAAGCGGTCCACCAGGCGGGAGACGAGCGCGTCGGTGCCCTGCTCGGCCTGGAGCGCCGCCGCCTGCGCGTAGTCCATGCCGTACACGGCGGCCGGGTCCTGCGACAGCCGGTAGCGGGCCCGCAGCAGTTCGAAGAGGCGGTCGGGCCCGTCGTGCACGAGCGGCCGGAACACCCCCACCCGGTCCACCTGGCGGGTGAGGAGCTCCATCACTCCCAGCTCGACGACCTGGCGGCCGTCCCCGCGCTCGATCCCGGTCACGTACACGCTGCGCGCCACGCCGTGGTCTCCTGTCCGTCAAGCGAGTGTGCGACTTGTGCTCCGTATGGGCGGAAAAACACCTCCCGAGAGGTGGCCATACCCTCTTGACAGTACCTCTGCGAGTGGGTAAAGCGCTTGCCGGGTGCCGGTCGGGCCCGCGCGGCAGGGCGGGCGGGGGGAGCGGGGCCCGTGGGACAATTCGGGTGACGTCGTGGGGCCGCCGGACGGCGCCCGCCGGGGACGCTCGTACGGTGTCCGCGGGGCGCTCGCGGGGCGCCGGTCCGGGGCCCGGCCCCGCTCCTCGTCCGCCCCCGTCCGCTCCTTCGTCCGTTCCCTCGTCCGACCCCGGCCCCCACCCCGACCCCCAGCCCCCCGGCCCCTACCGAGCAGGAGACACAGCACGATGCGCATCGGAGTCCTCACCGCAGGCGGCGACTGCCCCGGACTGAACGCCGTGATCCGCTCGGTCGTGCACCGCGCGCTGACCGGCTACGGCGACGAGGTCATCGGCTTCGAGGACGGGTTCAAGGGCCTCCTCGACGGCTACTTCCGCCCCCTCGACCTGAACGCGGTCAGCGGCATCCTCGCGCGGGGCGGCACCATCCTCGGCTCCGCCCGTCTGGAGCGCGCCCGCCTCCGGGAGGCCGCCGAGAACTGCGCCGAACTGCAGCGCCGGTACGGCATCGACGTGCTCATCCCGATCGGCGGCGAGGGCACGCTGACGGCGGCCCGCATGCTCTCCGACGCGGGCATGCCGGTGGTCGGCGTCCCCAAGACCATCGACAACGACATCTCGGCGACGGACCGCACCTTCGGTTTCGACACGGCCGTGATGGTCGCCACGGAGGCCATAGACCGACTGAAGACCACGGCCGAGTCGCACCAGCGCGTGATGGTCGTGGAGGTGATGGGGCGGCACGCCGGGTGGATCGCCCTGGAGTCCGGCATGGCGGGCGGCGCGCACGGCATCTGCCTGCCGGAGCGGCCCTTCCAGGTGGACGACCTGGTCAAGATGGTCGAGGAGCGCTTCGCGCGGGGCAAGAAGTTCGCCGTCGTCTGCGTCGCGGAGGGCGCGCACCCGGCGGAGGGGTCGATGGAGTACCGCAAGGGCGAGATCGACCAGTACGGCCACGAGCGGTTCCAGGGCATCGGCACGCGGCTCGCCAAGGAGCTGGAGAAGCGCCTCGGCAAGGAGGCCCGGCCCGTGATCCTCGGCCACGTCCAGCGCGGCGGCACCCCCACCGCGTACGACCGCGTCCTCGCGACCCGGTTCGGCTGGCACGCGGTGGAGGCCGCGCACCGGGGCGACTTCGGGCGGATGACCGCGCTGCGGGGCACGTCCATCACGATGGCGCCGCTCGCGGACGCGACGACACGGCTGAAGACGGTCCCCGAGGACCGGATGCTGGAGGCGGAGTCCGTCTTCTGACCGGCCCGGCCCGGCCCGCTCGGTCCGTGCCGCTCGGTTCCGGTCCGGTCCGGTCCGGTGGTGCGGGTCGGTCGGGGTCCGGTCGGTCGCGGTCCGGTCGGGCCCGGCCCACGGCGCACGTCGGGCGGCCCGGCCGTGCCCTTCGTCAGGCCGGGGCCGCTCCGGTGTTCTCGCCACCGGCCGGCATGCCGTCCCGTCGGGCCGGCGCCGTGCCCGGCGGCTGAAAACCACCCTTGAGCGCCCCCGCCGTTTGAACAAGGCTGGGGGCTTGTCCCGGACATGTCCGGACCGGGGCCGGGGCGGGCGAGGAAAGGGAGCGGCGGATGGCCGACGCGGAGCGGGCTCCGGGCGTCGAGGGGGAGCACCCGGCCGGGGACGCGGCCCCCGCGGTCCCCGCCGGCCCCGCGGACCCCTCGGCTCCGGCGGAATCCGCAGAGCCCGTACGTCCCGAGGGCGCCGCGCAACCCGTACGTCCCGAGGACCCCGCGGAACCCGTACGTCCCGAGGGCGCCGCGCAACCCGTACGTCCCGAGGGCGCCGCGGAGTTCCTGGACTCGACCGGCCCCGAGCGCGTGGCCGACCCCCCGGCCTCCGCGGGCCCCGGGGGGTTCGCGGACCCCGTGGCCCCCGCGGACCGGGCCGCCGCGTCCGGGACCGACCTGCCGGCGGAGCGGCGGGGGCGGGACCTCCGGGCGTGGGCCGGGCGGCTCCTGGTGCCCGTGGTGGGGGTGGCCGCGCTGGCCGCGGCGCTGCTCTCCATCGCCTCGTATCTCGGCGGCGACGGGGACGGCCCCCGCCCGCCGGTCGCGTCCGCCTCCCCGCGGCCCACCGCGCCGGGCGGCGTGCCCGCGCCGCAGGGCGGTGCCCCCGAGCCGTCGGCCGCCGCCGCACCGGGTGACGAGACTCCTGCCCGGCAGGCCGCCGCCGCGCGGGCGGTCGGGGGTCCCGTCGGGGCGCGCGCTCCGCACTCCGGGCTCCGCACCGACGGGCGGCTCGGGCAGCGCGGCGCCCGGATGGCCCGGTCCGACCACGCCGGGGCCGCGGCGGCCGAGGCCGGGGCGGCCCGCGCGTCGGCTCCCTGAGCCGCGCCCGCCGGGCCTACTCGCCGGCCAGCGCCCAGAAGTGCTCCAGTACGCGGTCCAGGTACTCCCGCCCCGCCGCCTCCCCGTCGCCGCCGTCCTGGTCGCTCCAGCCGTACGTGGCGGCCGTCCGCGCCTGGTAGCCGGCGTGCAGCCGCTGGAGGACGTCCTCCAGCCGGTCCCGGCCCAGCGGCACGAGCTTCGCGGCCGGGCGGACGTGGGCCTGCCAGCGGGTGGTGACCGCGTCACGCAGCAGCTCGGCCAGCTCGGCGTCCCGCCCGGTGGCGCTCACCAGCTCCCGCGGCCCCAGCCCGAGGGCCCGAGCGAGGGCGGAGGTCTGCCGGTCGTTGCCGCTCCACTGGCCGGTTTCCTCCATCCGCGCGTACGACCGGGGGTCGAGGCCGACCCGCCGCGCCAGGTCGTCGGGGCTCAGGCCCCGCCCGACGCGGTACTCCCGCAGGGTCGTCACGGCGGCGAGCAGGTCCTCCGGCGAGCACCACAGCACCCCGGCGAGGGCGGTCAGCTCCCGCGCGTCGGGGCGGGCGGTGCCGCGCTCCCAGGCGACGACGGTCTCCGGGGCGATGCTCAGCCCGTACTGGGCGCGCAGCCCGTAGGCGACATGGCCGGGGGTCATGCCCAGGCCCTCGCGGAGGCGGCGCGCGGACGGGGCGTGGAAGGGGGGCGTGGGGGCGGTGGGTCTCGGATGCACGCGCACAAACTAGAGCCGGCTCGTCACCCTTGGCTACGGTTCGTTCGAAGAGCGGACGATGTTGGAGGAAAGTCCATGCCGCCCCCGAGGGGGCGCCGGGGCGCCCGGACGGCGCCGGTCGCCGCACTCCGCGGGGTCGGCGCCGCCCCCGCGGCCGGGTCAGCGGCCGGCCGCCGCCGGGAGCCACCGGTACCGCAGCTCCGGGCGCCCGACCTGGCCGTACCGGGGGCTGCGCTCCGCCCGCCCGGCGGTCACCAGGTGCTCCAGGTACCGGCGGGCGGTGATCCGGGAGATCCCGACGGCGGCGCCGGCCTCGGCGGCGGTCAGCCCGCCGGACGCCGCGCGCAGGGCGACGGTCACGGCGGCGAGGGTCGGGCCGCTCAGCCCCTTGGGCGGTGCGGCGGGCTGCGGGGCGCGCAGCGCGGCGAGCGCCCGGTCCACCTCGTCCTGCCCGGACGCCTCTCCCACGGCCGCGCGGAACTCGGCGTACCGGGCCAGCCGGTCCCGCAGCGTGGCGAACGTGAACGGCTTCAGCACGTACTGCACGACGCCCAGCGACACGCCCTCCCGCACGACCGCGAGGTCCCGCGCGGACGTCACGGCGATGACGTCGGCCCCGTGCCCGGCGGCCCGCAGCCCGCGCAGGAGGTGCAGGCCGTGGCCGTCGGGCAGGTACAGGTCGAGGAGGATCAGGTCGACCGGCGCGCGCTCCAGCAGCCGTACGGCGGCGGCGCGCGAGTGGGCGACCCCGACGACGTGGAAGCCGGGCACGCGCCCCGCGTACAGGGCGTGGGCGTCGGCGGCGACCGGGTCGTCCTCGACGACCAGCACCCGGATGCTTCCGGCGCCCGCCCCGGCCCCGCCCGCACCGGCACCCGCCCCGGCCCCGCCCGCACCGGCCCCGCCCGCACCGGCACCCGCCCCGGCGCCGCCCGTACCGGCGCCCGCCCCCGCCCGGCCGCCGTCCCCGGTCCTGCCCGTACGGGCCCGCGCCCCCGGCCCGCCGCCCCGGCCGGGAGCCCCGGCTCCACCGCCCGTGCTCATCCCGGTACCTCCCCTCCCGGCTCGGTCCTTGCCGCGCCACCGTCCGCGGCCGGGGACGGCACCCGGCCCGGTCCCGTCCCGTCCGGCCCAGCGCATGCCGCCCTCCGGTCCGGCACCGTACCCGCCCGGTCCGCCGGGGCCCCGCCGGAGCCCGCGCAGGCCGGATCCGCCGCCGTCCCGCCGGAGCCCGCGCAGGCCGGGTCG
The DNA here is from genome assembly GCF_008704425.1 of Streptomyces fradiae ATCC 10745 = DSM 40063. NCBI lineage: Bacteria > Bacillati > Actinomycetota > Actinomycetes > Kitasatosporales > Streptomycetaceae > Streptomyces > Streptomyces fradiae. The sequence goes on from NZ_CP023696.1 coordinate 4,813,079, forward strand.
GGCGCCGCCCCACTGGAGCCCACGCCCGCACCCGCCCGGTCCGCCGCCGTCCCGCCGGAGCCCGCGCCCGCCCGTTCCGCGCCCGCCGTCGGGCCCCCGGCACGGCCCGCGCCCGCCGCCTCCCGCCCCTCCGCCGGGCCCGTCCCCCGCGGGGCGTCCGGCAGGGGGAGGCGGACGGTGAACTCGGCGCCGCCCTCCGGGCCGGTGCGCAGCTCCACCCGGCCGCCCGCGCGGTGGGCCGCCTGACGCACCAGGGGCAGGCCGATGCCCCGGCCGGGGCCGTGCGTGGACCAGCCGCGCGCGAACACCGCGTCCTCCTCGCCCGGCGGCACGCCCGGCCCCGTGTCCGCGACCCGCAGCAGCAGGGCGCCGCCGGTCGCGACCAGGGTCACCGTCACCCGCGCGCCCGCCGAGCCCTGGGCGGCCTCCACGGCGTTGTCGATCAGGTTGCCCAGGATGGTGACGAGGTCCCGCGCCGCCAGACCGGGGGGCAGCACCCCGTCGTCGATCCGGCTGTCGTCGGCCAGCACCAGCTCGACGCCCCGCTCGCCGGCCTGCGCCGACTTGCCGAGCAGCAGCGCCGCCAGCACCGGCTCGCCGACCGCGTCGACCACCCGGTCGGTGAGGGTCTGCGCCAGCTCCAGCTCCGCCGTCGCGAACTCCACCGCCTCCTCCACGCGGCCCAGTTCTATGAGCGACACGACGGTGTGCAGCCGGTTCGCCGCCTCGTGCGCCTGCGCCCGCAGCGCCTGGGTGAAGCCACGCTCGGAGTCCAGCTCCCCGGAGAGCTCCTGGAGCTCGGTGCGGTCCCGCAGCGTCACGACCGTGCCGCGCCGCTCCCCGCCGACCACGGGCCGGGTCGACACGACCAGCACCCGGTCCGCCGTGAGGTGGATCTCGTCCTCGCGGGGCTCGGCCGCCAGCAGGGCGCCGGTCAGTGACGGCGGCAGCCCGAGCCCGGCGACCGGGGCGCCCACGGCGTCCTCCGGCAGGCCCAGCAGGTCCCGCGCCCCGTCGTTGACCAGCGCGATCCGCCGCTGGCCGTCCAGCATCAGCAGTCCCTCGCGCACCGCGTGCAGCGCCGCCTCGTGGTAGGCGTGGACCCGGCTCAGCTCGGTGGCGTTCATCCCGTGGGTGTGCCGCCGCAGCCGGGCGTTGACCACGTACGTGCCGACCGCGCCCAGCGCCAGCGCCGCGCCCGCGAAGCCGAGCAGCGCGGTGACCTGGCGGCGCAGCTGCGCGCTGATCCGGTCGACGGTGATGCCCGCGCTGACCAGGGCGACGACCCGGTCGCGGTCCCACACGGGCGTGACGGTCCGCACCGACCGGCCGAGGGTCCCCTCGTACGTCTCGGTCAGGGTGCCGCCGCGCTGCGCCGCGTCGATGTGGCCCAGGTACGTGCCGCCTATCCGGTCCGTGTCGGGGTGCGTCCAGCGCGTCCCGTCGGGCGCCATCACCACCACGAACGTCACCCCGTGCTCGCCGGTGAGGGCGTCGGCGTACGGCTGGAGGGCGGCCGTCGGGTTGTCGGAGCGGGCGGCGGCGACGACCGAGGGGGAGCGGGCCACGGCCGTCGCGGTGGCCGTGGCCTGCCGGCGCGCGGTCTCCTCCGCCTCGGCGCGGTCGGTGACGTACGCGAAGGCCGCGCAGCCGGCCACGACGACCGCCACCAGCACCGCCTGCATGGCGAAGAGCTGGCCGGCGAGGCTCCTGGGCCGGGGAAAGCGCATGCGGGCCAGTGTGCCCGGCCAGGGTGGCGTGAACGAAACGCACGCAACGGTGACCGGCGTCACAGGGCTGGTGGATAGTCGCGGGGATCCACAGGGACGTGGACCGATCACTTCCAGGGAGGATGCCGTGGCCGCACGCCGGGAACGCACCCACTATCTCTATCTGGCCGTCATCGCGGCCGTCGTACTCGGCGTCGCGGTGGGCTTCGCCGCGCCGGGGGTGGCGCAGGAGCTCAAGCCGCTGGGCACCGGCTTCGTCAGCCTCATCAAGATGATGATCTCGCCGGTGATCTTCTGCACGATCGTGCTCGGCGTGGGCTCGGTCCGCAAGGCCGCGAAGGTGGGCGCCGTCGGCGGCCTGGCCCTCGGCTACTTCATGGTCATGTCGACCGTGGCGCTCGCCATCGGCCTGGTCGTCGGCAACCTGCTGGAGCCCGGCGCGGGGCTGCGCATCACGGAGGAGACCCGCGCGGCGGGCGGGCAGCAGGCGGAGGGGGCGAGCGAGGGCACCGTCGACTTCCTCCTCGGGATCATCCCCAAGACCCTCGTGTCGGCGTTCACCGAGGGCGAGGTCCTCCAGACGCTGCTGGTCGCGCTGCTCGCGGGCTTCGCGCTCCAGGCGATGGGGAGAGCCGGGGAGCCGGTGCTGCGCGGCATCGGGCACATCCAGCGGCTGGTCTTCCGCATCCTGGCGATGATCATGTGGGTGGCGCCGGTCGGCGCGTTCGGCGCCATCGCCGCGGTGGTCGGCTCGACCGGTCTGGACGCGCTCAAGTCGCTGGCCGTCATCATGCTCGGCTTCTACGCCACCTGCGTCGTCTTCGTCTTCCTCGTCCTGGGCACGCTGCTGCGGCTGGTGGCGGGGGTGAGCGTGTTCGCGCTGTGCAAGTACCTGGCGCGGGAGTTCCTGCTCATCCTGTCCACGTCGTCGTCCGAGTCGGCGCTGCCGCGGCTCATCGCGAAGATGGAGCACCTGGGCGTCAGCAAGCCGGTCGTCGGCATCACCGTGCCGACCGGCTACTCCTTCAACCTGGACGGCACCGCGATCTACCTGACGATGGCGGCGCTCTTCGTGGCCGAGGCGATGGGGCAGCCGCTGGCGCTGGGCGAGCAGATCTCGCTGCTGGTCTTCATGGTCATCGCGTCGAAGGGCGCGGCGGGCGTCACGGGCGCCGGGCTCGCGACCCTCGCGGGCGGGCTCCAGTCGCACAAGCCGGCGCTGGTCGACGGCGTGGGCCTGATCGTGGGCATCGACCGGTTCATGAGCGAGGCGCGCGCCCTGACCAACTTCGCGGGCAACGCGGTCGCGACCGTGCTGATCGGCACCTGGACGAAGGAGATCGACAAGGAGCGGGTGGCGGAGGTCCTCGCCGGCCGGGCGCCCTTCGACGAGACCACCCTGCTGGACGACGGCCACGGCCCGGCCGCCCCGGACGGGGACGGCGCCGAAGCCTCCGGTACGCCGCACCGGCCCGCCGGCGCGGGCGAGCCGGCCAGGGTCTGACCGGCCCGGCCCACGCGGGTGCGGGCGCGGCGACCGGAGCGGAACCGGCCTGCCGCGCCCGCGCCTGCGTGCCCGTACCCGCGTGCCCGTACCCGCGTGCCCGTACCCGCGTGCCCGTACCCGCGCGCCCGTAACCCCCGCGCCCGTACCCCTGAGCCCCGTGCCCCGTGCCGATACCGCCCTGCCCGGTGCTCCGTGCCGGCACCCGTACCGCCGTGCCCCGCGCCCGCGCCCGTACCGCCGGGCCCGCGCCCGCGCCCGTACCGCCCGCCACGGGTCAGCTCGTGCCGCCGCCCCGCCCGCGCCCGGCCGTGCGCTGGCTCGCCGCGATCAGGAGGACGCCGGCCAGCATGAGCGCGGTGCCGCCCAGGGTCCCCCACTGCCGGACGTCGAGGTCGGCGGGCATCAGCCCGAAGGCCGCCTGGCAGCACAGGGCGGCGGCCATCACCACCTGTGCCCAGCCGTACAGCCGTGTGCGGCGGACGGTCTTCCGGTTCCAGGGGGGCACCCAGCCGCGGGTGATCGCCGCGGTGCCGGACGCGGCGACGAGCAGCGCCGCCAGCCCGACCGCCAGGCCGAGGTAGAGCCTCATGTCCCCTCCCTGCGGGCCGCGCCCGAGCCCGGCACCGGCGCGATCATGACACCTCCCGTGCCGCACGTCCATGCCCGGACCGGAGGGGCCCCACCGGAGGCCCCGGACGGCCCGGACCGGACGGGACGGGGGCGCCCGCGCGGCGGGCCGGGGGGCGTACACGAAAAAGCCCCGCGCCGCGGAAGTGGCGGGCGGGGTCGGAGCACGCGTAGACTGGTGCATTCCGCGTGCGAGCATGCGAAAGTCGCAGCGGAGTCAACAGGCAAAAGGTATCGCGTCGGGAGTGCAATTGTCAATCCGGGAGACCGAGGCGCTGCGGGACGAGCAGCGGTTCGTCAGCGGGCTCTACCACCGGCTCGACCGACTGCGCGAGCGGGCCGAGGCGGCCGTGCGCGACGCGCTGAGGGACGCCGGGAGCGGGCGGCAGGCGCGGATCGAGCGGGACATCGCCGTCGCCGAGCAGTCCGGGCTGCTCGCCGCGTACGACGCGGGGGAGCAGGGGCTGTGCTTCGGGCGGCTGGTGTTCCGCGACGGGCGCGACCACCACATCGGGCGCATCGGCGTCCGCGAGGACGACGCCGAGCGCACCCCGCTCGTGGTCGACTGGCGCGCCGAGATCGCCCGCCCCTTCTATCTGGCGACCGGCCACACCCCCATGGGCCTGAGCCGCCGCCGCCACCTCACCACGAGCGGCCGCGAGGTCACCGCGCTGCACGACGAGATCCTCGACCTGAGCGACCCGACCCGCAGCGGCCACGAGGGCCGCGACGCCGACGAGGTGCTGCTCGCCGCGCTCGACACCGCCCGCACGGGCCGCATGGGCGACATCGTGCGGACCGTCCAGGCCGAGCAGGACCGCGTCATCCGCGCACCGCACCAGGGCGTCCTCGTCGTGGAGGGCGGACCCGGCACCGGCAAGACCGCCGTCGCCCTGCACCGCGCCGCCTACCTGCTGTACGCGCAGCGCGAGCTGCTGGCCCGCCGCGCGGTCCTGGTCGTCGGGCCCAACGCGGCGTTCCTGCGCTACATCGGGGACGTGCTGCCCAGCCTCGGCGAGACCGGGGTCCTCCTCGCCACCCCCGGCGAGCTGTTCCCCGGCGTCCGCGCGACGGGCGCCGACACCCCGGAGGCCGCCGAGATCAAGGGCCGGGCCGCCATGGCCGGCGTGCTGGCCGCCTACGTCCGCGACCAGCAGACCGTGCCGCCCACCGGCGCGCCGCTGGAGGTCCCCCACGAGGACTACGGCACGCTGCTCATCGACCGGGACACCGCCGAGGACGCCCGCTGGGACGCCCGCGGCACCGGCCTGCCGCACAACCTCGCCCGCCCCCGCTTCGCCACCCGGATCGTCGACGCGCTCACCGCCCAGCTCGCGGACCGGCTCGGCGCCGACCCCTACGGGGGCCCGAACCTCCTCGACGCCTCCGACATCGCCCAGATCGGCAAGGAGGTCGCCGCCAGCGACGAGGTGCACGCCGCCATCGACGAGCTGTGGCCCGTGCTCAGCCCGCAGCGCCTGGTCGAACGGTTCCTGGAGGATCCCCACGGCTACCTCCCCGACGGCGAGGCCGAGTTCCTGCGCCGCGAGCCCGGCGCCCCCTGGACCCCCGCCGACGTGCCGCTCCTCGACGAGGCGGCCGAACTGCTCGGCGAGGACGACTCCGCCGCCCGCGCGGCGGCCGCCCGCGAGCGCGCCCGCCGCGTCGCCTACGCGCAGGGCGTCCTCGACGTGTCGTACGCCTCGCGGACCTACGAGTTCGAGGACGAGGAGTCGGAGGTGCTGGCCGCGCACGACGTCATCGACGCCGAGCGGTTCGCCGAGCGCCACGAGGAGGACGACCACCGCACCGCCGCCGAACGGGCCGCGGCCGACCGCACCTGGGCGTTCGGCCACATCATCGTGGACGAGGCGCAGGAGCTGTCCGCGATGGCCTGGCGGCTGCTGATGCGCCGCGTCCCGACCCGCTCCATGACCCTGGTCGGCGACCCCGCCCAGACCGGCGACCCGGCCGCCTGCGGCTCCTGGCGGGAGATCCTCGGCCCGTACGTCGGGGACCGCTACGAGCACGTCACGCTCGGCGTGAACTACCGCACCCCCGCGGAGATCATGGAGGTCGCCGCCGCCGTGCGGCGCGCCGAGGAGCCGGACTTCCGCCCGCCCCGCTCGGTGCGCTCCACCGGCGTGGCGCCCTGGGAGACCGTCACGGACGACCTGCCGGGCGCCGTCGCGCGGGCCGTCGCCCGCGAGGCGCGCGCCGAGGGGCGGCTCGCCGTCATCGCGCCCGCCGCCCACCATCCGGGACTGGCCGCCGCCCTCCCCGAGGCGGCGCACGGCCCCAACCCGGACCTGACCCGGCCGGTCGTCCTGCTCGACCCCCGGCAGGCGAAGGGCCTGGAGTTCGACACGGTGATCGTCGCGGACCCCGACGGCGTCCGCGCCGCCGGGCCGCACGGCGTCAACGACCTGTACGTGGCGCTGACCCGCGCGACCCAGCGGCTGGGCACCGTACGGCTCAGGCCGGCCTGAGCCAGACCGTCGCCAGCGGCGGCAGCGTCATGCGGACGCCGTCCGGCCCGCGCGTGAGCGCCCCGGCGTTGCGCACGCCGCCGCCGCCGTACCGGACGGCGTCCGTGTTGAGGACCTCCGCCCACGCCGGTACGGACTGGGGGGTCCACAGCCGGTAGTCGTGCCGCACCACGGGCGAGAAGTTGCTCACCGCCAGCAGCGGGGCGCCGTGCGCGTCGTACCGCAGGAACGCGAACACGTTGTCGTCGGCGGCGTCGCCCAGCGCCCACTGGAAGCCCTCGGGGACCGTGTCCCGCTCCCACAGCGCCGGCGTCGCCGCGTACACCGCGTTCAGGTCCCGCACCAGGTCCCGCACGCCCCGGTGGTCGCCCGCCGAGTGGTAGTCGTCGGCCAGCAGCCACCACTCGGGCCCGTCCGTGTGCGACCACTCGGCGCCCTGCGCGAACTCCTGCCCCATGAAGAGGAGCTGCTTGCCGGGGTGGGCCCACATGAAGCCCAGGTACGCGCGGTGGTTGGCGCGCCGCTGCCACCAGTCGCCCGGCATCTTCGACACCAGCGCCTGCTTGCCGTGCACCACCTCGTCGTGGGAGATCGGCAGCACGTAGTTCTCGCTGTAGGCGTACACCATCGAGAAGGTCATCTCGTTGTGGTGGTACTTGCGGTGCACCGGCTCCTTGGAGACGTACACCAGCGAGTCGTGCATCCAGCCCATGTTCCACTTCAGCCCGAAGCCGAGGCCGCCCTGGTCGGTGGGGCGGGTCACGCCCTCCCAGGCCGTGGACTCCTCCGCGACCGTCACCACGCCGGGGCAGCGCCGGTACACGGTCGCGTTCATCTCCTGGAGGAAGCGGACCGCGTCGAAGTTCTCCCGCCCGCCGTGCTCGTTGGGCGCCCACTCGCCGTACTCGCGGGAGTAGTCCAGGTAGAGCATCGAGGCGACCGCGTCCACCCGCAGCCCGTCGATGTGGAACTCCTGGCACCAGTAGACGGCGTTCGCCACGAGGAAGTTGCGCACCTCCGTGCGGCCGTAGTCGAACTCCAGCGTCCCCCAGTCCGGGTGCTCGGCGCGGCGCGGGTCGGGGTGCTCGTACAGCGGCGTGCCGTCGAAGCGGGCGAGCGCCCAGTCGTCCTTCGGGAAGTGCGCGGGCACCCAGTCGACGAGGACGCCGATGCCCTCCTGGTGCAGCCGGTCCACCAGGTGCTTGAAGTCGTCCGGGGTGCCCAGCCGGGCCGTGGGCGCGTAGTACGAGGTGACCTGGTAGCCCCACGACGGGCTGTACGGGTGCTCGGCGACCGGCATCAGCTCCACGTGGGTGAAGCCGAGGTCCTTCACGTACGCGGGCAGCACCTCGGCGAGCTCGCGGTACGACAGCCCCGGCCGCCAGGACGGCAGGTGCACCTCGTACACGGAGAACGGCGCCTCGTGCACCGGTCGCTCGCCCCGGCGGGCCATCCACGCGGCGTCCCCCCACGTGTGGTGCGAGGCGGTGACCACCGAGGCGGTCTCGGGCGGGCACTGGGTGCGGCGGGCCATCGGGTCGGCGCGCAGCGCGTGGTGCCCGTCCGGGCCGACCACCTCGAACTTGTAGAGCGTGCCCTCGCCGATGCCCGGCACGAACAGCTCCCACACGCCGCTCGCGCCGAGCGACCGCATCGGCAGTCCGGTGCCGTCCCAGAACGTCCAGTCCCCGGCGAGCCGCACCCCGCGCGCGTTGGGCGCCCACACGGTGAAGCGCGTGCCCGCCACGCCCTGATGGGTCATCACCCGGGCGCCGAGCGCCGTCCACAGCTCCTCGTGGCGGCCCTCCCGGATCAGGTGCAGGTCCAGCTCGCCCAGCGCGGGCAGGAACCGGTACGGGTCGTGGACCTCCAGCTCGGCGCCGTCGTACGAGACGAGCAGCCGGTAGCCCTCCGGCACGGCCGGAAGCGGCAGGACGCCGGAGAACAGGCCGTCGCCGTCGTCGCGCAGCGGGTGCCGCGCCCCGTCGGCGAGGACCACCGCGACCGCCCGCGCCTGCGGGCGCAGCGCCCGGAACGCCACCCCGCCGGGCACCTGGTGCGCGCCCAGCAGCCCGTGCGGGTCGTGGTGCTCCCCGGCGAGAAGCCGGGCCCGGTCGGCCCCCTCCAGGGCGGCCGGCCCCGGCACCCGGTCGGCCCCCTCGCGGGGCCGGGGCGGCGCGGCGGCGGCCGGGGCCCCGGAGCGGGCGGCGGCCGGGGCGGATCCGGCCGGGGCGGATCCGGTGCCGCCGGCCGCCATGGCCGCGCGGCCGGTCCGTGCGGCGGCGGTCCGTGCGGCGGCGGTCCCGTCCGCGGTGGCCGCGGCGGCCGGGGCGGCCGGGGTGTCCGCGCCGGCCACGGGGCGCGCGGGGGCCTCGGGGGCGGCCGGGACCGGCGGGGACGCGGGGGCCGGGGCCGGCGTGGGGGCGTCCAGGGTGGTGGCGACCGGCTGGGCGGTCCTCGTGGGCGGTTTGCGGGTCGGACGGCGGGGGGTCACGGGGGTGTGTCCTCCTCGGAGGGGTGGGTGAGCAGGGGTGGACGGGCCGGGGACCGGATCAGGGCAGACGGTCGGGGGAGTAGCGGGTGCGGCCGGTCAGCGCCCGCCCGGCGACCGGCGGCAGCGGTGCCACGCCCGGGGGCGCGGCGAGCCGTTCCACGGCCGCCATCGGCACGCGCAGCCAGTCGGGGCGGTGCCGGGCCTCGTAGACGACCTCGTACACCGCCTTGTCCGTCTCGTACGCGCGCAGCAGCGCGGCCTCGGCGCGCGGGTCGCGGCCGGACGCCTCCGCGTACCCGGCGCAGTACGCCTCGCGGCAGCGCTCCGCCCAGCGCGGGTCCAGCGGGTGGTGGGAGTGGGCCGCGTAGTCGAAGGAGCGCAGCATCCCGGCGACGTCCCGCACCGGCGGCTGCGGGCGGCGCCGCTCGGCGAGCGGCTTCGTGGGCTCCCCCTCGAAGTCGATCACCGACCACTCGCCGTCCGCGCTGCGCAGCGCCTGTCCCAGGTGCAGGTCGCCGTGGACCCGCTGGGCGCGCCACGTGCCGCCGTTCTCGGCGAGCGCGGCCACCGTCTCGAAGGCGGCCCGCAGGCCGGGGACGTACGGCATGAGCGCGGGCACCGCCTGGGTGGCGGCGTCCAGGCGGCGGCTCATCGCCACCGCCAGCTCGCGGGCCTGCCGCCGGGCGAGCCGCACCGTCGGCAGCGCCTCCGCCAGGGCCGTGTGGACCTCGGCGGTGGCCCGGCCCAGCGCGTGCGCCTCCGGGACGAAGTCCCGCCCCGCCGCCAGCGCCTCCAGGGCGAGCTGCCAGCCGTCCTGCGAACCGCGCAGGTACGGCTGGAGCACGCCGAGGGTGGCGCCGTCCGGGCCGGAGCCCGCCTCGTACCAGGCGACGGGCGCGGGGACCCGCGCGCAGCCGGCGCGGGCGAGGGCGAGCGGCAGTTCCAGGTCCGGGTTGGCGCCCGGGTGGATCCGCCGGAAGATCTTCAGGATGTAGGCGTCGCCGTAGACGAGCGACGTGTTCGACTGCTCGGCGTCCAGCACGCGCGGGGGCAGTCCGTCGGGGATGGCCACCGTCCGGTGGAAGCGCAGCGGGCCGATCGTGCCGGGCGACCGCAGCCGCTCCAGGAGCAGCGCCGCGAGCCGCGGGTCCTGGAGCGCCTCGTACACGGTGCGTCCCGCCAGCGGCCCCCCGGTGACGCGCCCGATCAGGGCGGGGGCCAGCCGGGGCGGAAGCGCGTCGCACACGCCCAGCAGGAGCTGGTAGCAGTCGCCGGGCGAGGCCGACGCGGTCAGGCCGGGCTGCTGGACGCGGACGAGCAGATGGAGCAGTCCGGGTCCGGCGGGGCCGGGCGGGAGCAGTTCGGTGGCCGACACGAGGGCGAAGCCGGTGACCGGCTTGCCCTTCCCGGCGAACCACCGTCTGCGCGGCAGCCATGCGAGGAGCAGTGGCGCCAGTGACGGCAGGAGGGCGACGGGTGCCCGGGCGGTGGATGCGGTCTCCGACATGGCAGCGCGTCCTTTCCCCGGGTACTACAGAATGCACGGAACGTGCAGAGTGTCCCGGAATGCGGCGTGGGCTGTCCGGCTGTGCGGGACGTGTCGGGCGGGGATGGTCCTTATAGACCCGAATCGACGTATGACGGGGACAGTGCCCAGGGCGGAGCGAGGGAAACGCCCCGCCCTGTCGTACGGGTGTGCGGATGTGCGGTGGGGTGACGCGCCGTCAGCGGCGCGCCGCCGCCGGCCGGGACGCAGGGCCGGCGGGGGTGCCGGCGGGTGTGCTGCCGGGGGTGCCGGCCCGGGTGGGGGCCGGGGCGGGGGCCGCGGTGGCGGACCTGGTGCCGGCCGGGGTGGGGGCCGGGCTTCCGGCCGCGGTGGCGGCCGTGGTGACAGAACTGGTGGCGGCCGTGGTGACGGACCCGGTGGCGGCCGGGGGGTGGGCCGGGGTGCCGGGCCGCGGGCCGGCCGGGGCGGGTGCCGGGGTGGTGTCCGGGGCGGAGGCCGGGGTGTCGGCCGGGATGCCGCGGGGGGTGCCGCGGGGGGTGCCGGCCGGGGTGGGGGCCGACGGGGCGCCGGGGGTCCCGGCGGGGGCGGGGCGGGGGGTGCGCCGGGCGGACCCGTCGGCCCTCGCGGGGAGCGCCGTGTGCGCCGTGTCCGCGCGCAGCCGGAACCAGTAGAAGCCGTGCCCGGCGAGGGTCAGCAGATAGGGCAGCTCGCCGACGGCGGGGAAGCGCACCCCGCCGATCAGCTCCACGGGGTGGAGGCCGTCGAACCGCCGCAGGTCCAGCTCGGTCGGCTGCGGGAAGCGCGAGAAGTTGTGCACGCACATCACCAGGTCGTCGCCGTACTCGCGGAGGAAGGCGAGGACGGCCGGGTTCGACGAGGGCAGCTCGGTGTACGAGCCGAGCCCGAAGGCCGGGTTCTGCTTGCGGATCTCGATCATCCGGCGGGTCCAGTGCAGCAGCGACGACGGCGAGGCCATCGACGCCTCCACGTTGGTCACCTGGTAGCCGTAGACCGGGTCCATGATGGTCGGCAGGTAGAGCCGCCCCGGATCGCAGGAGGAGAAGCCGGCGTTGCGGTCGGGCGTCCACTGCATCGGGGTCCGCACGGCGTCCCGGTCGCCCAGCCAGATGTTGTCGCCCATGCCGATCTCGTCGCCGTAGTAGAGGATCGGCGAGCCGGGCAGGGAGAGCAGCAGCGCGGTGAACAGCTCGATCTGGTTGCGGTCGTTGTCCAGGAGCGGGGCCAGCCGCCGCCGGATGCCGATGTTGGCGCGCATCCGCGGGTCCTTGGCGTACTCCGCGTACATGTAGTCGCGCTCCTCGTCGGTGACCATCTCCAGGGTCAGCTCGTCGTGGTTGCGCAGGAAGATGCCCCACTGGCAGTTCTCCGGGATCGCCGGGGTCTTGGCCAGGATCTCGGAGACGGGGTAGCGGGACTCCCTCCGCACCGCCATGAAGATGCGCGGCATCACCGGGAAGTGGAACGCCATGTGGCACTCGTCGCCGCCCCCGGCGAAGTCGCCGAAGTAGTCGACGACGTCCTCCGGCCACTGGTTGGCCTCGGCGAGCAGCACCGTGTCCGGGTAGGCGGCGTCGATCTCCTTGCGGACCCGCTTCAGGAAGGCGTGGGTCGCCGGGAGGTTCTCGCAGTTGGTGCCTTCCTCCTGGTAGAGGTACGGCACGGCGTCGAGGCGGAAGCCGTCGATGCCCAGGTCCAGCCAGAACCGCAGCGCGGACAGGATCTCCTGCTGCACGGCCGGGTTCTCGTAGTTGAGGTCCGGCTGGTGCGAGAAGAACCGGTGCCAGTAGTACTGCTTGCGCACCGGGTCGAAGGTCCAGTTGGACGTCTCGGTGTCGACGAAGATGATCCGGGCGTCCTGGTACTGCTTGTCGTCGTCGGCCCAGACGTAGTAGTCGCCGTAGGGGCCGTCCGGGTTGGCGCGGGACTCCTGGAACCACGGGTGCTGGTCGCTGGTGTGGTTCATCACGAAGTCGATGATCACCCGCATGCCGCGCTGGTGCGCGGCGTCCACGAACTCGACGAAGTCCGCCAGGTCACCGAAGTCCGGCAGCACCGACGTGTAGTCGGCCACGTCGTAACCGCCGTCGCGGAGCGGGGACTTGAAGAAGGGCGGCAGCCAGAGGCAGTCGACCCCCAGCCACTGCAGGTAGTCCAGTCTGGCCGTGAGGCCCCTCAGGTCGCCGATGCCGTCGCCGTTGCTGTCCTGGAAGGAGCGGACCAGCACCTCGTAGAACACGGCCCGCTTGAACCAGTCGGGGTCCCGGTCCTTGGCGGGGGTGTCCTCGAACGTGTCGTGGACGGGCTCGTTCACGGTCATGATGTGGGTGACCCTCCGATCGGGGGAGACGGTCGCAGGACCGAACGGTGCGGATCCGCGGGGAAGCCCCCGGACGACCGGCACACCACCAGCACGTGCGCGGGTCTGACACCCGGCTCCAGGCGCACATAGTTGGTCCTGCCCCAGTGATATGTGTCGCCGGTGAGCTCGTCGCGCACCGGTACGGTCTCGTGCCAGTCGAGGCCGAGATCCGGCATGTCCAACGAAACCGTCGCCTCCTGGGTGTGGTGGGGGTCGAGGTTCACGACCACCAGAACCACGTTCGAACCCCGCCGCTTGCTGTACGCGATGACCGCGTCGTTGTCGGCGTGGTGGAAGCGGAGGTTCCGAAGCCGCCGCAGCGCCGGGTGGCGGCGCCGCAGCCGGTTGAGCGTGGTGATGAGCGGGGCGATGCTGCGGCCCTCCCGCTCGGCGGCGGCCCAGTCGCGCGGCCGCAGCTGGTACTTCTCCGAGTCGAGGTACTCCTCGCTCCCCTCCCGCAGCGGGGTGTTCTCGCACAGCTCGTACCCGGCGTACATCCCCCACGTCGGCGACAGCGTGGCCGCGAGCACCGCCCGCACCTCGAACGCGGGCCGCCCGCCGTGCTGGAGGTACGCGGGCAGGATGTCGGGCGTGTTCACGAAGAGGTTCGGCCGCATGGAGGCGGCGCTCTCCCCGGACAGCTCCGTCAGGTACTCGGTCAGCTCGTGCTTGGTGTTGCGCCAGGTGAAGTAGGTGTACGACTGCTGGAAGCCGATCTCGCCGAGCGTGCGCATCATCGCCGGCCGGGTGAACGCCTCCGCCAGGAAGATCACGTCCGGGTCGGTGCGGTTGACCGCGGCGATGACCTTCTGCCAGAACACCACCGGCTTGGTGTGCGGGTTGTCCACGCGGAAGATCCGCACGCCGTGCGCCATCCAGTGCCGCAGCACCCGGACCGTCTCGCGGACGATCCCGCGCATGTCCTCGTCGAACGCGACGGGATAGATGTCCTGGTACTTCTTCGGCGGGTTCTCCGCGTACGCGATCGAGCCGTCCGCCCGGCGCCGGAACCACGCCGGGCGCCTGCGCACCCACGGGTGGTCCGGGGAGCACTGGAGGGCGAAGTCCAGGGCGACCTCCAGGCGCAGCTCCCGCGCCCGCGCCACGAACGCGTCGAAGTCCTCCAGCGTCCCCAGGTCCGGGTGGACCGCGTCGTGCCCGCCGGCGGCCGAACCGATCGCCCACGGCACGCCCGGGTCGCCCGGCCCGGCGGTCAGGGAGTTGTTCGGGCCCTTGCGGTGCGTCGTGCCGATCGGGTGGATCGGCGGCAGGTACACCACGTCGAAGCCCATCGCGGCGATGGCCGGCAGCCGCTCGGCCGCCGTGCGGAACGTCCCCGGCACCAGGCGGCCGTCCGCGTCCTCGTACGCCCCCTCGGAGCGGGGGAACATCTCGTACCAGGACCCGAACAGCGCCCGCTCCCGCTCCACCAGCAGCGGCAGCGGCTTCGAGGCGCTCACCAGTTCGCGCAGCGGGTGCCGGTCCAGGGCCTGGCGCACCTCCACCGCCAGCGCGGCGGCCAGCCGGTCGGCGGGGGAGCGGCGCACGTCCCGCAGCGCGTCCACCGCCGCCAGGACGGCCTCGCGCCCCTCGTCCTTGGGGACCCCGTCCGCCGCCCGCTCGTGCAGCGCGGCGCCCTCGGCCAGGACCAGCTCCGTGTCGATGCCGGCCGGGATCTTGATCCCCGCCTCGTGGCGCCAGGTGGCGACCGGGTCGCCCCACGCCTCCACGTGGTAGGTCCACAGCCCCTCGCAGTCCGGTGTGACGTCGGCGCCCCACCGGTCCGTGCCGGGCGCCAGCTCCCGCATCGGCGTGAACGGGCCGGTCCGACCCGCCGGGTCGGTGAGCACCGCGTTCGCGGCGACGGCGTCATGGCCCTCGCGGAAGACCGTGGCCGACACCTGGAAGGTCTCACCGGCCACCGCCTTGGCGGGCCGTCTGCCGCGGTCGACGGCGGGGGAGACGTCCAGGACGGGGATACGACCAATCAGCGCGTTCACAGCATCACCTGAGGGTTGCCTACGGGGTATCGCTCTTTGTAACGGCTTCGTTGCGGCGTGGTGCGTCGCGGGCATCACCGCTCCTCTCCGGTTTCACTCGGGTGGGCGGGTACCGGGGGAGCCTTCCCCCGCGCCTCTGGTGGGCAATCCGGGGGTTTCCCGGCCCGGGGGACCGTATGGCGTCGGGCCAGACGGCCGAGAACCGCTCTCGTTCGGCTGATTCCGTATGCCGGCGCCCGCCGGGAGTGTCGGGTGCGGCGGACGGGGCGAGCCGCCCGGGTGACCGCGCCCCGCCGTGCGCCGCCGCGCTCCGTCCACCAACGGGCGCACGCCGCGACACGCCCGGCTCGTACGTGCTCCCCCGAATGCGCCCTGCGAGCCCCCCGTGCCTCGCGCGCCCCGCGCCGTGGCCGCGCGCGGCGCCGTGGCACTACCGTCGGGCCGGGACGCCGGACGCATACCGTGGTGCGTCCGCCACTGTACGTATCTCCCCTGCGAAGGTGGAACACGTGAAGGCCATCCGTCGATTCACCGTCCGCCCCGTCCTGCCCGACCCCCTGCGACCCCTCTGCGACCTCGCGCGGAACCTGCGCTGGTCCTGGCACGCCGAGACCCGAGAGCTCTTCCAGGCCGTCGACCCCGAGGGGTGGCGCGCGTCCGGCGGCGACCCCGTGCGGCTCCTCGGCACCGTCTCCGCCGCCCGCCTCGGCGAGCTGGCCAGGGACCGCAGGTTCCTGCGCCGCCTGACCGCCGCCGCCGACGACCTCGACGACTACCTGCACGGCCGCCGCTGGTACCAGAGCCGGACCGCCGGCGACCGGGCCGCGGGCGACCGGACCGTCGGCGACCGGACCGCCGGCGGCGAGGCCGCCGACGAACCGCCCGCCGCCATCGCGTACTTCTCGCCCGAGTTCGGCGTCACCGCCGCCCTGCCGCAGTACTCCGGCGGCCTCGGCATCCTCGCCGGCGACCACCTCAAGGCCGCCAGCGACCTCGGCGTCCCGCTCATCGGCGTCGGCCTGCTCTACCGGCACGGCTACTTCCGCCAGTCCCTCTCCCGCGACGGCTGGCAGCAGGAGCACTACCCGCTCCTCGACCCCAACGAGCTCCCGCTGACCCTGCTGCGCCGCCCCGACGGCGCCCCCGTCCGCGTCGGCCTCGCCCTGCCCGGCGGCGGCTCCCTCCACGCCCACGTGTGGGTGGCGCAGGTGGGCCGCGTCCCGCTGCTGATGCTCGACTCGGACGTCGAGGAGAACGGGCCCGGCGAACGGAACGTCACCGACCGGCTGTACGGCGGCGGCAGCGAGCACCGGCTCCTGCAGGAGATGCTGCTGGGGATGGGGGGCGTCCGGGCCGTGCGGGCGTACTGCGCCGTCACCGGCCACCCCGCCCCCGAGGTGTTCCACACCAACGAGGGCCACGCCGGCTTCCTGGGCCTGGAGCGCATCCGGGAGCTCACCGACCGGGGCACCGGCTTCGACGCCGCCCTGGAGGCCGTGCGGGCCGGGACCGTCTTCACCACCCACACGCCCGTCCCCGCCGGCATCGACCGCTTCGACCGCGAGCTGGTCGCCCGCCACTTCGGACCGGGGGCGGAGCTGCCCGGCGTGGACGTCGGCCGCGTCCTCCAGCTCGGCCGCGAGACCTACCCGGGCGGCGACCCCGGCGTCTTCAACATGGCCGTCATGGGGCTGCGCCTCGCCCAGCGGGCCAACGGCGTCTCCACCCTGCACGGCGCCGTCAGCCGCTCGATGTTCGCCGGGCTCTGGCCGGGCTTCGACCCCGAGGAGGTGCCCATCACCTCCATCACCAACGGCGTCCACGCCCCCACCTGGGTGGCGCCCGAGGTGCTGCGCCTCGGCGCCCGGCGGATCGGCGCCCACCGCGCCGAGGACGCCCTCAGTGTGGGCGGCTCGCAGCGCTGGGACGCCGTCGCCGACCTCGACGACACCGCGATCTGGGAGCTGCGCCGCGAACTGCGCGAGCAGCTCGTCCACGAGGTGCGGGCCCGGCTGCGCGCCTCCTGGCGGGAGCGCGGCGCCGCCTCGGCCGAACTGGGCTGGATCGACGGGGTCCTCGACCCCGACGTCCTCACCATCGGCTTCGCCCGCCGCGTCCCCTCGTACAAGCGGCTGACGCTGATGCTGCGCGACCGAGACCGGCTGCGGGAGATGCTGCTCCACCCGACGCGGCCCGTGCAGATCGTCGTCGCCGGCAAGGCCCACCCGGCCGACGACGGCGGCAAGCGGCTGGTGCGGGAGATGGTCCGGTTCGCCGACGACCCGCGGGTGCGCCACCGCATCGTCTTCCTGCCGGACTACGGCATGGCGATGGCCAAGAAGCTCTACCCCGGCTGCGACGTGTGGCTGAACAACCCGCTGCGGCCGCTGGAGGCGTGCGGGACGAGCGGGATGAAGGCGGCGCTCAACGGCTGCCTCAACCTGTCCGTGCGCGACGGCTGGTGGGACGAGTGGTACGACCCCGACTTCGGCTGGGCCATCCCCACCGCCGACGGGCCCACCACCGACGAGGACCGCCGCGACGACCTGGAGGCGCACGCCCTGTACGAGCTGATCGAGCAGCGCGTGGCGCCCCGCTTCTACGACCGCGGTGCCAACGGGCTGCCCGAGCGGTGGATCGAGATGGTGCGCCGCACCCTGGCCTCCCTGGGGCCCAAGGTGCTGGCGGGGCGCATGGTGCGGGAGTACGTGGAGCGGCTGTACACCCCGGCCGCGCGGGCGCACCGGGCCATGACCCCGGACGCGGCGGGCGAGCTGGCGGAGTGGAAGGCCCGGGTGCGCGCCGCCTGGCCGGGGGTGGCCGTCGACCACGTGGAGGTCGACGAGGTGAGCGAGATCGCCGAACTGGGGTCGACGCTCGCCCTGCGGGTGCGGGTCACCCTCGGCGACCTGACGCCGGAGGACGTGGAGGTGCAGGCGGTCGCGGGCCGGGTGGACACCCGCGACGGGCTCGCCGACGCGCGGGCGTTCCCGCTGAAGCCCGCGGGCGGCGGCGGGCCCGACCAGCAGGGCCGCTGGGCGTACGAGGGGCCGCTGACGCTGGACCGCACCGGCCCCTTCGGCTACACCGTCCGGGTCCTGCCCGCGCACCGGCTGCTCACGGCCGGGGTGGACCTGGGCCTGGTCGCCCTGCCGGCCGATTCGGCGGCGGACGGCGCGGGGGTGCTGCTGCGCTGAGGGGCGGGCCGGCCGGGGCCGGCCGGCCGGTGCGCGGCTCCGCGTCGGTGCCGGGGGCCTTCGAGGGCCGTCGCCCCCTCCCCACGCGGGGGGCGACGGGCCCGCGCCCAGCCTGCCGCGCGGGGCCCGGTCCGGACATCCTCCCCCGGTCCCGGTCGCCTCGGCCGTGCGACGGAGGCGCGGGCGGTACCGGAGGACGAGCCGCGTGCCGGAGGCCCGTGCCGCCCGGCTTGGCTCCGTGCCGCCCGGTGCCGCCCGGCTTCGCGCCGTGCCGCCCGGCTTCGCGCCGTTCGGGCGCCGTGCGCGGGCCCGGTCGTGGGGCGGGGCGCGCACGCGTGAGGCCGCCGCCCCTGGGGGCGGCGGCCTCGTGCCGGTGCGGGGCGGCCTCGCGGCCGGGGCCTACGGGAAGGTCAGCTTGAAGCCGTTGATGTAGCCGGTGTCGTAGCGGGCCGTGTCCTGGACGCGGAGCTTCCAGGTGCCGTTGGCGACCTCGCTGGACGCGTCGACGGTGTACGTCTCCTGGACGTTGTCGGCGGAGTCGCCGCCGCTGGCGTTCTTCAGGCGGTACGCGGTGCCGTCCGGGGCCACGAGGTCGACGACCAGGTCGCCGCGCCAGGTGTGGACGATGTCCACGCCGACCTTCAGGGCGGAGGGCGCGTTGCCGGTGACGCCGGTGACGTTGACGGACGAGGTGACGGCCGCGCCCGCGTCGGGGATGCTCACGTCGGCGGTGTTCTCGAAGACCTTGCCGCCGGGGTCGCCGCCGCCGCCCGGCCGGGCGCCGACGTTGACGCCGGCCCAGGCGTGCTCGACGGCCAGGACCTCGGGGCTGCCCGCCCCGTACAGCTCGGTGGCCACGGCGACCGTGCCGGCGCGGGCGCCCGCGTAGTTGGTGGTGCTGGTGAACTTGGTGGTGAGCGCCTTGAACCAGATCAGCGCGGCCTTGTCGCGGCCGATGCCGGTGACGGGCAGGCCGTCGGAGGTCGGCGAGTCGTAGCTGACGCCGTTGACCGTCTTGGCGCCGCTGCCCTCGGAGAGCAGGTAGAACCAGTGGTTGGCGGGGCCCGACGAGTAGTGCACGTCGACGCTGCCGATGCCGGAGTACCAGTAGTCCTTGGACGAGCCGTCCCTGCTGGGCTTGTCCATGTAGCGCAGCGGGGTGCCGTTGCCGCGGATGTCGATCTTCTCGCCGACCAGGTAGTCGCCGACGTCCTTGCTGTTGTTGGCGTGGAACTCGACGGCGGCGGCGAAGATGTCGGAGGTCGCCTCGTTCAGGCCGCCGGACTCGCCGCTGTAGACCAGCCGGGCGGTGTTCGAGGTCAGACCGTGGGTCATCTCGTGCGCGGCCACGTCGATCGAGGTGAGCGGCTTGGCGTTGTTGGCGCCGTCGCCGTACGTCATGCAGAAGCAGCTGTCCTGCCAGAACGCGTTGACGTAGTTGTTGCCGTAGTGGACCCGCGAGTACGCGCCGACGCCGTCGCCCCGGATGCCGGAGCGGCCGTGCACGTTCTTGTAGTAGTCCCAGGTGAGGGCGGCGCCGTAGTGGGCGTCGGCGCCGGCCGTCTCCAGGTTGGACGGGGTGCCGTCGCCCCAGGTGTCGTCGGAGCCGGAGAACAGCGTGCCGGTGCCGGAGGAGCCCCGGTTCAGGTTGTACGTCTTGTGGCCGCCGCGCGCGGTGTCGGTCAGCGTGTACGAGCTGCCCGACTGGGCGGTGCCCAGCGTGACCTGGCCGCTGTACATGGTGTTGCCGGTGCCGTTGTGGACGGCCTGCCACTCGTAGAGCTTCTCGCCGGTGGCGGCGTCGGTGACCACGTGCAGCTCGTTGGGCGTGCCGTCGTGCTGGAGGCCCCCGACGACGGTCTCGTACGCCAGGACGGGCTTGCCCTCGGCGAGCCAGACGACCTTGCGGGGCGCGCTCTCGGGGGCCGACGCCTTGGAGCCCTCGGCGCGGGCGGCGGCGACCGCCTGGCGCTCGGCCGCGGCCGGGGCGACGTCGGCGGTGGTGTCGACGTTCCGCAGCTCCGCGCGGGACGCCTTGGCGACGCCCTCGGTGCGGCCCGCCTTGTCCTCCGTGACCACGAGGTCGCCGCCGAGGACGGGCAGTCCGGCGTAGGTCCGCTCGTAGCGCGTGTGGGTGGTTCCGTCGCGGTCCTGGACCACGTCGCGGACGACCAGCTTCTCCTGGGCGCCGAGGCCCAGTTCCCTCGCCTTCGCGGCCTTCTCGGCGTCGGCCGCGCGGATCAGCGCGGTGCGCTGGGCGGGGGTGAGGTCGGCGGGGAGGGAGCCGGGGTCGGCCTGCGCGCCGGCCTGGAGCCTGGGGGCCGGGGAGCCGAGGCCGTCGGCGGCGGTGGCCGGGCCGGTCTGGACGCCCACGGCGAGCATGGCGGCCGCGGCGACGAGGGCGCCGGTGGCGGTCGCGCGACGGGATGGCGTGGATCTCACGCGGAACTCCTTTGCGAGGGGGGTACCGGGGCGGGGTGGGCCCACGGGGCGTGCAAACAGAGCTGGCGGAGCGGGGTTGGGAGAACGGGGGAAGAGTGGCACCGCACAGGCGTACGTGTCAGGAGCGCGTCAAAAGGTTGGCCGGAAATCGTCCGTTGCTCGAAAGTCCGAGTCCGTTAACCGGACGTCAACTCGACGTAAAGGCGGCCGTGCCCGCACCGGGAGGCGTGGCGGGCGCCGGGCGGCCGGGTGGTGACGCGTACGCGGCGCTGATCGTCGCCGGGTGGCGCGGGTCCGTCCCCGCGGCGTGCGGGACGGGCCGTGGCGGCGGGGGCCGCCCTGCCCGGGACCCTCGATGGGGGCCCTGGCGGGGTGGCGGCGAGGCGTGGCCGGAAATGGCCCATGGCACACGATCGGCCCTGGGCGGGTGAGACTTGGGTCCGAACACGAGACCGAGAAGAGGAAACCGGTGACCACCCTGATCCGCCCGTCCACACCCCCCGACCACCGCCCCGGCGGGCCCCCGGACGGACGCGCGGCGCCCGGATCGGACGCGGGACCGGGCGCCGGTGCGGCCGGGCGCGGTGCGCGTGCGGTGACGGCGGATGGGCGCGGTGCGCGTGCGGTGACGGTGGCCCGGCCGGATAGGCGCGGCGGCCTTCGGCCGGGTGTGCGCGCGGCTGCCTGGGGACCGGGGGCCCGCCGGTGAGCCTCCTCCCCTTCGCCCGCCCCGTCCCGCTGTGCGTCCTGCGCTCCGGCGCGGAGCCGCGCGCCGAACACGGCCACGATCCCGACCGGTTCGTCGAGATCGGGTCGCTCACCAAGGTCCTGACCGGCACCGCCCTCGTCCGGATGGCCGCGGCGGGGCTGCTGGACGTGGACGACCCGGTGGAGCGGTGGCTGCCGGCCGCGCCCCCGTCCGGCATCACCCTGCGCCACCTGGCGGACCACACCTCCGGCCTGCCCCGGCTGCCTCCGGCCCTGGGGCCGCGTCGCGACCCGTACGCCCCGTTCACCGCCGAGGCGCTGGGCGCGACGCTGCCCCGTCTCGACCGGCTCGCCACGCGCCCGGCCGGGGAGGGCACCGAGTACTCCAACCTCGGGTACGCGGTGCTGGGCGCCGCCCTCGCCGCAGCCGCGCGGCAGCCGTATCCGGACCTCCTGCGCGCCCACGTCCTCGAACCGCTGGGCGTCGCCGACGCGGTCGCGGTGACCCCGCCGGAGAGCCGGGCCCTGCGCGCGAGGGGCCTTCTCGGACGGGTGCGCGGCTCGTGGACCATGGACGGGGCCATCCTGCCCGCCGGGGGCCTGTGGGCCACGCCCCGCGCCCTCGCGGCGGTGGTGCGCGGGCTGCTCGTGGAGCGGGCGCTCGGCGAGCCCGCCCCCTCCTGGCAGACGGCCGGGGACATCCGCTGGCACAACGGCGCCACCCGGCACGCCTCCGCTTTCGCCGGGGCGGTCACCGGCAGCGGGGAGTGGGTGCTGGTCCACCGGCTGGGCGGCAGCCCCGAGGAGACCGACCGGATCGGCGCCGCGCTGCTCACCGGGCGGGCCTGAGAGGCCCGGCCCGGCGCCGGCCGGATGTGCCGGGCCGGATGCGCCGGGCCGGGTACGCCGGGCTGATGTGCGGTGCCGCGTGCGCCGCGGCGGCCGCGGCGGCCCGGGGCGGTGCCTCCCGGGCGGGCCCGGTGGCGCGCCCCGGAGGCGCCGGGCATCCCGGCCCGCCGCACCCCGCCCGCCGCACCCCGCACCCGAACCGCCGCACCCCGCACCCGGCCCGGCGGCTTCGACAGGGGGCCGCGCCGGGCCGCCGGTCCTCCGGCTCGGGGGCCGCGCCCCGCACCCGCCGCCGCGCGTCCGGCCCGGATGCCGCGGCCCAAGGGCCGCGCCGCGCCCCAGGCGCGGTGCCCGCGGGGCGCGCCGCGCCCCAGGGGCGGTGCGCCCCGCGCCGGACCGGTCCCGCCGCCTCAGCCGACCAGGCTCTCCCGCCACGCCCGGTGCAGCCCGGCGAACCGGCCGTCCCCGGCGATGAGCCGCTCGGGCGGGCCGTCCTCCACGATCCGCCCGTCCTCCATCACCAGCACCCGGTCCGCGATCTCCACCGTGGACAGCCGGTGCGCGATCACCACCGCCGTACGGCCGTGCAGCACCGTGTCCATCGCGTGCTGCACCGCCCGTTCGCCGGGGATGTCCAGCGAGCTGGTCGCCTCGTCGAGGATCAGCACCCCCGGATCGGCCAGCAGCGCGCGGGCGAACGCCACCAGCTGCCGCTGCCCCGCCGAGATGCGCCCGCCGCGCTTGCGCACGTCCGTGTCGTACCCGTCGGGGAGCGCCGCGATGAAGTCGTGCGCGCCGATCGCCTTCGCGGCGCGCTCGACCTCCTCCCGCGTCGCGTCCGGCCGGCCGATCGCGATGTTCTCCGCCACCGTCCCCGAGAACAGGAACGCCTCCTGCGTCACCATCACCACGCCGCGCCGCAGCTCGGGCGAGGGCAGCTCCCGCAGGTCGACGCCGTCGAGCAGGACCCGCCCCTCCGACGGGTCGTAGAAGCGGGCCAGCAGCTTCGCCAGCGTCGACTTGCCCGCGCCCGTCGAGCCCACCACGGCCACCGTCTGCCCCGCCGGAAGCGTCAGGTCGAAGCGCGGCAGCACCTCGCCTCCCGTCCGGTACGCGAAGCTGACGCCCTCGAAGACGACCTCCCTGCCGGGTGCCCCCGAGGGTCGGGGCGGCAGCTCCCGCGCCGCCTCCGGCTCCGGCTCGGGCACGGTCGGGCGCTGGGCCAGCAGGCCGGCGATCTTCTCCAGGGAGGCGGCGGCCGACTCGTACGCGTTGAGGAACATCCCCAGCCGGTCGATCGGGTCGTACAGCCGCCGCATGTACAGCACGGCCGCCGCGAGCACGCCCAGCGCCAGCGTGCCGTCCGCGACCCGGTAGGCGCCCCACAGCACCATGCCGGCGACGGCCGTGTTGGCGACCAGCCGGGAGCCCACCACGTACCGGGCCATCTCCAGGATCGCGTCGCCGTTGCGCCGCTCGTGACGGCGGTTCAGCGCGCCGAAGACCTCGTCGTTGGACCGCTCCCGGCGGAACGCCCGGACCGGCCGGATGCCGTTCATGGTCTCCGCGAACTTGACGATGACCGCGGCGATGGCGGTGGAGCGGGCGCTGAACGCCGCCGACGCCCGGCGCCGGTACATCCGCACCAGCAGGTACAGCGGCACGAACGAGGCGACCGCGACCGCGCCGATGCCCAGGTCCAGCCAGAGCAGGATCAGCGAGATGCTGACGAACGACAGCACCACGTTGACCAGCTCCTGCAGGCCCTCGCTCAGCAGCTCGCGCAGCGACTCCACATCGGTCGTCGACCGCGAGATGAGCCGCCCCGACGTGTACCGCTCGTGGAAGTCCACGCTCAGCGCCTGCGCGTGGCGGAAGATCCGGCCCCGCAGGTCGAGCAGCACGTCCTGGTTGACCCGCGCCGACGCGGCGACGAAGGCGTACTGGAACAGCCCGGCGCCCAGCGCGCACAGCGCGTACCCGGCGGCCACCGCGACCACCGGCCCGTGGTCGCCCTGCCGCAGCGCGGGCACGGCCCGGTCGATGGCGTACGCCACGAGCAGCGGGCCCGCCTGCACGGCCGCCTGCTGGAGGAGGAGCATCAGCGCAGCCACCGCCACCCGGCCGCGCCGGGGCGCCAGCAGCGACCGGAGCAGTGCGCCCGTCGCCCCCTTCGGTGCGGGCAGCGCGTCCCGGTCGAACGGGTCCCGCCCGCCCTGCCCGCCCTGGCCGTCCCGCCCGTCCTCCCCGTCCCGGCCGTCGCGCCCGTCCCGTCCGGCGGGGCCGCCGGCCCCGCCGCTCCCGTCGGCGGCGCGCGCGGCCTCCCCGCTTCCCGCGGGTTCCTCGTGCTCGCGCAGCGCCTGGTCCTGAGCCGTCATCGCCCGCCCTCCTCAGCGCCCGCCGCGCCCGTGCCCGCGGGCGCACCCGACATCAGCCACGCGTACTCGGCACTGGTCCGCAGCAGCTCCTGGTGCGTGCCGACCGCCGCGATCCGGCCCTCCGACAGCAGCGCCACCCGGTCCGCCAGCAGCACCGTGGACGGGCGGTGCGCCACCACCAGCGCCGTCGTGTCCCGCAGCACCTCCCGCAGCGCGGCCTCCACCAGCGCCTCGGTGTGCACGTCCAGCGCGGAGAGCGGGTCGTCCAGGACCAGGAACCGGGGGCCGCCCGCGACCGCGCGCGCCAGCGCCAGCCGCTGCCGCTGCCCGCCGGACAGGCTCAGCCCCTGCTCGCCCACCTCGGTCGCGGTCCCGTGCGGCAGGTCCGCGACGAACCGGGCCTGCGCCACCTCCAGCGCGCGCCGCAGCTCCGTGTCACCCGCCTCGGGTCCCGCGCCCATGAGCACGTTCTCCCGGACGCTCGCCGAGAACAGCGTCGGCTCCTCGAAGGCGACCGCCACCAGCGACCGCAGCCGCTCGCGGGGCATCGCCGCGATGTCCTCGCCGTCCAGCAGGATGCGCCCGGCGGTCGGCTCGTACAGCCGGGGCACCAGCGCCGTGAGCGTCGTCTTGCCCGACCCCGTCGCGCCCACCAGCGCCAGCGTCTCGCCCGGCCGGACGCGCAGGTCCACCCCGCGCAGGACGGGCGGGGAGCCCTCGGGCGCGTCCGGGTAGCGGAACACCACCCCCTCGAACACCAACCCGCCCGCGTCCCGGGGCCCCGCGGGCGCGGGCGCCGTCGCGGCCGGGGCGCGGCCGGCGGACTCCTCCGCCTGGTCCATCACCTCGAAGTACCGCTCCGTCGCCGTCGCCGCCTCCTGGCTCATCGCCAGCAGGAAGCCGATCGACTCCACCGGCCACCGCAGCGCCAGCGCCGTCGACAGGAACGCCACCAGCGTCCCCGCCGACAGGTCCCCGTCGGCCACCTGCACCGTGCCCAGCACCAGCGCCGCGCCGATCGCCAGCTCCGGGACGGTCGTGATGAACGCCCAGATCCCCGCGAGCAGCCGCGCCTTGTGCAGCTCGGTGCCGCGCAGCCGCCCGGCCAGCACCCGGAAGGCCCGCGCCTGGCTGCGATGGCGCCCGAAGCCCTTCACCACCCGGATGCCGAGCACGCTCTCCTCGACCAGCGTCGTCAGGTCGCCCACCTGGTCCTGGGCCCGCCGCGCGGCCTTGGAGTACCGCGTCTCGAACAGCGAGCAGCCCACCACGAGCGGCACCACCGGCAGCAGCAGCACCAGCCCCAGCGTCCACTCCTGGGCCAGCAGCACCACGAACCCGGCGAGCACCGTCACACCGTTGACGAACAGGAACGTCAGCGGGAACACCAGGAACATCCGCAGCAGCGACAGGTCCGTCGTGCCGCGCGACAGCAGCTGCCCCGAAGCCCACCGGTCGTGGAAGGCCACCGGCAGCCGCTGCAGCCGCCGGAACAGGTCCGCGCGCAGGGCGGCCTCCACCGCCGTGGAGGGGCGCGCCACCAGCCAGCGCCGCAGCCCGAAGAGCAGGGCCTCGACCACGCCGAGCCCCAGCACGGCGAACGCGCCGAGCCACACGCCGTCCGGGTCGCGGTCGGCGACCGGCCCGTCCACCATCCACTTCAGGACCAGCGGGATGACCAGGCTCAGGCAGGACGCCACCACCGCGACCAGCGCGGCGGTGAGGAACCGCCCCTTCACCGGACGCAGGTACGGCCACAGCCGCAGCAGCGAGCGCACGGCGGAGCGCTTGGGGACGGGTGGGCGCGAGGGGGCGAAGGCGGAGGCAGACATCAGGACCGAGACTAGGGTTCGTTACTGACATCGCTCACGCGGTTTTCCGCCGAACGCCCCGCTGTTCACCCCCGTTCACCCCAGGCCGCCCCGTTCACCCCGGGCCACCCCCGTTCACCCCCCGACCACCCCCGTTCACCCCCGGCCGCCCCGTGCCTCCCCGACCGCCATCGGCACGCGCCCCCTCACTCCGTCACCCGCCACAGCTGCGCCGACCGCGGGGGCACCGTCACCGCCTCCCCGCCCCGGCACACCTCGCCCGGCGCCCGCTCCTGCTCCTCCCGCGAGGTGTCGACGAGCAGCTCGTACCCCTCCGCCCACGGAGGCCCCGGCAGCCGGTGCTCCAGCGGCCCGTCGCCCGCGTGCAGGACCACCAGGAAGCTGTCGTCCACCACCGCCCCGCCCCGCTCGTCCTGGCCGGGGATGTCCCGCCCCGACAGGTAGAAGGCGATGGTCCGCGCCGGGGCGTACCAGTCGCCCTCCGTCATCTCCTCTCCCGCCGCCGTGAACCACGCCAGGTCCCGCAGCCCGTCCGCGCCCTGCGGGCGGCCGGAGAAGAAGGCCCGCCGCCGCAGCACCGGGTGTGCGCGGCGCAGCGCCAGCAGCCGCCTGGCCAGCGCCAGCAGCTCGCGCGCCCACCCCTCCTCCAGCAGCGACCAGTCCACCCAGCCGGTCTCGTTGTCCTGGCAGTAGGCGTTGTTGTTGCCGCCCTGCGTGCGGCCCATCTCGTCGCCCGCCACCAGCATCGGCACACCCGTGGAGAGCAGCAGCGTGGTGAGCAGGTTGCGGATCTGGCGGCGGCGCAGCGCGTTCACCGCCTCGTCGCCGGTCTCGCCCTCGGCGCCGCAGTTCCACGACCGGTTGTCGTCCGTGCCGTCGCGGTTGTCCTCGCCGTTGGCCTCGTTGTGCTTGCGCTCGTACGACACGAGGTCCCGCAGGGTGAATCCGTCGTGGGCGGTGACGAAGTTGACCGACGCGTACGGGCGGCGCCCGCCCCACGCGTACAGGTCGCTCGACCCGGACAGCCGGTACCCGAGGTCCCGTACGTCGGGCAGGGCGCCGCGCCAGAAGTCCCGCACCGCGTCCCGGTAGCGGTCGTTCCACTCGGTCCACAGCGGCGGGAAGGCGCCCACCTGGTAGCCGCCGCTGCCCACGTCCCACGGCTCGGCGATCAGCTTCACCCGCCGCAGCACCGGGTCCTGGGCGATCACCGCGAGGAACGGCGACAGCATGTCCACGTCGTGCATCGACCGGGCGAGCGCCGCCGCCAGGTCGAAGCGGAAGCCGTCCACGCCCATCTCCGTGACCCAGTACCGCAGCGAGTCGGTGATGAGCCGCAGCACCTGCGGCTGGACGACATGGAGGGTGTTGCCGCAGCCGGTGTAGTCGGCGTACCGGCGGGCGTCGTGCTGGAGCCGGTAGTACCCCCGGTTGTCGACGCCGCGCAGCGACAGCATCGGGCCCAGCTCCCCGGCCTCGGCCGTGTGGTTGTAGACCACGTCGAGGATCACCTCGATGCCGGCCTCGTGCAGCGCCCGCACCATCCGCCGGAACTCCCCGACCTGCTGCCCGCCCGTGCCCGTCGCGGCGTACGCGGCGTGCGGCGCGAAGTAGCCGATCGAGTTGTAGCCCCAGTGGTTGCGCAGCCCCCGGCGCAGCAGGTGGTCCTCGTGCGCGAACTGGTGCACCGGCAGCAGCTCCACCGCCGTGACGCCGAGCCGTACGAGGTGCTCGACCGCCGCCGGGTGCGCGAGCCCCGCGTACGTGCCGCGCAGCTCCTCGGGGACGCCGGGGTGGCGCATGGTGAAGCCCCGCACGTGCAGCTCGTAGATGACGGAGTCCGCCCACGGCGTCTTCGGCCTGCGGTCGTCGGCCCACTCGTCGCCGGGCTCGGCCTCGTGGACCACGACGCCCTTGGGCACGTACGGCGCCGAGTCGCGGTCGTCGCGGACGGTGTCCGCCACGTGCTGGTCCGGCCAGTCCCGCACGTGCCCGTACACCTCGGGGGGCAGCCGGTCGAAGTCGCCGTCCACGGCGCGGGCGTACGGGTCGAGGAGCAGCTTCGCCGGGTTCCAGCGGGCGCCGGTCCACGGGTCCCAGCGGCCGTGCACCCGGTACCCGTACCGGCGGCCCGGCCGCACCCCCGGTACGAAGCCGTGCCAGATCTCGTGCGTCAGCTCGGTCAGCGGCACCCGCGTCTCGGTGCCGTCCGGGTCGAACAGGCACACCTCGACGGCCTCGGCGCCGCCCGCCCACAGCGCGAAGTTGGTCCCGGCCACCCCGTCGGGGCCGGTGCGGTGGCGGGCGCCGAGCGGGGTCGGCGAGCCCGGCCAGACGGGTGGCGGCGGCGCCGGCGGGGCCGCCCCCGCGGTGGCACCGGGCCCGGTGTGGGTCACCGGCCCGGTGTGGTGCACGGGGCCGGTGTGCGGTACGGGGCCGGTGTGCGGCACCGGCCCCGTGCGGGCCGCGGGCCGTGCCCGGGGCGGCCCGGCCCGCCCCGCCGCCGGGCGGGGGGCGGGGGGCGCGTCCGGAGCCCCCGGGTCGCCACCCTGAACTGGCCTCTGCTCGGCTGCGCTCGACACCTGCCGGCCTCCCGCGGCTCGTCCGGCGACCGGCCGGGGCTCCCGACACCCCCGTTCCGGTCCTCCCCGTGCTCTGTCGGTGTTCTGCCCGGACGGCACCGCTCCCAACATGGCCCGCCCCGAACACGACCCGTACAGCGGTCCGCGCGGCCTCCCCCGACCGGCCGGTGGGAGGAGACGGGGAAACGTGGGAGATGTGGGAAGCATGAGGAGCTTGAGCAGCCTGAGGAGCTGGAAGAACCCGAGGAGCCCGAGGAGCCCGGTGGCCGCGAGCGCCGGGGGAGGGGCGGCCCGCACGGGGGACGCGGAGGGCACGGGACGCCGGACCGGACCCGGAACCGCCCCGCCGGCGGACCGGTCGCCGGCGGACCGGGCGGTGGCGCCCCGGACCGCGGCGATCCGGGCGACGGCCGTCCGGTCGGCGGCGGCGCGGACGGCGATCCGGTCGGCGGTGGTCTGGGCGGTGGCGGTGGCCGCGCTCGCCGGGTGCGGGGCGGGCGGGGTGCTGGAGGGCCTCGGCGGGAAGGCCGGGTGGGGCCGGGACGAGGCGATCAGCGTCGCCCCGCACGACGGGGCGCGGGACGTCCCGCCGGACGGGCGGCTGGAGGTGCGGGTGCCGGAGGGGCGGCTGGAGTCCGTACGGGTGCGCGGGGCGCGCGACGCGGAGGCGGCCGAGGTGCCCGGCACGGTGGCGCCGGACGGGCGGAGCTGGCGGCCCCGCCCGGGGACGCGGCTGGCGCTCGCCGCCCGGTACGCCGTGGACGCGGTCGCCGTGGACGGGAACGGCCGGCGCACGGTCCGGCGCACCGAGTTCGCCACGCGCGTCCCCGACCGGCGCTTCGTCGCGTACTTCGCGCCCGAGGACCGCGCCACGGTCGGCACCGGGATGATCGTGACCTTCCGGTTCAACCGGCCCGTCCGCGACCGGGCCGCCGTGGAGCGGGCCATCCGGGTGACCGCCGACCCGCCGGTCGAGGTCGCCGGCCACTGGTTCGGCGCCGAACGGCTCGACGTGCGCCCCGCGCGGTACTGGCGCCCCGGCACGCGGGTCACCGTGGAGCTGCGGCTGAGGGACGTGGAGGCGGCGCCGGGCGTGTACGGCGTGCAGCGGCTGACCACCCGGTTCACCGTGGGCCGCTCGCAGGTCTCCCGCGTCGACGCGGCGGCCCACACCATGGAGGTGCGCCGTGACGGCCGCCTCCTGGCCACGGTGCCGATCACCGCGGGGGCGCCGAAGACCACCACGTACAACGGCCGGATGGTGGTGACGGAGCTGCACGAGGTGACCCGGATGAACGGCGCCACGGTCGGCTTCACGGACGCCGACGGCAAGAGCGAGTACGACATCAAGGACGTGCCGCACGCCATGCGCCTCACCGAGTCCGGCACCTTCCTGCACGGCAACTACTGGGCGGAGCGCTCGGTGTTCGGCGCCTCGAACGTCAGCCACGGCTGCGTCGGACTGCGGGACGTCAAGGGCGGCAGCGCCGACTCGCCCGCGGGCTGGTTCTTCGACCGCACCCTCGTGGGCGACGTCGTCGAGGTGGTCAACTCGCGGGACCGGACGGTGGCCGCCGGCAACGGGCTGAGCGGCTGGAACATGAGCTGGGCCCGGTGGAAGGCCGGCTCCGCGCTGCGCTGAGCCCGCGGGCCCCGGCCGTCCCGCGGGGGCCCGCGCCGCGCTCCCGGCACCCGCGCGGACGGGAAAGTTGCCATGTGAACGACTTGGGACCGAACGGTGACAATCCGGTGGGTTCGGTGGAACTGGCGGTGTGATTATCTAACGCGGTGCGTGCGGGTGCAGCACGCGGGGGTGCAGGTCCGACGGCGGTGCGCCGGGACCGTGCGAGGGGAGTGTTCATCGTGAAGGGGCAGCCGATATCGGGGGCGTCGGCCGGAGCCGTCGTACGGGGCGGGCGCGGCCGGCGCCGCCGGGGCGCGGGGATGACCGCGGTCGCCGGAACACTGCTGCTGCTCGTCACCGCGTGCGGCGGCGGGGACCCGGCGAGCGGCGACAAGGGCGCGCCGGGCAAGAACGGCGCGGGGCAGGTGGCGAACGCCGCCTCGGAGGCCGTGGTCACCGTGACGCCGAAGGACGGCGCCGAGTCGGTGCCGACCAGCGGCTCGCTGAAGGTCACCGCGGAGAAGGGCAAGCTGTCGACGGTCACAGTCACCGACTCCAAGGGCCGGCCCGTCGAGGGCACCCTGGCGGCCGACGGCACGAGCTGGCAGCCGGTCAGGCACCTCGCCGCGGCGACCCGGTACAAGGTGCACGCCGTCGCCGAGGACGCCGAGGGCCGCGAGTCGGCCAGGGACACCACGTTCACGACGCTCGTGCCGAAGAACACCTTCATCGGCCAGTACACGCCCGAGGACGGCCAGACGGTCGGCGTCGGCATGCCGGTGTCCATCCGGTTCTCGCGCGGCATCACCGACCCGGAGGCCGTCGAGGCGGGCATCAAGGTGACCGCCGTCCCGGCGGTGCCCGTCGAGGGCCACTGGTTCGGCAACGACCGGTTGGACTTCCGCCCGGAGAAGTACTGGAAGCCCGGCACCAAGGTGACCGTCGAGCTGAACCTGGACGGCGTCGAGGGCCGCCCCGGCGTCTACGGCAAGCAGGCCAAGAAGTTCGCCTTCACCATCGGCCGCAGCCAGGTCTCCACCGTCGACGCGAGCGCCAAGACGATGACCGTCGTCCGCGACGGCAGGACCCTCAAGACCATCCCGATCACCGCGGGCGCCCCGGCCACCACCACGTACAACGGCCAGATGGTCATCAGCGAGAAGTACAAGGTGACCCGGATGAACGGCGCGACCGTCGGCTTCGGCGGCGAGTACGACATCAAGGACGTGCCGCACGCGATGCGCCTGTCCACCTCGGGCACCTTCATCCACGGCAACTACTGGGCGTCGGCCGGCACCTTCGGCTCGGCCAACGTCAGCCACGGCTGCGTCGGCCTGCGGGACGTGCGCGGCGCGTGGGACGGCTCCACCCCGGCCGCGTGGTTCTACGACAACTCGATCATCGGTGACGTGGTCGTGGTGAAGAACTCCAAGGACAAGCAGATCCAGCCGGACAACGGCCTCAACGGCTGGAACATGCCGTGGTCGGAGTGGACCAAGTAGCCGAACGGTGAGAAACGCCCCACGGGGGCCGGTGCTGTGACCCACCGCACCGGTCCCCTCGGCGTTAACGGCGGCTAACCTGCCCCGTATGACAGTGACTCTCGAAGTTTCCGCGGGCGTCGGCACCATCCGCCTGGACCGCCCGCCGATGAACGCGCTGGACATCGCCACCCAGGACCGGCTCAAGGAGCTGGCCGAGGAGGCCGCGCGCCGCGATGACGTCCGCGCCGTCGTCGTGTACGGCGGCGAGAAGGTGTTCGCCGCCGGCGCGGACATCAAGGAGATGCAGGTCATGGACCACGCGGCCATGGTCGTGCGCGGCAAGGCCCTCCAGGACTCCTTCACCGCCGTCGCCCGCATCCCCAAGCCCGTCGTCGCCGCGATCACCGGCTACGCGCTGGGCGGCGGCTGCGAGCTGGCGCTCTGCGCCGACTTCCGGATCGCCGCCGACAACGCCAAGCTGGGCCAGCCCGAGATCCTGCTCGGCCTCATCCCGGGCGCCGGCGGCACGCAGCGGCTCGCCCGCCTCGTCGGCCCGTCCAAGGCCAAGGACCTCATCTTCACCGGCCGCCATGTGAAGGCCGACGAGGCGCTGGCCATCGGCCTCGTCGACCGGGTGGTCCCGGCCGCCGAGGTGTACGAGCAGGCGCACGCCTGGGCCGCGAAGCTCGCACAGGGCCCGGCGCTCGCCCTGCGCGCCGCGAAGGAGTCGGTCGACGCCGGCCTGGAGACGGACATCGAGACGGGCCTGGCCGTCGAACGCAACTGGTTCGCGGGCCTGTTCGCGACCGAGGACCGCGAGCGCGGCATGCGCAGCTTCGTGGAGGAGGGGCCGGGCAAGGCCAAGTTCCTCTGATCCCACTCCTGTTGCGGTGTCCGCGGTGGACGGGGCGGAACCTCGGGCGGCCGCGGCGGGGCCGGCGGGCGTCACCCCCGGTTCCCCCGTCCGAGTGGTTTGAGGCCCCCTGGTGGAACCGCCGAGGGGCTTGGAGTCGGCCATCTCCGGCACCCTCGCGGCCTGCGGTGTATCCGCAGGTCAGCGGGGGTGTCCGGGGTGCGAGATGCCTCCGTCATATGCCCGGAGCGGCCTTCGGCGGGCCCCCGCCGGCTCCGACGCCGCCCACCCGATTCCCGCGGAACCGCCCCGCCGTCACCGCCCGGCGGTCATCATGGTGGGCATGGCGGGGCTGGATGGTGTGGAGCGACCGTGGGAGTACGGCGGTGCCACCGCGGAGAGATGGACGCCCACCGCGGATGACGAACAGGCCCTCAAGGTCCTGGAGATGTACGGCGATCCGGCCGTGGAGGAGGTGCGGCTGCCGTCGCGCCCCGAGTCCGCCGCCATCGCCCGCCGGCTCGCCCAGTGCGTCGTCATGCGGACCTGGGGGCTCGGCCCGCAGATCGCCGAGGACGTGGTCCTGCTCGTCTCCGAGCTCGTCGGGAACGCCGTGCGGCACACCGGCGCCCGCGCCTTCGGGTTACGGATGACCCGCCGCCGGGGTGGCCGGATCCGAGTGGAGGTCCGCGACCCGTCGCGCGGGCTGCCGTGCCTGCTGCCGGTGCGGAGCATGGACGTCAGCGGGCGCGGGCTGTTCCTCGTCGACCGGCTCTCCGACCGCTGGGGCGTCGACCTGCTGCCGCGCGGCAAGAACACCTGGTTCGAGATGCGCGTCTCCGACCGCTGACCCCCGCGCCCTGCCCCGCCCGGTCCCGCGCCCCGCCGGGCCCCGCGCCCCGCGCGCGGACCCGAGCCGGGAAACGCGGAAGCCCCCTGCGCGCCGTCGTGGGGCGCCGCGGGGGCTTCCGGGAAGCGCCGCGGACGAAAAGGGGTGTTGCCCGACGGCGCCGTCGACGACCTGGCCCGGGTCGAGGGGGTCGTATGCCCCCGACTATGGCAGACAGGAGGCCACCCCACCAAACTCACCTATCGCATCTTATGTGTCTATTCTGGACATAACAGCGGTGAATCCAAGGTGAATGAACGATCCAGCCTGCCGAACCATGAATAACTATGGAGTCCATCGATTATTCGCTCAGTGTTACCTCCGCCGGTGCCTCGCCACGCTCCTCTGCCCGTGCTTCACCCGGCACCCCGCCCGGCACCCCGCCCGGCGCCCCGCCCGGCACCCCGCAGGGCACGGATACCGACACCGTGAACGCCCCTGCCTCCGCCACCACCCGGAGCGCTCCGCCCAGCGCCCCCACCCGCGCCCGCAGCCCCACCAGCCCCGTCCCCCGGCGCGCCCCCGCGCCGCCCGCGCCCCCCGGCAAGGGCGCCGGCACGCCGTCGTTGCGCACCGACAGGCGCAGTCCGGCGGGCGCCGCCTCCAGGCTGATCGCGCACCGCGCCGCCCGGCTGTGCTGGAGCACGTTCGCCACGGCCTCCCGCACCACCGCCCGCAGGCACTCCACCACCGCCGGGTCCGCCTCCACCCGCGGCGGTGCCACCACCCGTACGGCGATCCCGGCGAGCCCCAGCAGCCGGCCGGCCTGGCGCACCTCGTCCACCAGCGACAGCCCGTCCGGAGCCGGAAGCCCGGCCGGCGGCGGATCGCACAGCGCCCGCACGTCCTCGTGGGCCCGCCGGGCCAGACGCACCGCCGAGGCCAGCGCGAGCCGCAGGTCCTCCGCGCCCGCGCCCGCCGGAGCGCCCGCGCCCGCCGGAGCGCCCGCACCCGCCGGAGCGCCCGCACCGGCCGGGGCGCCCGCCCCCGGGGCGCCCGCCCCCGGAGCACCCGCGCCCCCCGGAGCACCCGCGCCCCCCGGAGCACCCGCGCCCCCCGGCGCGCCCGCCCGCAGCACCGACTCGGCCTGCACCGCGATGGCCGCCAGCGACGATCCGACCAGGTCGTGCAGGTCCTGGCGTATCCGCTGCCGCTCCCGCTGCTCGGCCAGCCGCGCCGCCTGCTCCCGCGCCCCGTGCGCCCACGCCACCACCATCGCCAGCCGCGCCACCGTGCACACCGCGCACGCGGTCACCACCGCCCGCAGGGCCGCCGCCACGCCCCCGCCCGGCGGCGGCGCCACCCAGCCCGCCGCCACCAGCAGGGGGCCGCCGCACACCACCGCCACCGCCAGCGGCACGGCCGACGGGAGCGGCAGCGCGCACAGCACCGCGCCCGCCAGCACCCCGGTCAGCCCCAGCCAGCTGCCCGGCAGCGACACCACCAGCACGTACGTCAGCACGGCCTGCACGGCCAGCAGCACCATCCGCCAGCCGTACGGCACCCGGCGCGGCGGCGGCTCGCACTGCACCAGCGTCAGCACCGCCACCAGTGCCGCCAGCGGCAGCCCCGCCAGCAGCCCGCGGTCGCCCCCGGCCGCCGCGACCTCCTCCACGGCGACCGCGGCGACGGACCCCGCCACCAGCAGCACCAGCCCCGCCGGCACCCACCGTCCACCCGGTGGCAGCCCCTTCCACTTCCCCGCGGAAACCGTCACTTCCGACCCCTCCCCCTGAGCACCGGCAGCCGCGCCCCCCACACCACAGGGGCAACGTGAAGATCTCACTCCTCAGCGGTGACGGCCGGTGCTTTCATCCCGCATGGTTCATGATCCTTCAGCAGAGAGTGGTGTTCCATGCCAGAGCACATACCTCCCCGCGACCAGTGGGAGGGTTCGGCCGTCGTGCTGCAGCAGCGCAGACGCGTCCTCTCCCGCGTCGCCGTCGTCGCCGCGATGGCGCTGGCCGTCGAGACCGGCCTGCTCGTCTCGGGCAGCGGCACCGCCGTCGCCGTCAACCGCCCCGCCGCGCAGACCCCCGAGGCGCCCGCCGCGCGTCCCAAGGGGCCGGACGCCGCCGACGACATCGCCTCCGCCAAGGTCGCCGCCAAGCTGTACGGCAAGCGCGTCGAAGCGCTGTCCGAGCGCACCGAGACCTCCACCACCTGGGTGAACAAGGACGGCACCCTCACCACCGAACTGGCCGCCGGACCCGTGCGCTTCGAGCGCGACGGCGAGTGGACCGACGTCGACGTCACCCTCCGGCAGGCCGGCGGCGCGGTCGCGGCCAAGGCCCACCCCCACGGACTCCGCCTCGGCGGCAAGGGCGGCGCCCTGCCGCGCAGCCTCGCCGGCGCTCGCTCCGCCGCCCCGCGCGACCTGGTCACCCTCGGCGAGGGCGACGAGCAGATCACCCTCCAGTGGAAGGGCGGCCTGCCCGCCCCCGCCCTGGACGGCACCCGCGCCACCTACCGGGACGCCCTGCCCGGCGCCGACGTGATCGTCGAGGCCACCCGCACCGGCTTCGAGCAGTACGTCCGCATCAACCGGCGGCCCGCCGAGGGCTACTCGTACACCCTGCCGCTGAAGGCCAAGGGCCTGACCGCCAAGCCGCAGGCCGACGGCAGCGTCCTGTTCACCGACCGGAAGAACACCAGGCGGGCCGTCATGCCCGCCCCGGTCATGTGGGACGCCACCGTCGACCCCGTCTCCGGCGAGCACACCCGCCAGGTCCCGGTCGCCATGAAGGTCGAGCAGAAGGGCTCCACCGTCAACCTGGTGGTCACCCCGGACGCGAAGTACCTCGCCGACCCGGCCACCCGGTACCCGGTCACCGTCGACCCGTCCACCTCCGCCCTCGGCAACGTCTTCGACACGTACGTCCAGGAGGGCGAGACCACCGACAAGTCGACCGGCACCGAGCTCTGGCTCGGCAACCCGGGCACCACCAACCCCGACGGCTCCAGCCGCTACGCCCGCTCCTTCCTCACCTGGGACACCACGCCCGTCCGGGACGCCCTCGTCTCCGGCGCCAAGCTCAGCCTCTACAACACCCACTCCGGCAACACCGACTGCACCGGCGCCTCCTGGACCGTCTGGGAGACCGGCGCCCCCTCCACCTCCACCCGGTGGGGCACCCAGCCGGCCTGGGTCCAGCAGTACGCGAGCTCCACCGAGACCAAGGGCCGCGACAACTGCGGCGGCGACGGCTGGATCAACGCCGACGTGACGAGCCTCGTCCAGAAGTGGGCGTCCGCGAAGAACACCCGCTCCCACATGGGCCTGCGCGCCCCGTCGGCCTCCACCACCCAGTGGAAGCAGGTCCGCTCCGGGAACGCCGCGTCCAACCCGCCGAAGCTGGTGGTGAACTACAACTTCCGGCCCAAGACCGGCACCAAGCAGGAGGCCGGCCCGCCGTTCTTCTCGTACAGCGGCACCTACGTCGCCAACACCCTCACCCCGACGCTCCGCGACACCTTCACGGACGCCGACGGCGACAAGGTCAACGGCACGTTCCAGATCTTCGACAACGCCACCGACACCCAGGTCGGCGACGTCATCGTCTCCAAGTACGTCGCCTCCGGGCAGGCCGCGTCCGTGACCGTGCCCGCCGGGGTGCTCACCGAGGGCAGGACGTACAAGTTCCGCACCTCCCCCTACGACGGGACGCACTACAACACCGGCTGGTCCGCCTGGCGGCTGTTCACCGTCGACACCAAGGCGCCCTCCGCGCCCACGGCGGTCACCTCCACCGACTACCCGGCCGGCCAGTGGGTGAAGGGCGAGGGCCAGCCCGGCACGTTCACCGTCACCCCGCCCGGTGCCGACCACCACTGGCTCGAGTGGTCCCTCGACGGCGTCACCTGGACCAAGGTCGCCACCGGCGGCGCGAGCACGCCCAAGGCGATCTCCGTCACCCCGCCGAAGAACGGCACCCACACCCTCCAGGTCCGGGCCGTCGACAAGGCCGACAACAAGTCCGAGGCGCGCACCTACGTCTTCCACGCGGGCTCCGGCGGCTTCGTCCAGCCCGCCGAGGGCGAGCGCACCGCCCGCCGCCTCCCGCTGGTCGCCGAGGCCGCCGCCGGCACCTACGACCGGGTCGCCTTCTCCTGGCGGCGCTCCGAGGCCGACGCCTGGACGCCGATCCCGCCCGCCCACGTCACCTCCGGCGGCACCGCGCTCGGCGCCTGGCCCGTGCCGCTGGTGAACGGCAGGAACGCGCCGCTCGTCTGGAACGCCACGGACACCGTCGACCCCGACGGCAACGTCCAGATCAAGGCCGACTTCACCGGACCCGGCGGGGCCTCCAGCAGCACCGCGCCCCTCACCGCGGTCGTCGACCGCAACGCCGAGGGCGCCTCCACCACGGACGTCGGCCCCGGCTCGCTCAACCTGCTGACCGGCAACTACACGCTGTCCGAGACCGACCTGTCGCTGTTCGGCA
The DNA here is from genome assembly GCF_008704425.1 of Streptomyces fradiae ATCC 10745 = DSM 40063. Taxonomy (NCBI): domain Bacteria; kingdom Bacillati; phylum Actinomycetota; class Actinomycetes; order Kitasatosporales; family Streptomycetaceae; genus Streptomyces; species Streptomyces fradiae. The sequence goes on from NZ_CP023696.1 coordinate 4,851,096, forward strand.
TGTCCGTCACCCGCAGCGTCTCCTCCCGCACGCCCAACCAGGGCGCCGCCCAGGAGGGCCAGGCGCCGATCTTCGGCAGGGAGTGGGTCTCCGGCACCATGGCGGACGTCGCCGAGAGCGACTACAGCCACCTGCGCCGCGTCTCCGACACCGCCGTCGACGTGGTGCTGGAGGAGGGCGACGCCATCCACTTCACCGCCAACGCCGCCAGGACCGGCTGGGTGCCCGAGCCCGGCTCCGAGGACCTGACGCTCAAGGGCGGGGTGACCGGCACCTTCACCCTCACCGACCCCGAGGGCACGGTCACCACCTTCGCCAAGCCGGACGCCGCGGCCACCACCTGGCAGGTCTCCAGCGTCCTGGAGGACGGCCTCGCCAACACCACCACCAAGATCGTGTCCGAGACGGTCACGGTCGACGGAAAGAAGCTGGCCCGGCCCAAGCGCGTCATCGCGCCCACCTCCGCCGCCACCACCGCCGCGTGCGAGACCAGCCCGGCCACCAAGGGCTGCCGCGTCCTGGACTTCGTCTACGCGACCACCACCACGGCCACCGGCACCCAGACCGACGCCGAGTTCGGCGACTACGCCGGCCAGGTCAGCGAGATCCGCGCCTGGCTGACCGACCCCGGAGCCGCCGCCGCCACCGCGACGGCCGTCGCCAAGTACCGCTACGACTCCACCGGCGCCCTGCGCCAGCAGTGGGACCCGCGGCTCAGCCAGGCCACCCAGACCCAGTACGCCTACCACGGCGGCCGGGTCGTGTGGCTGCAGCAGAAGAGCCGGCTGCCGTACAGCTTCACCTACGGCGACGCCGCCGCGGGCACCGCGCCCGGTGACGGCATGCTGCTGAAGTCCTCCCGGCAGGCCCTCAAGCAGGGCACGGCCGACGTGGTCGAGGGCACCGCCGTCACCTCCGTGGTCTACGGCGTGCCCCTCACCGGCGCCTCCGCCCCGCACCCCATGGGCGCCTCGGACGTACGGGCCTGGGGCCAGTCCGACGCCCCGACCGACGCGACCGCCGTCTTCCCGGCGGACTCCGTCCCGGCCGCCCACTCGGGCGCCTCCCTCTCCGCCGGCGACTACCGCCGTGCCACGGTGACCTACCTCAACGCCTCCGGGCGCACGGTGAACACCGCGAGCCCCGGCGGCCACATCACCACCACCGAGCACGACAGCCGCGGCAACGTGGTGCGCGAACTGACCGCGGGCAACCGCGCCCTCGCGCTCGGCGCCACCGAGGAGCAGCGCGCCGCCCTCACCGACCTGGGCGTCAACCGGATGTCCCCGGCCGAGCGGGCCCACCTGCTGTCCACCACCTCCCTCTACGACGACTCCGGCGTGCTGAAGACCGAGGAGTTCGGCCCCCTCCACCGGGTCGACCTCACCGAGGACCTCAAGGACGGCGCCACCGTCCTGGTCCCCGCCGGCACCTCGGTGCCCGGCCGCGCCTGGACCGTCAACGAGTACGACGAGGGCCGGCCCACCGACGGCACCGCCAAGGTCAGGAACCAGCTCACCCTGTCCGTCAAGGGCGTGCGGGTGCGCGACCACTACGCCGTCATGGGCGAGAAGACCCTGGAGGAGACCCAGTACGACTGGGCGAAGGGCCTGCCGACCCTCACCATCAAGGACCCCGGCGGCAAGAACATCACCACGACCACCGGCTACGACGCCCAGGGCCGCGTCACCTCCCAGGTGCTGCCCGGCGGCACCGGCAACGACGCCGCCAGCCGCATCACCGCCTACTGGGCCGCCGACGGCACCGGCTGGTGCAAGGGCCGCCCCGAGTGGGCCGACCTGGTGTGCTGGACCGGCCCCGCGGGCGACATCACCGGCGGCGGCAGCCAGCCCGCCAAGCTCGTCAACACCACCACCGAGTACGACCGCTGGGGCAATCCGGCCGAGGTCACCGACGAGGTGAACGGGGTCACCCGCACCACCGTCACCACCTACGACGCGGCCGGCCGCAAGAGCACCGAGACCGTCACCGGCGGCCTCGGCCAGGCGGTGCCGGCCACCACCACCACGTACGACCCGGCCGGCGGCGAGATCACCGAGATCGCCTCGCCGAGCGGCACGATCACCAAGGTGTACGACAAGCTCGGCCGCCTGATCTCGTACTCCGACGCCGACGGCGCCACCACGACCTTCGCGTACGACCTCCTCGACCGCAAGGTCAAGGAGACCGACTCGGCCCCGTCCACGGTGACGTACACCTACGACCACACCGCCGAACCGCGCGGTCTGGCCACCGCCCGCACCGACTCGGTCGCCGGCACCTTCCGCGCCACCTACGACGCGGACGGCTCGCTCGCCACGGAGAAGCTGCCCGGCGGCTACACCCTGGTGGTGACCGAGGACAGCACCGGCTCCGCCGTCAGCCGCGCCTACACCCGCGACAGCGACGGCCTGTCCGTCTACACCGACGCGGTCACGTACGACGCGCACGGCAGGGTGAGCACCCACGCGGGCTGGAGCGAGCAGAGGTTCCGCTACGACCGGGCCGGCCGCCTCGTCACCGTCGAGGACACCGTCGACCTGGTGTGCACCCGCCGCTCCTACGGCTTCGACGCCCGCTCCAACCGCACCTCCCTGACCTCGGTCACCGGCGAGCCCGGCGGCGACTGCCCGGCCAGCGGCGGCACCACGGCCACGTACACGTACGACAGCGCCGACCGGCTCATCGCCGCCGGCCACACGTACGACGCGTTCGGCCGGACCACCGCCCTGCCGGGCACGACCGTCGCCTACCACGCCAACGACCTGGTCCACCGGCAGACCGCCGGCGGCGAGCGGCAGACGTGGGAGCTCGACCCGGAGCACCGGTTCCGCTCCTGGACCGTGGAGAGCGACGCCGGCGGCTCCTGGACGCGGACCGCGTCCAAGCTCAACCACTACGACGGCGACGACGACAACCCCCGGTGGATCACCGAGGACACCACCACGGGCGACCTCACCCGCAACGTGCCGTCCCTCGGCGGCGACCTGGCCGCCACCACCACCGCCACCGGCGGCACGGTGCTCCAACTGGCCACCGTCCACGGCGACATCGCCCTTCGGCTCCCGCTCGGCCCGCAGGCGGCCCCGGTCGCCCTGGACAGCGACGAGTACGGCAACCCGCGCCCCGGACGGGCCACCGCCCGCTACGCGTGGCTCGGCGCCAAGCAGCGCTCCACCGAGACCCTCACCGGCCTCACCCTCATGGGCGTGCGCCTCTACAACCCGGCGACCGGCCGCTTCCTGTCCAGCGACCCGGTCTACGGCGGCAGCGCCAACGCCTACGAGTACGGCTACGGCGACCCCGTGAACAACGTCGACCTGGACGGCAAGTGGGTGCCCCTGGCCATCGCCGCCGTCCGCGTCGGCTGGGCCTGCTGGAAGCACTGCCGCAAGGCGTACAAGGCGGTGCGGACCGGCTACCGGGCCTACCGCTCGCTGCGCCGCTTCCAGAGCAGCACGCGGCGCCTGCACCGGCAGATCAACCGCTCCCGCCGCTACACGTCGCACCGCCGCCCCGGCGGCGGCCTGCGGCACCTGGGCCGCTGCGTCGGCACGTACGCCGGATTCGGCGCCCTGGCGGGCTCGTTCAAGTCGTCGGCCCGCTGGGTCAGCTACTCGACCGCGGCCGGCGGGTTCTACGGGGCCTACCGCTATCTTCGGAAGCGGTGCTGAGCCGCACGAAACCACGGCCGACGGCCCCCGCCGCGGCGCCCGGGCCCCCGCGGCCCGGGCGCCGGACGGCGGCCGACACCGGGGCGGGCCGGGCGTGCGCACGCCCGGCCCGCCCCGCCGCTCACAAGGGGTGACATGACCGAGACCGTCCCGCGGGCGCCGCGCCCGCTCACCGACTCCGCACTCTTCGTCCTGTGGTGGGCGTGGGCCTGGCAGTCCTCGGGCGCGACCGCCCGCGGCACCACCCTCACCGACCAGCTCACGCACGGCACACCCTGGTGGTGGTGGGTGATCCTCGCCGGACTGCTCTGCGGCGCGCCGATGCTGGCCCGCGCCCCCGGCGCGGGCGTCGCCCGGGCCGTCCGCCGGCTCACGGGGGGCGCCGGCGCGCCCGCCGCCGTCGCCGCGACCCTGGCCGCCCTCGTGGCGCCCGCCCTCGTCCTCGGGGTGGGCTGCGGGGCCGTCGTCTCCGCCCTGCCGCTCGCCGAACGCTGGGACGGATTCCTCCACGTGGCGGTCGCGCCGCCCGCGCTCGCCGTGTACGCGGCCGGGTGCGCCGCGGTGCTCCTGCGCCGCCGCGGCGACCGGGGGGAGAGGGCCGCCGCACGGCGGTGAGCACGCGCGCGAGCACCCATAATCAAGCACATGATCAGGGTGCTGGTGGTCGACGACCACGCCGTCGTGCGGGCCGGACTGGTGGCGCTCCTGAACACCGCCCTCGGCATCGAGGCCGTCGGCGAGGCCGCCGACGCGCAGAGCGCCCTCGCCGAGGCGGTCCGGCTCCGCCCCGACGTGGCCCTGCTCGACATCGACCTGCCCGGCGGCACCGACGGCATCGCCCTCGCCGCCGCGCTCACCGCCCGCGTACCGGACTGCCGGCCGCTGATGCTGACCGCCCTGGACCGGCCCGGCCACCTGGAGCGGGCGCTGCGGGCGGGGGCGCGCGGCTACCTCCTCAAGAGCGCCACCGCCGAGGAGACCGCCGACGCCATCCGCCGCGTCGCCGAGGGCGGGCGCGCGCTGGACCCGCGGATGCGGGCGTCACGGCCCGAGCCCTGCCCGCTGACGGAGCGGGAGGCGGAGGCGCTCCGGCTGGCCGCGGTGGGCGCCACCGCCCGCGAGATCGCCGCCGACCTGTTCCTCAGCGTCGGCACGGTACGCAACCGCCTGTCGTCGGCGGTGGGAAAGCTGCACGCCAGAACCCTGGTCGACGCGATCGGCATAGCCCAGCGCCACGGCTGGATCTGACCCGCCCCCCAGGGCCCGTGCCCCGGCCCACCCCTCCCCAGCCCCGGCCCCCCTCCCCAGCCCCTGAAGGCACCCCTTCCCAGCCCCGGAAGGCACTCCTCCCCAGCCCCGGAAGACACCTTTCCCCAGGCCCAGAAGACACCCTCTCCAGGCCCGGAAGACACCCCTCCCCAGGCCCGGCAGGCGCCTTTCCCCAGGTCCCGGCCCGCACCCGCCACAAAGCACCCGGACCCCGCCCCCACCACCGGGCCCCGGCCGCCCCCTCCTCCCACCCCCTTCAGCGGGCGACCAGCAGCGCCTCGGCGCACACCGCCCGGTAGCCCGCAGCCTGGAAGGCGCGCACGCTGCGGGCGTTGCCCGGCGACTGCTGCGCCCACACATGCCCGTCCGGCACCAGGTGCCGCGCCGCCAGCGCCAGCCGTACGCCCAGCCCCCGGCCCCGCGCGTCCTCGTCCACCTCGACCGCGGCCTCCCAGCGGCCCGCGACGGCCCGCCCCAGCACGAGCACCCCGCCGTCCGCCCGCCACACCCGCACGTCGTCCCGGTACTTCCGCGCCCGCGCCACCCGCGGGTGCTCCGGGTCCTCGATCGCGCGCAGCGGCAGGGGCGGCTCACCGGGGAGGGCGGGCGCCACGGTCAGCAGGTCGACGGTGCCCACGAAGCGCCCGGTGCGGCGGATGAGCGACGCCAGGAACAGCGGGCTCATGGAGGCGGCGAGCGGGTCGCTCCCGGCGGCGGCCAGCTCACCCCGGATCCAGGCGGGGTCCTCGTCGAGGAAGACCAGGGAGTGCGCGGTGAAGGCCAGCACCCCGGCGTCGCGCGGGCTCGGTTGCGGGACGATCCGCGTGGTGCCGTCCGGCACCGGGAAGTCGCCGCGCGCCGCGGCCTTAAGGACACGTGCCACCTCATCGCTCATGCCCCCATCGTCCTCCCCGGCCCACGGCGTCCGCCCGGACCCCCTGCCGTTACTCTTACGGCCGTAGTACAGACATATGAAGGGGTGGAGCGATGGCGGACATCGAGTCTGCGCGCAAGGCTTTCGACCGTTACGACGTGAACGGCGACGGGTTCATCACGGCCGCGGAGTACAAGAGCGTCATGGCGCAGCTCGGCGACTTCCACGTCACCGAGCCGGTCGCCCAGGCGGTCATCAATGCCCAGGACGGCAACGGCGACGGCCTCCTGAGCTGGGACGAGTTCTGGACCCACCTCAACAAGTCCTGACCCAAGCAGGCCCAAGGGGGCGCCCCACACCACGCGGGGCGCCCCCTCGGCACAGCCGGCCCGCGCACGCCGCCCCGTCGCTCACGGGCAGCGGCTCCCGCAAGCTTCACGGCTCCTCACCGAGTGAGCGCAAGGGGGCCGGGCCGACGTATGGCCCGCGTCAGACCTTGACGATGCGGACACCGGGGCCGCAGAGCATGAGAAGGTCCTCAGGGTCCGAAGTCAGGACGGTAGCCGGGGCCGGTGAGGCGAGAGCGGTGGCGGCGACGATGGCGTCGAGGGCGTACTTGTGCCCGTGCAGCCCCGCTCCGGCGAGCAGCCTGCTGGCGCGGCGGGCGATGGCTTCGGTGGGCGGGATGACGTTCACACGGGAGACGGCGTAGTCGAAGCGTGCCTGATTCACCTTGGGGTCGCGTGCTTCGACGAGTGTGACGGAGCTGATGACGACGCGGACGTCCTCGGCTTCGGCCGCGGCCAGCCACTCGGTGATGTCGGGCGAGCGCCGTACGAGTCCGGACATGCCTTCGCAGTCCAGAACGAGCGTGCCGCTCACGCGGCGTCCGCCGAACCCGCGGCGTTACCCCGGAGAATCGCACGCTTGTCGTCGACCGCCGACTGATCGACCGGACCGTGCTCGGCTTCCGCGTCCTCGATGAGCTCGCGCAGTCTGTCCCGCTCCAGCTGACGCTGGATGAGGGCCTCGACGTAGGCGGACATGCCGCGCTTGCCCGTACGCGCTTTGAGGGCGGCGATGGTGCCTTCGTGGAGCGAGACGGACACAGGGCGGACGGGCCCTTCGCCGGGCGCCGGGGAGGTTGCCATGGCGTCCACTTTAACAAGACTCTTGTTATGTGATGTCGGGGTGGGGCTTGGAGCGACCCGGCCCCGGCGTCCAATGTCGGGTGGGTAGCACGGGCCACCCGCTCAAGCGGCCGGCGGCGAGAGCGCGCCAGGGACTCCTCCGCTGCGGGGGAAGACCCCGGCGGCGCGCTCGCACACAAGCGCGCCGCCAGGGCCCCCGAGGTCAGCACTCGATGATGTTGACCGCGAGGCCGCCTCGCGCCGTCTCCTTGTACTTGACGGACATGTCCGCGCCCGTCTCCTTCATGGTCTTGATGACCTTGTCGAGGGAGACCTTGTGGCTGCCGTCGCCGCGCATGGCCATGCGGGCCGCCGTGACGGCCTTCACCGCGGCCATGCCGTTGCGCTCGATGCAGGGGATCTGGACCAGGCCGCCCACCGGGTCGCAGGTCAGGCCCAGGTTGTGCTCCATGCCGATCTCGGCGGCGTTCTCCACCTGCTCCGGGGAGCCGCCCAGGACCTCGGCGAGGGCGCCCGCCGCCATGGAGCAGGCGGAGCCGACCTCGCCCTGGCAGCCGACCTCGGCGCCGGAGATGGAGGCGTTCTCCTTGAACAGCATGCCGACTGCGCCCGCCGCGAGGAGGAAGCGCACGACGCCGTCCTCGTCGGCGCCCGGCACGAAGTTCATGTAGTAGTGCAGCACCGCCGGGATGATGCCGGCCGCGCCGTTGGTCGGGGCGGTGACGACCCGGCCGCCGGCGGCGTTCTCCTCGTTGACCGCCATGGCGTACAGGGTGATCCACTCCATGGCCAGGGCCTGCGGGTCGCCCTCGGAGCGCAGCTTGCGGGCGGTCGTGGCGGCGCGGCGGCGGACCTTGAGGCCGCCGGGCAGGATGCCCTCGCGGGACATGCCCCGGTCGACGCACTCGCGCATGACGCGCCAGATCTCCAGCAGGCCCGCGCGGATCTCCGCCTCGGTGCGCCACGCCTTCTCGTTCTCCAGCATCAGCGCGGAGATCGACAGGCCGGTCTCGCGGGTGAGGCGCAGCAGCTCGTCGCCGGTGCGGAAGGGGTACTTCAGGACCGTGTCGTCCAGCTTGATCCGGTCCTCGCCGACGGCGTCCTCGTCCACGACGAACCCGCCGCCGACCGAGTAGTACGTCTTCTCCAGCAGCGTCTCGCCGTTCTCGCCGTACGCCCACACGGTCATGCCGTTGGCGTGGTAGGGGAGCGCCTTGCGGCGGTGCAGCACCAGGTCGGTGTCGAAGTCGAAGCCGATCTCGTGAACGCCGAGCAGGTTGATCCGCCCGCTGTCCTTGATCCGCTGGACCCTGTCGTCGGCCGTCTCCACGTCGACGGTGCGGGGCGAGTCGCCCTCCAGGCCGAGCAGGACGGCCTTGGGGGTGCCGTGGCCGTGGCCGGTCGCGCCCAGGGAGCCGTACAGCTCGCAGCGGACCGCCGTGGTGGAGGCGAGGAGGCCCTCGTTCTTCAGGCGGCGCGCGAACATCCGGGCCGCCCGCATGGGGCCGACCGTGTGGGAGCTGGACGGGCCGATGCCGACCGAGAACAGGTCGAAGACCGAGATGGCCACGGGAGTACTCCTAGGTGGTAGACGCCGCTGTCTGCCGATGGGGGGTGGTGCAGGGGCTGGGGGAGAGGGAGGGGGAGGGGGAGGGGGCCCGGGGACCGGGGACCGGGCGGACATGGTGCGGGGCACCGCACCCACTCGTCTTCCAGTGTGGCGCGGTGCCCCGCGGTGTGGCCGGTGACCTTCCCCACGCCGCCGGGGCGCGGGGGCGGGGTCCTACAGGCCGGGGTACAGCGGGTGCCTGTCGGCCAGGGCCGTCACCCGGGCCTTCAGCGCGTCGGCGTCGTACGACGGCTTCAGCGCCTCGGCGATGATGTCGGCGACCTCGGCGAAGTCCTCCGCCTGGAAGCCGCGCGTGGCCAGCGCCGGGGTGCCGATGCGCAGGCCGGAGGTGACCATCGGGGGCCGCGGGTCGTTCGGGATGGCGTTCCGGTTGACGGTGATGCCGATCCCGTGGAGGCGGTCCTCGGCCTGCTGGCCGTCGAGCTCGCTGTTGCGCAGGTCGACCAGGACCAGGTGCACGTCCGTGCCGCCGGAGAGGACGGAGACGCCCGCCTCGGTGACGTCGTCGCGGACCAGGCGCTCGGCGATGATCCGCGCGCCGTCCAGGGTGCGCTGCTGGCGCTCCTTGAACTCCTCGCTCGCCGCGACCTTGAACGAGACCGCCTTCGCCGCGATGACGTGCTCCAGCGGGCCGCCCTGCTGGCCGGGGAAGACCGCGGAGTTGATCTTCTTGGCCAGCTCGGCGGTCGACAGGATGACACCGCCGCGCGGGCCGCCCAGCGTCTTGTGCGTCGTGGTGGTGACCACGTGGGCGTGCGGCACCGGGTTCGGGTGGAGCCCGGCCGCGACGAGGCCCGCGAAGTGGGCCATGTCGACCATCAGGTACGCGCCGACCTCGTCCGCGATCCGGCGGAAGGCGGCGAAGTCCAGCTGCCGCGGGTACGCGGACCAGCCGGCGACGATCAGCTTCGGCTTGGACTCCTTGGCGAGGCGCTCGACCTCGGCCATGTCGACCTGGCCCGTGGCGTCGTCGACGTGGTAGGCGACGACGTTGTAGAGCTTGCCGGAGAAGTTGATCTTCATGCCGTGGGTCAGGTGCCCGCCGTGGGCGAGGTTCAGACCCATGATCGTGTCGCCCGGCTTGAGCAGGGCGAACATCGCCGCGGCGTTGGCCTGGGCACCGGAGTGCGGCTGCACGTTGGCGTGCTCGGCGCCGAAGAGCTCCTTGATGCGGTCGATGGCGATCTGCTCGACCACGTCGACGTGCTCGCAGCCGCCGTAGTAGCGGCGGCCGGGGTAGCCCTCGGCGTACTTGTTGGTGAGGACGGAGCCCTGGGCCTCCATGACCGCGACCGGAGCGAAGTTCTCCGAGGCGATCATCTCCAGGGTGTTCTGCTGGCGGCGGAGCTCGGCGTCGACGGCGGCGGCGACGTCCGGGTCCAGCTCGTGGAGAGGGGTGTTCAGAAGCGACATCACGCGGTCCCTAGGGGTGTGGGTGTCGGGCTGGTCAGCCGGCGAACTCGGTGTACTCGTCGGCGGAGAGCAGGTCCTCCGGCGCCTCCGTCACGCGCACCTTGAACAGCCAGCCGCCCTCGAACGGCGCGGTGTTCACCAGGGAGGGGTCGTCCACGACCGCCTGGTTGGCCTCGACGACCTCACCGGTGACCGGCGAGTAGAGGTCGCTGACCGACTTGGTGGACTCCAGCTCACCGCAGGTCTCGCCCGCGGTGACGGTGGAGCCGGCTTCCGGGAGCTGGACGTACACGACGTCGCCGAGGGCGTTCGCCGCGTGTTCCGTGATGCCGACCGTCGACACGCCGTCCTCGGCGGCCGACAGCCACTCGTGCTCCTTGCTGTAGCGCAGCTGCTGGGGGTTGCTCATGACTCGAATTCTCCTGTACGGGCGAGAGTGCTGGTGAACGGGGAGGGGGTGGGCGGGATCGGTGCCCCGCGCCGTGAGCGGCCTGCTCGCGAGCGTGTCACTTCCGCCGCTTGTAGAAGGGCAGCGCCACGACCTCGTACGGCTCGTGGGTACCACGGATGTCGACGCCCACGCCCGGCGCGCCCGGCTCGGCGTGCGCCGCGTCCACGTACGCCATGGCGATCGGCTTGCCGAGCGTGGGGGAGGGGGCGCCGGAGGTGACCTCGCCGACCACCTCGCCGCCCGCGACGACGGCCATCCCGGCGCGCGGCACACGGCGGCCCTCGGCGACCAGGCCGACCAGCTTGCGCGGCGGCGCGGCCGCGGCGCGCTCGGCGGCGGCCTCCAGCGCGGAGCGGCCCACGAAGTCGCCGGTCTTCTCGAACTTCACGACCCGGCCGAGACCCGCGTCGAACGGGGTCAGGTCCGTGGTCAGCTCGTGCCCGTACAGCGGCATGCCCGCCTCCAGGCGCAGCGTGTCCCGGCAGGACAGGCCGCACGGGATCAGCCCGGCGCCCTGGCCCGCCTCGGTCAGCGCCTTCCACAGGGTCTCGGCGTGCTCGGGCGCCGTGAACAGCTCGAAGCCGTCCTCACCGGTGTAGCCGGTGCGGGCGATCAGCGCCGGGACGCCGGCGACCGTGCCCGGCAGGCCCGCGTAGTACTTCAGGCCGTCCAGGTCGGCGTCGGTGAGCGACTTCAGGATGCCGGGGGACTCGGGGCCCTGCACGGCGATCAGCGCGTAGGCGTCCCGGTCGTCGCGGACCTCGGCGTCGAAGCCGGCGGCGCGCTCGTTCAGCGCGTCCAGCACCACCTGCGCGTTGGAGGCGTTGGCGACGACCATGTACTCCTGCTCGGCGAGCCGGTACACGATGAGGTCGTCGAGGATGCCGCCGTCCTCGCGGCAGATCATGGTGTAGCGGGCCCGGCCCACGCCGACGCCGCCGATGTTGCCGACCAGGGCGAAGTCGAGGAGGGCGGCGGCCTGGGCGCCGGTCACGGTGATCTCACCCATGTGGGAGAGGTCGAACAGGCCGGCGGCGGTGCGGACGGCGACGTGCTCGTCGCGCTCGCTGCCGTAGCGCAGCGGCATGTCCCAGCCGGCGAAGTCGGTCATGGTCGCGCCCAGCGAGCGATGCAGTGCGTCGAGGGCCGTACGGCGGGGGGTAGTGCTCATGAAAGGGCTCCCAGGTCCGGGGCATGGGTGGCGAGGACGATCCTCCCCATCTGTCATCGGAACCTGAGAGGTTCGCCGTGAACCCTCGCGGGACGCGGCTTGCACCTTGGGTGGAGCGTCCCCCGGCGGTGCGGGGAGCGGCTCGCTTTTCAGATCTGCCTCATCACGTGCGGTGCGGGGCCTGAGAGATTCAAGGGAGGAACTTGCTCCTTCGGCGTCCGGGCCGGCACGGCCCGGAACTCTCCCGCACGGATTCGAGCGGCCTGTATGAGGTTGTCGGCGCGCACATCATCGCACGAGGGCCCCGATCGGCAAACCCTCGGCTTGTCGGCAAATCGCTTGTGCTCCATTACCGGTTCTTTACACTTCTTGGGCAGGCTCCGGGCGGAGCCGAGCTCGGGAGGGGCACATGACGTTGCAGCGGTCCGGTGCGTACGCCACGACCGCGGGGGTGCCGGCGCCGCCGGCGCTGCCCGTCCGCACGACCGCCGCCGTGGCCCTGCGCGACCTGCGCGACCGTGAGGGGCGCGTCCCGCGCGAGCTGTCCTTCGCCGAGGCCGACGTCGTCGTCGTCTCCGGCCTGCCGGGCAGCGGCAAGTCCACGCTCATCCGGCGCGTCGCGCCCGACCGGGCCGTCGACTCGCAGGACGCCCGCGAGCGCTGGGAGGCGCGGGTGCCGCGGCTCCTGCCGTACGCCCTCTACCGGCCCCTCGTGCGGGCCGCCCACTACGCCGGCCTGCGCGCCCGGCTGCGCGACGGCCGGGGCGTCGTCGTCCACGACTGCGGCACGCAGTCCTGGGTGCGCCGCTGGCTCGCCCGCGAGGCCCGCCGCCGGGGCGGGGCCCTGCACCTGCTGCTCCTCGACGTGGACCCCGAGACGGCCCGCGACGGCCAGCGGCGGCGGGGCAGGGGCGTCTCCGCGTACGCCTTCGCCCGGCACCGCAGAGCCGTCGGCCGCCTCCTGCGCGACGCCGAGCACGGCGCCCTCCCGCCCGGCTGCGCCTCGGCGACCCTGCTCGACCGCCCCGCGGCCACCGCCCTCACCCGCGTCACCTTCAGCTGACCGGCCGGGCGGGCGGCCCGAGCGGCCCGGCGGGCGGGCGCCGCCCGGACGCCCCGGTCCGCCGCTCCTCCCGGCCGCTCGCCGCGGTCGCGCCTTCCGGGCGCCCCGGCCGGCGGCCCGCCCGTTCGGCGTGGCCGCGGCCCTTCCGGGCGCCCCCGGCCCGCCCGCGCCCCTCGCCGTCGCCCGCGACGACCACGGGACGGCCCCCGGGCGCTAGGGTGCTGGGCGTCGTGTTGGGAGTACGGGGAAGGACACCGTGGACACCGCAGCCATCGTCGACACCGCCTGGCCGTCCAACGAGATGGAGGAGGTCCTCTCCGCCTCCCTCGGGCAGAGCGCCGCCGGCGCCCGCATCGTCGAGGTGCTCGGCCGCAGCCAGGTCTGGGTGCCCCTGCCCAGGGGCGGCTCCGCCGAGGGCGCCGGCCCCGGCGCGCCCGGCCTCGACCTGCCCACACTGGAGTGCGACGGCCTGCCGTACGTCCCGGTGTTCACCTCCGAGAGCCAGTTCCGCGCCTGCGCCGGCGCCCACATGGCGTACGCCGTGGCCCCCGCGGTCGAGTTCGCGCGCGGCCTGCCGCCGCAGCTCGGCCTCGCCCTCAACCCCGGCGGCACCGTCGGCGCGCCCCTGCCGCCGCCCGCCGTCGCCGAGCTGTGCCGCGCCGGCCGCGACCCGCTCACCGGGCCCGCCCCCGACCCGGCCGCCCCCGGCCGGCCCGCCGCCCCCGCCCCGTCCGGCGCCCGCGTCCGGCTGTTCGAGCCCGACTGGCAGGACGACCCGGTGGACTTCCTCTCCGCCGCAGGCGCCGAGTTCGAGGCGGCCGGCACGGTCCTCACCGCCCGCCGCGCCCTCGCCAGCATCGAGGGCGACCCGCCCGTCCTCTTCGTCGGCGTCCAGCTCGCCTCCTGGGAGGAGAGCGCCCGCAGCGCGCCCATGGAGGCGCTCGGCCGCGCGCTCGGCGCCGTCCCCGTGCCGTGGCCGGTCAACCTGGTCCTCCTCGACATCGCCCAGGACCCCGTCGGGGACTGGATGCTCGAAAAGGTGCGCCCCTTCTACCGCCGCGAACACGGCGCCTGAGCGGCCCGCCCTTAAGCTGGATCCGGAAGTCTGCGAACGAGGGGCGGGATCAGGTGAGCGCGCAAGGCACCGCGGCGGCCGGTCAGGTCGAGCACATGCTGCGGCAGGTCACGCCCGGCCGCTACGACGCGTACGAGGCGCTGCTGCACACCCTCGCCGAGGGCCACGTCTGGATGCTGCTCTGGCACGGTCAGGCCGGCTCACCCGACGCCCAGTACGGGAACATGGAGGTCGAGGGGCTCGGGTACGCCCCGTGCGTCACCTCCGCCCAGGAGCTGGCCGCCTCCGGCTGGACCCGCGCCCACGAGGTCGTCGCCGTCCGCGACGTGGCCCGCGCCCTCTACCCCGACCGGTGGGGCGTCTGGCTCAACCCGCACGCCCCCGGCGGCGGCGTCGGCATCCCCTGGGCCGACCTGCGCCGCATCGCCACCGGCCTGGACCGCATGCCCGCGGGGCCGCTGCGCCTCTCCGAGCCCGCCATCGAGCTGCCGCAGTTCTACGCCCTGCTCACGCAGAACGCCCACCGCACCCCGGCCGTGCGCTCCCTGCGCCGCGCGTGGGTGCAGCCCGCGCTCGGCACGCCGTACCTCGCCATCGGCCTCGACCTGTACGACACGGGCCAGGCGTCCGTCGACGCGGTCCGCGCGATGATGGGCCAGTCCGTCGCCGCCGTCCCGGACGGGCTGCCCGTGTCGACCGTCGCCATGTCCGACGGGTACGACCCGGTCGGCCTGTGGCTGCGCGCCAACGCCCGGCCCTTCTACCACCGCGAGGCCCACCACGCCCCGCAGCAGCAGGGCGCCGCCCCGTACGGCCCCCTGCGGTAGGGCCGACGGCGCCGCAGCGGCACCGCGAAGCACGCGCAAGCACGCGGAAGTACCCGGAAGCACTCGGAAGCACTCGGAAGCACTCGGAAAAGCGCAGAGGCGCTGAGAAGCGCCGACAAGCCCTGAGAAGCGCCGACAAGCGCCGAGAAGCGCTCAGAAACACGGAGAAGCGCCGAACGGCACTGAAACCGGCATCGAGCGGAACCGAACCGGCACGGAAACGGCCCGGCGAAAAGTCCCTTTCGAACTCCCCTGTATGTCGGGCGTGTTAACCGCCGCAAGCGGGCTTGTCCGGGATGAACCCGGTTTGGTGACTGTCCGGGTCTCGACTAGGTATCACCGCTATCCGGACTGTTCTCCGGGATGCCGCCCGTCGGTAGTGTTCGGCCGGTCAAGACCTCATTCACTAGGCCAAACCAGGGGTGGCCCATGCGAATATTCAAGTCCCGTGCGGTCCGGGCGGTCACCGCGGCGCTCGCCGTCGGAATGATCGCGACGGGCTGCGCCAGCGAACGCGGCAAGGACGGCGGCAAGGGCGGCGACAAGGACACGTTCGTGTTCGCCGGCGCCGGTGACCCCGGCTCGCTCGACCCGGCCCTCGCCAGCGACGGCGAGACGTTCCGCGTCACCCGCCAGGCCTTCGAGGCCCTGCTGGAGCACGAGTCGGGCGGCAGCAAGCTCGTCGGCGGCCTCGCCGAGTCGTGGAGCGGCAACCCGGCAGGCACGGTGTGGACGTTCAACCTCCGCAAGGGGGTCACGTTCCACGACGGGGAGGCGTTCAACGCGGCCGCCGTCTGCGCCAACTACGACCACTGGTTCAACTGGAAGGGCACCTACCAGTCGAGCGCGGTCTCGTACTACTGGCAGAAGATCATGGGCGGCTTCGCGAAGAACGAGGACGCGGAGGCCCCCAAGGCGAACTACAAGTCCTGCACCGCCAAGGACGAGAACACCGCCGTCATCGAGGTCCACGAGCCCTCCGCCAACCTGCCCGGCGGCTTCTCCCTCCAGGCGCTGGCGATCCACTCGCCGAAGGCCCTCAAGGAGTACGAGAAGCAGGCCGCGACCGGCAAGGGCGAGGCCATCTCCTACCCCAAGTACAGCCAGGAGGCCGGCACGGTCGCCGGCACCGGCCCGTACCGGATCGTCAAGTGGAACAAGGGCAACAAGGAGATCACCCTTGAGCGCTTCGACGACTACTGGGGCGACAAGGCCAAGGTGAAGAACCTGGTCTTCCGCACCATCGCCACCGAGGAGGGCCGCCGCCAGGCCCTGCAGGCCGGCGACGTCGACGGCTACGACCTGGTGTCCCCCGCGGACGTGAAGACCCTGGAGAAGGGCGGCTTCAACGTCCCGACCCGTGACGTCTTCAACCTCTTCTACGTGGGCATGACCCAGGAGAAGAACCCGGCGCTGAAGAAGCCCGAGGTCCGCCAGGCCATCGCGCACGCCATCGACCGCGAGAACATCGTCAAGACCCAGCTCCCCGAGGGCGGCAAGGTCGCGACCCAGTTCATGCCCGACACGGTCGCCGGCTGGTCCGACAAGGTCAAGACGTACGCGCACGACACGAACAAGGCCAAGCAGCTCCTCGCCGCCGCCGGCGAGTCCAAGCTGAAGCTCGAGTTCTGCTACCCGACCGAGGTCACCCGGCCCTACATGCCGGCCCCGCAGGACATGTTCGAGCTGATGAAGGCCGACCTGGAGAAGGCCGGCATCACCGTCACCCCGAAGCCCATGAAGTGGGCCCCGGACTACCTGGACGCCACCGAGGCGGGCGCCTGCGCCCTGCACATGCTCGGCTGGACCGGTGACTTCAACGACGGCTACAACTTCATCGGCACCTGGTTCGCCAAGTACGACAAGCAGTGGGGCTTCAAGGAGCAGAAGATCTTCGACACGGTGAACGCCGGCTCGAAGATCGGTGACCCCGCCCAGCGCGTGGACGCCTACAAGAAGGCCAACGAGGCGATCATGGAGTACCTGCCGGGTCTCCCCATCTCCTCGTCCCCGCCGGCCATCGCGTTCGGCAAGGACGTCAACCCGCCGAAGGTCTCCCCGCTGACGCAGGAGAACTTCGCCGAGGTCTCCTTCAAGTAATCGCGCCCGCAAGCGGGGTCCCGCCCGGCCACGGCATCGCGTGGCCGGGCGGGCCCGCTTCGGCGTCCACCCAAGGCTTCCGGCGTCCACGGAGGACTTCCCGGCGTCCGCGCAGGACCTTCCCGCGTCCGCGCAGGACTTCCCGGCGTCCACGTGAGACGTCCGGCGTACACGTAAGAAAGGGGCATGCGGGGTGCTGCGACTCGTCGTACGAAGACTGCTACAGCTGATACCCACCCTGCTCGGCCTGTCGGTTCTCCTCTTCCTCTGGCTGAACCGGCTGCCCGGCGGACCCGCCTCGGCGATCCTGGGCGAACGGGCCACACCGACCGAAGTGGCCCGCATCAACCGCGCACTCGGCCTCGACCAGCCGGTCTGGGTGCAGTACGGCCGCTTCCTCAAGCGCATCTTCGAGCTCGACCTGGGGACCTCGACCAAGACCGGGCAGCCCGTGTGGGACGAGTTCGCCCTGCGCTTCCCGGCCACCGTGGAGCTGAGCGTCATGGCGATGCTCATCGCCGTCGTCGTCGGCATCCCGCTCGGCTACCTCGCCGCCAAGCGGCGCGGCGGCTGGCTCGACGTGGCCGCCGTCTCCGGCTCGCTCGTCGGCATCTGCGTCCCGGTCTTCTTCCTCGCCCTCATCCTGAAGGGCTTCTTCGCCGTCAACCTGGGCCTCTTCCCCAGCTACGGACGGCTCACCACCGGCCTCGACGCCACCGACGTCACCGGCTTCGCCGTCCTCGACGGCATCCTCACCGGCGAGTTCGACGCCACCCTGGACGCGCTGCACCACCTCGCGCTGCCGGCCATCACCCTCGCCTCCATCCCGCTCGCCGTCATCGTCCGGATGACCCGCGCCAGCGTCCTGGAGGTCCTCGGCGAGGACTACGTCCGCACCGCCGAGTCCAAGGGCCTGGAGAAGAACACCGTCCGCGTCCGCCACGTGCTGCGCAACGCCCTGCTGCCCGTGGTCACCGCGATCGGCCTGCTCACCGGCTCCCTCCTGTCGGGCGCGGTCCTCACCGAGTCCGTCTTCAGCTTCGGCGGCATCGGCTCCTTCATCAAGGACGCGATCGACGCCCGCGACTACCCGGTGCTCGTCGGCTTCATCATGTTCATCGCGATGGTGTACGTCGTCATCAACCTGCTGGTGGACCTGGCGTACAGCCTCATCGACCCGAGAGTGCGGGTGAACTGACGTGTCCACCAAGACAGACAAGATCGACCGCCTCGCGCAGCTCACCCAGGCGAACGAGACGACGACCGGCGCCAGCCTGTGGCGCGAGGCGCTGCGCCGCCTCAAGGCCAGCAAGATGGCCGTCATCGGCGCCGCGATCATCGCCGTCTTCGTCGTCGTCGCGATCGTCGGCCCGTGGCTCGCGCCGCACGCCCCGACCGCGCAGACCTGGCGCGGCGAGGTCTTCGCCAACCAGGGCCAGTTCGTCGGCGCCCGCGGCGAGAACTGGTTCGGCCTCGACCACCTCGGCCGGGACCTGTTCTCCCGGATGCTGGTCGGCGCCCGCCAGACGCTCCTCGTCGGCGTCGTCTCCATGCTCATCGGCCTGGTCGTCGGCGCCCTGATCGGCATGCTGTCCGGCGCCGCCGCCACCCTCGGCGGCAGGGCCGGGGCGCGGATCGACACGGTCGTCATGCGCTTCATCGACATCCTGCTGTCGCTGCCGTCGCTGCTGCTCGCCGTCTCCATCGCGGCGGTCATGGGCCAGTCCCTGACGACCGTGATGATCGCCGTCGGCGTCGTCCAGATCCCGATCTTCGCGCGGCTGCTGCGCGGCTCGATGCTCGCCCAGGGCGGCTCGGACTACGTCCTGGCGGCCAAGGCCCTCGGCGTACGGCGCCGGCGGATCGTGCTGACCCAGATCCTGCCGAACTCGCTCAGCCCCGTGATCGTCCAGGCGACCCTCAGCCTCGCCACCGCGATCATCGAGGCCGCCGCCCTGTCGTACCTCGGCCTCGGCAACCCGGACCCGGCCGTGCCGGAGTGGGGCGTCATGCTCGCCCAGGCGCAGCGGTTCTTCGACAACGCGCCGATGATGGCCGTCTACCCGGCGGTCGGGATCATCATCACCGCCCTCGGCTTCACCCTGCTCGGCGAGGCCATGCGCGAAGCCCTCGACCCGAAGCTGCGAGGCTGAACTGCCATGCCACTGCTCACAGTTGACGAACTGACCGTCACCTTCGGCGGACGCGGGCGCAAGCCCTCCACGGCGGTCGACGGCGTCTCCTTCACCGTCGACCAGGGCCAGGTCGTCGGCCTGGTCGGCGAGTCCGGCTGCGGCAAGTCCGTGACCTCCCTCGCCCTGATGGGTCTGCTCCCGGCCAAGGGCGTCACCGTCGGCGGGCGCGCCGTGTTCGACGGCGAGGACCTGCTCTCCATGAGCCCGCGGAAGCTGCGCGACATGCGCGGCAGCAAGCTCGCGATGATCTTCCAGGACCCGCTGTCCTCGCTGAACCCGGTCATCCCGATCGGCGTGCAGGTCACCGAGATCCTCCAGCGGCACCGCGGCCTGAAGGGCGAGCCCGCCCGCAAGGAGGCCGCGCACCTCCTCGACCGGGTGGGCATCCCCGACCCGGCGCGGCGCCTCAAGGAGTACCCGCACCAGCTCTCGGGCGGCATGCGGCAGCGCGCCCTCATCGCCATGGCGGTGGCGTGCGCCCCGCGCCTGCTCATCGCCGACGAGCCCACGACGGCGCTCGACGTGACGATCCAGGCGCAGATCCTGGAGCTGCTGAAGGAGCTCGTGGACCAGGAGGGCACCGCCCTGCTGATGATCACCCACGATCTGGGGGTCGTCGCCGGGCTCTGCGACGAGGTGAACGTGCTGTACGCGGGGAAGGCGGTGGAGTCCGCGGGCCGCCGCGAACTGTTCGCCCACCCCACGCACCCGTACGCGCACGGCCTCCTCGGCTCCATCCCCCGTCTGGACGCCCCGCGCGGTGAGCCGCTGAACCCCATCCGCGGCTCCATCAACGACAAGATCGCCTGGGCGGACGGCTGCGCCTTCGCGCCCCGCTGCGACCACTACACCCTGGAGTGCCTCACCGGCACGCCCCCGCTGACCGAGCCGCGCACCGAGGGCCACCGGGTGCGCTGCGTCAACCCCGTGCTGCCCGACGCACCGGCCGAGGAGGTACCGGCATGAGCCTGCTCGAACTGGACGGGGTGAAGGTCCACTTCCCCGTCAAGAGGGGTCTCCTCTTCGACCGCACGGTCGGTCACGTCTACGCCGTCGACGGCGTCTCGCTGAAGGTCGAGGCCGGCCAGACGTACGGCCTCGTCGGCGAGTCCGGGTGCGGCAAGACGACGCTGGGCCGGGCCGTGCTGCGGCTGGTCGACGTCACGGACGGCGAGGTCGTCTTCGACGGCACCGACCTGGCGAAGCTGCCCGAGGAGGAGATGCGGAGGTTCCGGCGCCGCCTCCAGATGGTGTTCCAGGACCCGCTGGGCAGCCTGAACCCGCGCCAGAACATCGAGTCGATCCTCTCCGAGGGGATGCTCGCGCACGGCATCGGGGCCACCCAGGAGGAGCGGCGCGAGAAGATCAAGGCGATCCTCCAGCGGGTCGGCCTGCCGGCCAACGCGCTGTCGCGCTACCCGCACGAGTTCTCCGGCGGCCAGCGCCAGCGCATCGGCATCGCCCGCGCCCTGGTGCTGGAGCCGGACGTCATCATCTGCGACGAGCCGGTGTCGGCGCTGGACGTGTCGATCCAGGCGCAGGTCGTCAACCTGCTGGAGGAGCTCCAGGAGCAGCTCGGCCTCACCTATCTGGTGATCGCCCACGACCTGGCCGTCGTCCGGCACATCTCGGACGTCATCGGCGTGATGTACCTGGGCTCCCTGGTGGAGGAGGCGCCGAGCGACGCGCTGTACGCGGCGCCGAAGCACCCGTACACCAGGGCGCTGATGTCGGCGGTGCCGGTGCCGGACCCGGAGGTGGAGGACCGGCGCGAGCGCATCCTGCTCCACGGGGACCTGCCGTCCCCGGCGAACCCGCCGACCGGGTGCCGCTTCCACACCCGCTGCCCGTGGGCGCAGGCGCGGTGCGCGGCGGAGCGGCCGGAGCTGGTGGACGCGGGCGAGGGGCACAAGGTGGCGTGCCACTTCACGGCGGAGATCGAGTCGGGCGAGCTGCCGCTGACCCGGCCGACGGACCTGGCGGCGGTGGTCGCGGCCGAGGTGCCCGCGCCGACCGCGTCCCCGGAGGGGGCGACCGACCCGGGCAGCCCGGAGGGCGCCGGGGGGCCGGAGGTTGCGACGGACGCGAAGGTCGCGACGGACGCGGCGGGCGAGAAGGACGCGTAGGACGTGCGGGGCGCGACGGGCGGCGGGCGCGAAGGGAGTGGGGAGCTGACCGGAGCGGCGGGCGCGAAGGCGTCCTGACGCCCCCGTCCTGACGCCCCCGCCCTGACGCCCCGGACCGGGTCCCGGCCCTCGGGTCCCGAACCGGCTCCCGGCCTTGGGCCCCCGAACCGGGGCCCGAGGGCCGGGGCTCCGGTGCCGCATGGGCCTCGGCCCCGGCTCTCCGGTCGCGACCGGGCTCCGGTACCCGGCCCCGGCTCCCCGGTCCCGTATCCGCCCCGCCCCGCCGACCCGGCCACGCGACGGCACGCCCGCCGCCCGGCCGGGGCGGCGGCCAGGGCCCGAGCGGCACCGGACCGTACCCGCCCGGCCGGCGCGAGGGCGTCAGCCACCCGCCCGTACCGCCCGGCTCGGCACGCGGGTGCCGGGGGTCCCTGCGTGCCCCCGCACCGGCGCGCCGGTGCGGGGGCCGCCCGCGTACGGGCGCGCGGGCGGTTGTCCCGTGACGTACCGGACGGGGTAGAACTGTCCGGTGCTCCAGGACCTGTTCACGCCCTCCGTCCTCCACTCCCTCGACCTGGCGGGCATCTTCGTCTTCGCCATCTCCGGCGCCCTCCTCGCCGTGCGCAGGAACTTCGACGTCTTCGGCATGGCCGTCCTCGCCGAGGTCACCGCGCTGGGCGGCGGGCTCTTCCGCGACCTGGTCATCGGGGCGGTCCCCCCGGCCGCCTTCACCGACCTCGGCTACTTCCTCATGCCGCTCGTCGCCACGGTGCTCGTCTTCTTCCTGCACCCGGTCGTGGAGCGCACCCAGGCCGCCGTGAACGTCTTCGACGCCGCCGGGCTGGGCCTCTTCTGCGTGGCCGGGACGACCAAGGCGTACGAGTACGGGCTCGGCCTCACCCAGTCCGCCGTGCTCGGCCTGGCCACCGCCGTCGGCGGCGGCGTGCTGCGCGACGTCCTCGCGAACGAGGCGCCGTCGCTGCTGCGCTGGGACCGCGACCTCTACGCCGTGCCCGCCATCGTCGGCTCCACGCTGGTCGTGCTCTTCATCCGGTTCGAGATGCTGAACCCCTTCACCAGCGCGCTCGCCGCCCTCGCCGCGTTCCTCCTGCGCCTGCTCGCGCTCCGCTACCGCTGGCGCGCGCCGCGCGCGTGGAACCGGCGCTCCACGGCCGTCGAGCGCCCCGACGAACAGAAAGCTACCGCTTAGTAGTTTGCTGTTGTACGGTGCTGGCCATGGACAGCAGCAGTCAGTTCGACCGCGACACCGCGGTGAACCTCCGCGCCCCGGGCGTCTACGACACGACCCTCTCCGCCGACTGGACCATCTTCGGCGTCGTCAACGGCGGCTACCTGCTCGCCCTGCTGGGCCGCGCCCTCGGCGAGGCGCTGCCGCACCCCCACCCCCTCACCGTCTCGGCCTACTACCTGGCCCCCTCGCTGCCCGGCCCCGCGGTGATCCGCACCGAGACCGTCCGCGCCGGCCGCACCCTGTCGACCGGTCAGGCGTCCCTCTTCCAGTACGCGGAGGACGGCACCGAGACCGAGCGCATCCGCGTGCTGGCCGGCTACGGCGACCTCGACGCGCTCCCCGAGGACGTCCGCACCAGCGCCAAGCCGCCCGCCCTCCCGCCGTACGAGCACTGCTTCGGGCCGGCCGACGCGCCCGCCCCGCTGCCCGGCTCCGCCGAGATCACCCGGCTCCTCGACATCAAGCTGGATCCGGCCACCATCGGCTGGGCGGTCGGCGACCCGTCCGGCAAGGGCGAGGTGCGCGGGTGGTTCGGGCTGGCCGACGGGCGCGACCCCGACCCGCTGTCCCTGCTGCTCACCGTCGACGCGCTCCCGCCGACCGCCTTCGACCTGGGCCTCAGCGGCTGGACCCCGACCGTCGAACTGACCGCGCACATCCGCTGCCGCCCCGCCCCCGGCCCGCTGCGGGTCTCCATCACCACCCGCAACCTGGCCGGCGGCTTCCTGGAGGAGGACGCCGAGGTCTGGGACAGCGCCGACCGCCTGGTCGCCCAGTCGCGCCAGCTGGCCCGCGCCCCGCGCGCGTCCTGACCGGCCCGGTCGATCGGGGATCGGCAGGGAGTCTTCGGGGCGCGGGCCCGCGGAGCGGGGCCCGCGGCGTGGGCGGCCGGGGTGCGCGTCCGTGCTCCACCGCGCCCCCGGACCCATGGCGCGCAAGCGCGGCCGTGTGCCCGGAGCGTCCCGGGGTAGGCGCGACTAGACTGACCGGTCAGTGCATAGTTGTCCGCTCCGCCCCGGGAGGCAACCCGATGCTCTTCCTCGCCGCCGCCCTGCTGCTGCTCGGCACCCTCATGGGGACGGCCGCGTTCATCCCGCCGACGGCCACCGCCGCGGGTGCCGCCGCCATCGCCGTGTGGCTCCTCGTCTTCGCCGTGCGCGAGCGCACCGCCCGCCCCCGCCGCGCCGGCTCACAGGCCGCCCGGGAGCACTGACGGGAGGCCGCGATGAATCCCGCCGCTCTCCCGCGCCGCGCCGCCGGCACCGGTGCCGGGCCTTCACGCGACGCCGGCACCGCGCGCCCGCGCCGCGACGCCGACGGCATGGCCGTCGCCTCCTTCGTGCTGGGCCTCGTCGGCCTCCTCGTCCTGAACGCCCTGCTCGGCCCCATGGCCCTCTGCCTCGCCGTGCTGGCCCTGCGCCGCGGCACCCGGCGGCGCGGACGGGCGCTTCTCGGCCTCGCCCTCGGCGCCGCCGACCTCGCCCTGCTGGCCGTCCTCGCCGCCGCCAGCGGCACCGTCTCCTGGCACCTAAGCTGACGGGCCCGTCCGGCCGGCCGGCGGTCTGGCCGTATCCGCCCCGTCGGGCCGCCGCCCCGGACTCGTAGAATCGGGGGCACCATGGCCTACCTCGACCACGCCGCGACCACTCCGATGCTCCCGGAGGCGGTCGAGGCGATGACCGCCCAGCTCACCGCCACGGGCAACGCCTCGTCCCTGCACGCCGCCGGACGGCGGGCCCGCCGTACCGTCGAGGAGGCGCGCGAGGCGCTCGCCGAGGCACTCGGGGCGCGCCCCAGCGAGGTGGTCCTCACCTCCGGCGGCACCGAGGCCGACAACCTCGCCGTCAAGGGCCTCTACTGGTCCCGCCGCGCCGCCGACCCGCGCCGCGTCCGCGTCCTGACCAGCCCCGTCGAGCACCACGCCGTCCTCGACGCCGTCCACTGGCTCGGCGACCACGAGGGCGCCACCGTCGAGTACCTCCCCGTCGACCACCACGGCCGCGTGCACCCCGAGGCGCTGCGCGAGGCCATCGCCCGCGACCCCGGCAGCGTCGCCCTCGCGACCGTCATGTGGGCGAACAACGAGATCGGCACCCTCATGCCGATCGCCGAACTCGCTTCCGCGGCGCGCGAGTTCGACGTGCCGCTGCACTCCGACGCCGTCCAGGCCGTCGGCCAGGTCCCGGTCTCCTTCGCCGAGTCCGGGCTCGCCGCCATGACCGTCTCCGGCCACAAGATCGGCGGCCCGTACGGCATCGGGGCCCTCCTCCTCGGCCGTGCCCACAGCCCCGTGCCCGTCCTCCACGGGGGCGGGCAGGAGCGCCACGTCCGCTCCGGCACCCTGGACGTGCCCGCCGTCGCCGCCTTCGCCGTGGCCGCGCGGATCGCCACCGAGCGCCGCGAGCACTTCGCCCGCGAGGTCGGCGCCCTGCGCGACGCGCTGGTCGCCGCCGTCCGCGCCGCCGTCCCCGACGCGGTCCTCGGCGGGGACCCTGAGGACCGGCTCCCCGCCAACGCCCACTTCAGCTTCCCCGGCTGCGAGGGCGACTCCCTGCTGCTGCTCCTCGACGCGCAGGGCATCGAGTGCTCCACCGGCTCCGCCTGCACCGCGGGCGTCGCCCAGCCCAGCCACGTCGTCCTCGCCACCGGCACCGACCCGGCCCTGGCGCGCGGCACGCTGCGCTTCACCCTGGGCCACACCTCCACCCGCGCCGACGTCGACGCCCTCGCCCGCGCCATCGGCTCCGCCGTGGAGCGCGCCCGCACGGCCGGCCTCAGCTGAACGGTTTCCCCGAAACGCTCCCGCCGGTCCGGACCGTGGTCCACCATGTCCCCATGACGATGGATCGCATCAGCGCGGCAGTCTCCGCCCTCGGCGTCGTCGCCGGCACGCTGGTGCTCCTCGTGGCCTTCGACCAGTACCGCGCGGGGGAATCGGCCGGCTGGGTCGCGCTGGCCGCCGCGGTCCTCCTCGCCTCCCTGTACGCGCTCGTGCGGGACGTACGACGGCTGCGGAGGCCCTCGGCCTGACCGGGGCGCCCGGCGGTCCGCGGCCGTACGCACAGCCGTCCACGCCGGCCCGCGGTCCCGGTCCCGGCCCCCGCGGTCCCGGCAGGCCCACCGCCCCCGCCCCCGGCAGGCGCCCGCCGCCCCGGCCCCCTCAGCCCTCCCGCGCCGCCGCGCGGGACGCCGGGGCGGAGGACGACGCGGACGGGGGAGTCGACGGGGACGGCCGCGGGCTCGCCGCCGCGCGGCGGACCAGCTCCATGTACCGGTCCCAGTCCCAGTGCGGCCCCGGATCGGTGTGGTCCGTGCCCTCCACCTCGACATGGCCGATGACGTGCTCCCGGTCGACCGGTATGCCGTACCGGGCGCATATGCCCGCCGTCAGCCGCGCCGACGCCGCGTACATCTCGGGCGTGAAGTCCTGCGGCCGGTCCACGAAGCCCTCGTGCTCGATGCCGATGCTCCGCTCGTTCATGTCCCGGTTCCCCGCGTGGAACGCCACGTCCAGCTCCCGGATCATCTGCGCCACCCGGCCGTCCTTGCCGACCACGTAGTGCGTCGCCGCGCCGTGCCCCGGGTTCTTGAAGACCCGCAGCGCCGTCGCGTAGCTGCCCTGCACGACGTGGATCACCACCCGGTCGATGCCGAAGTCGTCCGGCCGGTCCGCCCGCCGCCAGTTCGCGCGCGCCGCCGCCGTCCACACCGCGCCCGCGTGGTCCAGCTCCCCCTCCACCCGCCGCCTCTCCGTGCCCGGCAGCCGCCACCACAGGCGGCGCAGCTCGTCCCAGCCCGCCACCGCCGCGCCCGCCGCCGCCGCGCCGCCGCCGATCAGCAGGGCACGCCGCCCCACCCGCCGGGTCTCGCCCCGGCCCTCGTCTTCGCCCATACGGGGAGAACGCTCACTCCCGCGACGACGGTTCCCGGCGCCCCGTACCCTGGTACGGCTATGACTGAGACCTCCCCGCGCCCGCTCCGCGTCCTCGCCGCCATGTCCGGCGGCGTCGACTCCGCCGTCGCCGCCGCCCGTGCCGCCGAGGCGGGCCACGACGTGACCGGGGTGCACCTGGCGCTCTCCGCCAATCCGCAGTCCTTCCGCACCGGCGCCCGCGGCTGCTGCACCGTCGAGGACTCCCGCGACGCCCGCCGCGCCGCCGACGTGATCGGCATCCCCTTCTACGTGTGGGACCTCGCCGAGCGCTTCCGCGAGGACGTGGTGGAGGACTTCGTCGCCGAGTACGAGGCGGGCCGCACGCCCAACCCCTGCCTGCGCTGCAACGAGAAGATCAAGTTCGCCGCGCTCCTCGACAAGGCCCTCGCCCTGGGCTTCGACGCGGTCTGCACGGGCCACTACGCCAAGGTCGTCACCCTCCCCGACGGCTCGCGCGAACTGCACCGGGCCTCCGACACGGCCAAGGACCAGTCGTACGTGCTGGGCGTGCTGGACGAGCGGCAGCTCGCCCACGCGATGTTCCCGCTGGGCGACACCCTCACCACCAAGGACGAGATCCGCGCGGAGGCCGAGCGGCGCGGCCTGGCCGTCGCGAAGAAGCCGGACAGCCACGACATCTGCTTCATCGCGGACGGCGACACCCAGGGCTTCCTGGCCGCCCGGCTGGGCAGGGCCGAGGGCGACATCGTCGACGAGGCCGGCAACCGCCTCGGCGGCCACGACGGCGCCTACGGCTTCACCATCGGCCAGCGCAAGGGCCTGCGCATCGGCCACCCGGCACCCGACGGCAAGCCCCGGTACGTCCTGGACATCTCACCGGTGGACAACACCGTCACCGTGGGCCCCGCCGAGGCGCTGGACGTCACCGCGCTGACGGCGATCAGGCCCCGCTGGTGCGGCCGCGCCCCCGAGGGCCCCGGCACGTACACGGCGCAGCTGCGCGCGCACGGCGGGGAGACGGAGGTGACGGCCGCGCTGGAGGGCGACGAGCTGAGGGTCGCCTTCACGGAGCCGGTCCGCGGCGTCGCCCCCGGCCAGGCGATCGTCCTGTACGACGGCACCCGCGTCGTCGGCTCGGCCACCATCGCCACCACCACCCGCCGCGACCGAACGACCGCCCCCACGGCCTGACGGCGCCGTCCCCGCCGCCCCCGCCGCTCCCGTCGGCGGCCGTGCGGTGCCGGTCCGGCGGCCGGACGACTCGGCCGGGTCAGTCCTCGTCCTCGTCGTAGAAGCAGAAGTACCCCGCGATGGAAGCGACTTCGGGCTTGGGGTCGGGGTACGCCCAGACCGCGTCGGGGCGGCCCGGCAGGGACCAGTAGGACGCCGTCCCCTTGAACGGGCAGTACGTGTGCCGCTCCGACGGCACCAGCAGGTCCGTGCGCACGTCCTCGGGCGGCAGGTACAGCCGTACCCGGCAGCCCGTCTCGCGCAGGGCCAGGGCGCGGTCGGTCCGTGCGACCGGCTCGCCGTCCCGTACGACCCGGACCGGCCCGTCGGCCGGCTCGATGGTGATGCGGTGCCCTGAAGAGGTCATACCCGGGCAACGGCCGGGAGCCGGGCGCTGTTCCCGGTCGGTGCGTACGGCGGCCGGACACCGGACGGGCGCCCGCCGACCGGCCCGCGCCCGGCGCCCCCAGGCCCGGCCCGCGGCACGGCCCGCGGCACGGCCGTCCGGCGCCCCCGGCCCCGGGCCGCGGTGCCCGTCCGCCCGCGACCCTCCGGGTGCCGGTGGGCGCGCGGGCGGGTGCGAGCATGGCACCCATGACCACACACCTGATCACCGGCGCGGGCTCCGGCATCGGCGAGGCCGTGGCGCGCCGCCTCCACGCGCGCGGGGACGACCTGATCCTGCTCGCCCGCGACGCCGGACGGGCCAGGGAGCTGGCCGAGCTGTACCCGGGCGCCCGCACCCTCGTCGGGGACCTCGCCAACCCGGACCGGCTGTCCTGGGCCTTCTCCCACCAGCAGCTGCCCGACCGGCTCGACACGCTGCTGCACATCGCCGGGGTCGTGGACCTCGGCCCGGTCGGCGAGCTGACCACCAAGGCGTGGCGCTCCCAGCTCGACGTCAACCTGGTCGCCCCCGCCGAGCTGACCCGGCTGCTCCTGCCGCAGCTGCGGGTCTCGCAGGGGCACGTGGTGTTCGTCAACTCCGGCGCCGGGCTCCGCGCGAACCCTGACTGGGCCGCGTACGCCGCGTCCAAGCACGGGCTGAAGGCCCTCGCGGACGCCCTGCGCGCGGAGGAGCGGCCGCACGGCGTGCGCGTCACCTCCGTGTACCCGGGCCGTACGGCCAGCCCCATGCAGGCCAAGGTCCACCAGCAGGAGGGCAGGGAGTACGACACCTCCGGGCTCATGGACCCCGACTCGGTCGCCACGGCCGTGCTGACCGCCGTGGACCTGCCGCGCGACGCGGAGATCCAGGACCTGACCGTCCGGCCGGGGCCGGCGCCCCGGCCGCGTACCCTTCCCGGGTGAGCGAGAACAACCACAGCGACGACATCAACTGGGGCCCGGCCACGGGGGTCGGGTCGATGCCGGGCGGCGACGCGCGCGAGGCCGCCAGGACCGTGACCGGGTCCTTCGAGGACTTCGTCCACCTGCCCGAACTGCCCGCGCGCGGGCCCGGCGCGGACATGGTCGGCCGCACCCTCGGGCTGCTGGTCGAGGTCTACGCGCGCGTGGAGCCCAGCGGGTGGCGGGTCGGCGACCGGCCGGGCCGCGACACCCGCCGCTCCCACGCGTGGCTGCGGGAGGACCTCGACGCGCTGGAGGAGTACACGCAGGGGTACTCGGGCGTGCTGAAGGTCCAGGCCGTGGGCCCGTGGACGCTCGCCGCCGCGCTGGAGCTGCGGGGCGGCGAGGCCGCCCTCGGCGACGCCGGGGCCTGCCGGGACCTCGCCGCGTCGCTCGCGGAGGGCCTGCGCGGGCACCTCGCGGACGTGCGCCGCCGGGTGCCGGGCGCCCGCGTCGTGCTCCAGCTCGACGAGCCGTCCCTCACCGCCGTGCTGCGCGGGCGGGTCAGGACCGCGAGCGGCTACCGCACCCACCGGGCCGTCGACCGGCAGGTCGTGGAGGGCGCCCTGCGGGACGTGCTCGCCGCCCACGACGGGCCCGCCGTCGTGCACTCCTGCGCCCCCGACGTGCCGTTCGCGCTGCTGCGCCGGGCCGGTGCCGCCGCCGTGTCGTTCGATTTCGGGCTCCTCACCGAGCGTGACGATGAGGCGATCGGCGAGGCGGTCGAGGGCGGTACGACGCTGTTCGCCGGCGTCGTGCCGTCCACCGACGCCGCGTTGTCAGACCCTGCCGGTAGCGTCATGGGGGTCAGGACGCTGTGGCGCAGGCTGGGGCTGAATCCGGGGAGTCTGGCCGACTCCCTGGTGATCACTCCCACGTGCGGGCTGGCGGGTGCCTCGCCCGCGTACGCCCGCCGCGCGCTGGCGCACTGTGTCAAGGCGGCGAAGTCCCTCGCGGACAACCCTGAGTAACGGGAGGATCGACGTGGCTGTCGAACAGCACGACCAGCGCGACGCGGTACCGGCGGAGGCGCGGGAGGAGCACGCCCGCCTGGCGGAGGAGGTCGAGGAGCACCGCTTCCGGTACTACGTGAAGGACCAGCCGGTCATCAGCGACGCCGAGTTCGACGGGCTGCTGCGCTCCCTGGAGGAGCTGGAGGAGCGGTACGCGGAGCTGCGGACGCCCGAGTCGCCCACCCAGAAGGTCGCGGGGACGTACGAGACGGAGTTCACGGCCGTCGCGCACCGGCAGCGGATGCTCTCCCTGGACAACGTCTTCGACGACGCGGGCCTGGCCGCCTGGGCCGAGCGGGTGGGGCGCGACGTCGGTTCGCCGGAGCACCACTTCCTGTGCGAGCTGAAGGTCGACGGCCTCGCCGTCAACCTGACGTACGAGAAGGGCCGGCTCACGCGCGCGGCGACCCGCGGCGACGGCCGCACGGGCGAGGACATCACGCCGAACGTCCGCACGATCTCCGACATCCCCGACCGGCTGAAGGGCGACCGCGTCCCGGACCTCGTGGAGATCCGCGGCGAGGTGTACTTCCCGATGGAGAAGTTCGAGGAGCTGAACGCCCGTCTGGTCGCCGCCGGCGACAAGCCCTTCGCCAACCCGCGCAACGCCGCCGCCGGGTCGCTCCGCCAGAAGGACCCCCGCGTCACGGCCACGCGCCCGCTCCACATGGTCGTGCACGGCATCGGCGCGCTGGAGGGCCTGACCCTCGACCGGCTCTCCGAGGCGTACGAGCTGCTGCACACGTGGGGCCTGCCCACGGCCCGGCACAACCGCGTGGTCGACGGCATCGACGGCGTGCGGGAGTTCATCGCGTACTACGGCGAGAACCGCCACTCGGTGGAGCACGAGATCGACGGCGTCGTCGTCAAGCTGGACGAGATCCGCCTCCAGGGCCGCCTGGGCTCCACGTCCCGTGCCCCGCGCTGGGCGATCGCGTACAAGTACGCGCCGGAGGAGGTCAACACCAAGCTGCTCGACATCCGCGTCGGCGTCGGCCGCACCGGCCGCGTCACGCCGTACGCGCAGGTCGAGCCGGTGACGGTGGCCGGCTCCGAGGTCGAGTTCGCCACGCTGCACAACCAGGACGTGGTGCGGGCCAAGGGCGTCCTCATCGGCGACACGGTGGTGCTGCGCAAGGCCGGAGACGTCATCCCGGAGATCCTCGGCCCGGTCGTGGACCTGCGGGAGGGCGGCGAGCGCGAGTTCGTCATGCCCGCCGAGTGCCCCGAGTGCGGGACGCCGCTGAAGCCCATGAAGGAGGGCGACGT
This sequence comes from Streptomyces fradiae ATCC 10745 = DSM 40063, assembly GCF_008704425.1. Lineage (NCBI taxonomy): Bacteria > Bacillati > Actinomycetota > Actinomycetes > Kitasatosporales > Streptomycetaceae > Streptomyces > Streptomyces fradiae. The sequence continues at coordinate 4,882,124 of NZ_CP023696.1, forward strand.
CGACCTGCGCTGCCCGAACGCCCGCACGTGCCCGGCCCAGCTGCGCGAACGGCTGTTCTACCTGGCGGGGCGCCGCTGCTTCGACATCGAGAACTTCGGCTACGTCGCCGCCGCCGCGCTCACCCGGCCGCTGGAGCCCGCCGAGCCGGCGATCACGGACGAGGGCGACCTGTTCGACCTCGACCCGGAGAAGCTGCGGCACATCAAGGCGTACGTCCTCGACCAGGACAGCGGGCTGCCCAAGCGCGACCCGAAGACCGGCGAGGAGAAGGTCGTCACCGTCTTCGCCAACCAGCAGGGCGAGCTGAAGAAGAACGCCCAGGCGATGCTCGCCAACATCGAGGCGGCCAAGACCCGCCCGCTCGCGCGCGTCATCACGGCCCTGTCGATCCGCCACGTCGGCCCGGTCGCCGCCGAGGCGCTGGCCCGCGAGTTCCGCTCCCTCGACCGCATCGAACAGGCGGACGAGGCGGAGCTGGCCGCCGTCGACGGTGTCGGAGGCGTCATCGCCGCGTCGCTGAAGCAGTGGTTCGCCGAGGACTGGCACCGCGAGATCCTGCGCAAGTGGCGCGCCGCCGGCGTCCGCATGGAGGAGGAGGGCGGAGGAGAGGACGAGGGCCCGCGCCCGCTGGAAGGGCTCACCGTCGTCGTCACCGGCACGCTGCAGAACCACACGCGGGACGGCGCCAAGGAGGTGCTGCAGAAGGCCGGGGCGAAGGTCACCGGCTCCGTCTCCAAGAAGACGGCGTTCGTCGTCGTCGGGGAGAACCCGGGCTCCAAGTACGACAAGGCGATGCAGCTGAAGGTCCCGGTGCTCGACGAGGCGGGCTTCGCCGTCCTGCTCGAACAGGGGCCCGAAGCCGCCCGCGCGGTCGCCGTCCCGGTCGAACAGGAGACGGAGGGCTGAGCCGAACAGGCTGGAAAACGTCACCCGTTCAGCGCATATCAGCTGGATAAGGGTGGCCGGGGCGCATTCGGGCAAGAGCTGTAGAGCGCTGCCCGTCAACGCCCTCCGCGGCCTACTGTGGTGATGTGCGCCTGTCGTGCACGGCCGCGTCGGGGAAGTCCAGTCGTGGTGGAACGGCAACAGGCCATCACGAGGCAGAGGCAACGGCACCGCCGGCTGTGAGAGGGACGGAATGAAACCGACCGAGAGTGCCGACCCGGTCGCGCGTCCGCGTGCGCGTGCCCGAGCGGGGTGCGCGGCGGCCCGCGACCGCGTCCTCGCCCGGCTGCCCGCCGTCGTCGTGACCCTCGCGGGCATCGCGCTCGCCTCCGGCTTCTACCGCGCCGTGAGCCAGGGCCACGCCCTGTTCCCCGGCGGGACGACCGGCTGGTCCCTCGCCGTCCTCACCGGCATCGTGGTCGGCCACCTCGTGGCCCTCGGCCGCGACCGCTGGTGGGGCGGCACGGGCTCCGGCGCCGCCCTCACCCTCGCCGTGCTGATCCTGTACGGCTGGGTGCCCGCCGGCCTGGTCAGCCTCGCCGTCGTCGTCCTCGTCGGCGCCGCCCGCCGGCACCGCTGGCGGCAGGGTGTCCTGCACGGCGCCGCCGACGTGCTCGGCATCGGCGGCGCCGCGCTCGTGCTGGCCGCCTTCGGCGCCGTCCCGTCGGTCGAACGGCCCTGGCAGCCACTCGAATGGGGGATCGCCGCCGTACCGGAGGTCGCCCTCGCCGCCGGGACGTACCTGGTGGTGACCCGGCTCCTGCTGTGGTACACGCTCTCCCCGCCGGGCGGCACCCTGCCCACGGCCGCCCGCACGGCCCTGCTCCGGCAGGGCCTCGTCGCCGTCGCCCTGCTCGGCATCGCGCCGCTGATCTGCGTCGTCGCCGTCTCCCTCCCGGTCCTGCTGCCGCTGTTCGCGGTGCCCTTAATCGCGCTCGACTCCACCCTCTGGATCGCCCGTGCCCGCGCCGAGGAGCAGCTCCGCGACCCGCTCACCGGCCTCCCCAACCGCCAGTGGCTGCTCGAACGGACCTGGGCGGCCCTGGAGGCCGCCGAGGCCGACGGCCGGCGCAGCGCGCTCGTCCTCATCGACCTCGACCGCTTCCGGTCCGTCAACGACACGCTCGGCCACCTCGCCGGCGACCGGCTCCTCCTCCAGATCGCCGAGCGGCTGCGCCTCGCCCTCCCGCGCGGCGCGGAGGCCGCCCGGCTCGGCGGCGACGAATTCGCCGTTCTCCTCCCGGTGGCCGATTCCACGACCAGCGCCCAGCGGGTCGCCCGCCACCTCGCCGCCGACCTCTCCTCCCCGCTCGACCTCGACGGACTCACGCTCGTCCTGGAGGCCAGCGCGGGCGTCGCCGTCTTCCCCGACCACGCCCTCGACGCGGAGGGGCTCCTCCAGCGCGCCGACGTGGCCATGTACCAGGCGAAGCGCGACCGCACCGGCGTCGAGGTGTACGAGTCCAAGCGGGACTCCAACACGCCCGACCGGCTCGGCCTCCTCGGCGACCTGCGCCGCGCCCTCGACGCGGGCGAGGTGGAGCTGCACTACCAGCCCAAGGTCCGCTTCGACGGCCACGTCGCCGGCCTGGAGGCGCTGGTCCGCTGGGTCCACCCGGAGCGCGGCCGCGTCCCCCCGGACGAGTTCATCGCCATCGCCGAGTCCTCCGGCCTGATGCCCCACCTCACGGAGTACGTCCTGGAGACGGCCCTCGGCCAGGTCGCCCGCTGGCGCGCCCAGGGCCTGGAGGTCCCCGTCGCGGTGAACGTCTCCCCGCGCGACGTGCACAGCCCCGGCTTCGCGGGGGCCGTCGCCGCCCGCCTGGCCCGCCACAACGTGCCCGCCGCCGCCCTCCAGCTGGAGATAACGGAGCACGTCCTGCTGGAGGACCCGCAGCGTGCCGCCGACACCCTCGCCGGGCTGACGGGTCACGGCGTGAAGATGTCCCTGGACGACTTCGGCACGGGCTACTCGTCCCTGGTCCACCTGCGCCGCCTCCCGGTCAGCGAACTGAAGATCGACCGCTCCTTCGTGGCCCGCCTCGCCGTCGACACGGAGGACGCCGAGATCGTCCGCTGCACCGTGGACCTGGCCCACTCCCTCGGCCTGCTCGTCGTCGCCGAGGGCGTGGAGGACGACGAGACCTGGGAGCGCCTGCGCGACCTGGGCTGCGACGCCGTCCAGGGGTGGCTGGTCGCCGCCGCGATGCCGCCCCACGAGACGACCGCCTGGCTGCGCGCCCGCGGGGTGCACCGCAGGCGCCCCGCCGCGGCGCTCCCGCCCGGCCACGCCGCCGACCGCCCGCCCGGCCACGCCCCGGACCGCCCGCCCGCGCACGCCGCCGACCACCCGTCCAACGGCGCACCCGGCCACGCGTCCGCCCACCCCCCGGCGCACGCTCCGACCCACCCCTCCGGCCACCCCGCCACCCACCCCTCCGCGCACCCCTCCACCCACCCCTCCGGCCATCCCACCGGCCACGCGCCCGGCCACTCCACGGGCCGGCCGTCCGGTCACCCGGTCACCTGACGGGACCCGAGCCGGGACGGGTACCCGCGGAGGGCGGGCAAACCGTTTCACGGGCATCGCGGCGCGCCCCATAGGATTGGGCCAAAACCCAATCACTCACCCCTGAGGATCGCTGCATGCCTGGCATCACGCGCGAGGAGGTCGCCCACCTCGCCCGGCTGGCGCGTCTGGAGCTGAAGGACGAAGAGGTCGACCACTTCGCCACCCAGCTCGACGACATCATCGGCGCGGTCGCCCGCGTCTCCGAGGTCGCCGACCAAGACGTCCCGCCGACCTCCCACCCGCTGCCGCTGACCAACGTCATGCGCGCGGACGAGGTCCGTCCGTCGCTCACCCCCGAGCAGGCGCTCTCCGGCGCGCCCGCCCAGGAGAAGCAGCGTTTCAAGGTGCCGCAGATCCTCGGGGAGGACTGACCGACATGACGGACAGCACCATCATCAAGCTCACCGCGGCCGAGCTCGCGGCGAAGATCGCCGCCGGCGAACTCACCGCCGTCGAGGTCGCCGAGGCGCACCTCGCCCGCATCGAGGCGGTCGACGAGAAGGTCCACGCCTTCCTGCACATCGACCGCGAGGGCGCCCTCGCGCAGGCCCGCGCCGTCGACGAGAAGCGCGAGCGCGGCGAGGAGCTGGGCCCGCTCGCCGGCGTCCCGCTCGCCCTGAAGGACATCTTCACCACGAGCGACATGCCGACCACCGTCGGCTCGAAGATGCTCGAAGGCTGGATCCCGCCGTACGACGCGACGCTCGTCGCCCGGCTGCGCGCCGCCGACGTGGTCATCCTCGGCAAGACCAACATGGACGAGTTCGCCATGGGCTCCTCCACCGAGAACAGCGCCTACGGTCCCACCGGGAACCCGTGGGACCTGACCCGCATCCCCGGCGGCTCCGGCGGCGGCTCCTCGGCCGCCCTCGCCTCGTACGAGGCGCCCCTCGCCATCGGCACGGACACCGGCGGCTCCATCCGCCAGCCGGCCGCCGTCACCGGCACGGTCGGCGTCAAGCCGACGTACGGCGCGGTGTCCCGCTACGGCATGGTCGCCTTCTCCTCCTCGCTCGACCAGGGCGGCCCCTGCGCCCGCACGGTCCTCGACGCGGCCCTGCTCCACGAGGTGATCGCCGGGCACGACCCGATGGACTCCACCTCCATCGCCGCGCCCGTCCCGCCGGTCGTCGAGGCCGCCCGCAGCGGCAGCGTCCAGGGCATGCGGGTCGGCGTCGTCAGGCAGTTCCGCGGCGAGGGCTACCAGGCCGGCGTCGTCCAGCGGTTCGACGAGGCCGTCGAGCTGCTGAAGGAGCTCGGCGCCGAGATCGTCGAGCTGGACTGCCCCTCCTTCGACCTGGCGCTCTCCGCGTACTACCTGATCGCGCCCTCCGAGTGCTCCTCCAACCTCGCCCGCTTCGACGGCCTGCGCTACGGCCTGCGGACCGGCGACGACGGCACGCGCTCGGCGGAGGAGGTCACCTCCCTCACCCGCGAGGCCGGCTTCGGCGACGAGGTCAAGCGCCGCATCATGCTCGGCACGTACGCGCTCAGCTCCGGCTACTACGACGCGTACTACGGCAGCGCCCAGAAGGTCCGCACGCTCATCAAGCAGGACTTCGACAAGGCGTTCGAGCAGGTGGACGTGATCGTCTCCCCGACGACCCCGACCACCGCCTTCCCGATCGGCGAGCGCGCCGACGACCCGATGGCGATGTACCTCGCCGACCTGTGCACCATCCCCACCAACCTGGCCGGCAACGCGGCCATGTCGCTGCCCTGCGGGCTGGCGCCGGAGGACAACCTGCCGGTCGGCCTGCAGATCATCGCCCCCGTCATGAAGGACGACCGCCTCTACCGGGTGGGCGCCGCCGTCGAGGCCGCCTTCGTGGAAAAGTGGGGCCACCCGCTGCTCGAGGAGGCTCCGTCGCTGTGAGTGCACTGTCCAAGGCCAAAGGCTTCCGTAGCTCGAAGTCCGGTCTCTACATCTCGATGGCCACGTCCGCGTTCGGCGCGGTCGGCGTGGTCAAGCAGATCAAGAAGGCCCGTGGCGAGAGCGACATGCTCCGGCTCGTCGACGCCGTCGTCACCGGCGTCGCCGTCGTCACCAACCTCGCCATCCTCTACCGCGAGGTGAAGCGCCTCGGCGACGACGACGTCCTGCTGGGCTGAGAAGGAAGTTTTCACCGTGACCACCACGACCGACCTGGTGTCGTACGAGGACGCTCTCGCGACGTACGACCCCGTCATGGGCCTTGAGGTCCATGTCGAACTCGGCACCAAGACCAAGATGTTCTGCGGCTGCTCCACCGAGCTGGGCGCCGAGCCGAACACCCAGACCTGCCCGGTCTGCCTCGGCATGCCCGGCGCGCTGCCCGTCGTCAACGCGACCGGCGTCGAGTCCGCGATCAGGATCGGCCTCGCACTGAACTGCGAGATCGCCGAATGGTGCCGTTTCGCCCGGAAGAACTACTTCTATCCGGACATGCCGAAGAACTTCCAGACCTCCCAGTACGACGAGCCGATCGCCTTCAACGGCTACCTGGACGTCCAGCTGGAGGACGGCGAGGTCTTCCGCGTGGAGATCGAGCGCGCCCACATGGAGGAGGACACCGGCAAGTCGACCCACGTCGGCGGCGCCACCGGCCGCATCCACGGCGCGTCCCACTCGCTGCTCGACTACAACCGCGCCGGCATCCCGCTGATCGAGATCGTCACCAAGCCGATCGTCGGCGCAGGCGACCGCGCCCCCGAGGTCGCCAAGGCGTACGTCGCCGAGCTGCGTGCCCTCATCCGCGCCCTCGGCGTCTCCGAGGCGCGCATGGAGATGGGCCAGATGCGCTGCGACGTCAACCTGTCGCTGCGCCCCATCGGCACGGAGAAGTTCGGCACCCGCAGCGAGACGAAGAACGTCAACTCGCTCCGGTCGGTCGAGCGGGCCGTGCGCTACGAGGTCCAGCGGCACGCCGCGGTCCTCATCGGCGGCGGCACGATCGTGCAGGAGACCCGCCACTTCCACGAGGACGACGGCTCCACGACGTCCGGCCGGGTCAAGGAGGAGGCGGAGGACTACCGCTACTTCCCCGAGCCCGACCTCGTGCCCGTCGCCCCGTCCCGCGAGTGGGTCGAGGAGATCCGCGCCGGGCTCCCCGAGCTGCCGCGCGTGCGCCGCAACCGGCTGCGCGAGGAGTGGGGCGTGACCGCACTGGACATGCAGTCCATCCTCAACGCGGGCGCGCTCGACCTGATCACCGCCACGATCGACGCGGGCGCCCCGGCCGACCAGGCCCGCAAGTGGTGGATGGGCGAGCTGTCCCGGCACGCCAACGAGACCGGCACGTCCCTGGACGAGCTGGCGATCACCCCGGCGCAGGTCGCCCGGGTGGCCGAGCTGGTGTCCCGCGGCGACCTCAACGACAAGCTGGCCCGCCAGGTCATCGAGGGCGTCCTGGTGGGCGAGGGTGACCCGGACACCGTCGTGGAGAAGCGCGGCCTGAAGGTCGTCTCCGACGAGGGCGCCCTGGGTGCCGCCGTCGACGAGGCCATCGCCGGCAACGCCGCCATCGCCGACAAGATCCGCGGCGGCAAGGTCGCCGCGGCCGGCGCGCTGGTCGGCGCGGTCATGAAGGCCACGCGCGGCCAGGCCGACGCCGCGCGGGTGCGCGAGCTGATCCTGGAGAGGCTGGGCGTCACCGAGGGCTGACGACCGGCCCCGCACGGCGTACGAGGGCGGCGCACCGGCACCGGTGTGCCGCCCTTCCGCGCGCCCGGCGCCCTCCTGCCAGCCCGTCGCCGTCCTGCGGGCCCGCCGCCCTTCCACGGGCCCGACGTCGCCCTCGTGCGTCCCCGGCGGCCCGCCGCAGGCTCCGCGTCCGCGCGTCGCGGTGCCGCTGTTCCCGCGGTCCCGCCTCTGTGAGTAACCCCACGAAACGGACAAAGGATCTCTTTTCGCTGCAAGAGTTGTTCCCGTCGCGGTCGTGCGTTCCTCCGGGAAGTTCCCGGTGTCGCGGAAGCAGGACCCCCCTATCAGGGAGCGAAGCCCTTGGCAGCCATCGCCCGCTGGTGCGTGCGCCACCGAATCGTCACCGTACTGCTGTGGCTCGCCGCGCTCGTCGGCGTCACGGTCGCCTCCGCGGTGGCCGGGTCCGCGTACTCCAACGACTACGAGGTGCCGGGCACCGAGTCCGGACGCGCCACGGCCGTGCTCCAGGAGGCGTTCCCCGGCCGCGGCGGCGACAGCGCCACCGTGGTGTGGCACACGGAGAGCGGCGACGTACGCGGCGGGGACGTCGAGCGGCGCGTCACGGCCCTGCTCGACGACGTCCGGAGCCTGCCCGGCGTGGCCGCCGTGACCGGCCCGTACGGCCCCGCGCAGCCCGCCGCGGCGGACGCCCCCGCCGGCGACCCCGCCCAGGCCCGCACCGGCGCCGAGGGCACGGCCCGGGCGCAGGGCACCGCCCCGCAGGAGGCTCAGGGCCAGAACACCCAGGCCCAGAGCGAACAGTCCCAGAACGCCCAGGCCCCGGGCGGGGCCCAGAGCGCTCGGGACCAGGCCGCCGCCGGGACCGCCGCCGAGGCCGCGAGCAACCAGATCAGCGCCGACGGCCGCACCGCCTACGCCACCGTCACCTTCGACGGCCTCGCCGAGGACATACCCGAGACCCAGGCCCGCGCCCTGGTCGACACCGTGGGCGCCGCCTCCGGCGACGGCCTGGACGTCGAGGTGGGCGGCACGGTCGCCACCCTCGCCAAGGGCGGCGGCTCCCACACCGCGGAGATGGTCGGCGTCGCCGTCGCCGCCGTCGTCCTCTTCCTGGCCTTCGGCTCCCTGGCCGCGAGCGTCCTGCCCATCGCCACCGCACTCGTCAGCGTCGGCACCGCGTACGCGGGGATATCCCTGCTCGGCCATGTGATGACCGTGGCGGACTTCGCCCCGATGCTCGGCCTGCTCATCGGCCTCGGCGTCGGCATCGACTACGCGCTGTTCATCGTCACCCGCCACCGCAAGGGCCTCAAGCGGGGCCTCGGCGTCGCGGAGGCCGCGCGGAACGCGGTCGCGACCACCGGCCGTGCCGTCGTCTTCGCCGGGGCCACCGTCTGCATCGCCCTGCTCGGGATGCTCATCCTGCGCCTGAACTTCCTCAACGGCGTCGCCGTCGCCGCCTCGCTGACCGTCGTCCTCACCGTCGCCGCGTCCGTCACGCTGCTGCCCGCCCTGCTGTCCCTCATCGGCATGCGCGCCCTGTCCCGCCGCGAGCGCCGCCGCCTGGCCGAGCACGGCCCGGAGCCGGAGGTGCCGACCGGGTTCGCCGCCCGCTGGTCCGCGTTCGTGGAGCGCCACCCGAAGAAGCTGGGCGCCGTCGCCGCCGTCGTGATGCTGGTCCTCGCCCTGCCGACGCTCTCCCTGCGCCTGGGCACCTCCGACCAGGGCAACGACCCCGCGTCGACGACCACCCGGCAGGCCTACGACATGCTGGCCGACGGCTTCGGCCCCGGCGTCAACGGCCCCCTCACCCTCGTCGCCGAGATGGAGGGCGCGAACGACCGCCTGGCCCTGAACCAGCTGTCCGACCAGCTCCGCGCGACGCCCGGCGTCGAGTCGGTCGGCCCCGTCGCGTACGGGGGCGGCGACACGGCGGTCCTCACCGTCGTACCGGACTCCGCGCCCCAGTCGCAGCAGACCAGCGACCTGGTGGACCGGCTGCGCTCCGACGTGCTGCCCGCCGCCGAGTCCGGGACCTCCCTCGACGTCCACGTGGGCGGCATCACGGCCGCGTACGACGACTTCGCGCAGGTCATCATCGGCAAGCTGCCGCTGTTCGTCGGCGTGGTGATCGCGCTCGGCTGCGTCCTGCTGCTGCTCGCCTTCCGGTCCGTCGGCATCCCGCTGAAGGCCGCGGCGATGAACGTGGCGGCCGTCGCGTCGGCCTTCGGAGTCGTGGTGGCCATCTTCCAGTGGGGCTGGGGCAGCGAGCTGCTCGGGCTCGGGCGGGCCGGACCCATCGAGCCGTTCCTGCCGGTGATCGCCGTGTCCGTGCTGTTCGGGCTGTCCATGGACTACCAGGTGTTCCTGGTCAGCCGGATGTACGAGGAGTGGCTGGAGACCGGCGACAACCGGCGGGCGGTCCGGGTCGGGCTCGCCGAGACCAGCCGGGTGATCAACTCCGCCGCCGTCATCATGATCGCCGTGTTCCTGGCGTTCGTCCTCTCCGGCGACCGGGTGATCGCGATGTTCGGCATCGGGCTCGCCGCGGCCGTCGCCCTGGACGCGTTCGTCCTGCGGACCCTGCTCGTACCGGCCCTGATGCACATGCTCGGCGGCGCCAACTGGTGGCTGCCCCGCTCGCTCGACCGCTGGCTGCCGCGCATCAGCATCGAGGCGCCGGAGAGCCGCGAGCCCGCTCGTGCGAGGATCGCCCCGCAGCGCGCGAGCGGCGAAGGGGAGCTCGTGCCGTAGGCCCGCCGCACCGGCGGGGGAGGGGGAAGCACCATGAGCGTCTTCAGCCGGTCCCTGGGGGACGGCGCCGAGCTCGGCCCGCTGGAGCCCTGGCAGGCCGAGGAGTACCTGGCCCACCTGGACCGGGGCCGCGAGCACATCGGGCGGTTCATCCCGCTCCCGGACGTCGCCCCGGACGTGCCGTCCGCGCGGGCCTTCCTCCAGGCCTACGCCGACAAGACCGCCGCCGACACGGGCCGCATCTGGGGCATCCGCCAGGACGGGACCCTGGTCGGCGGGGTGCTGTTCCGGACCATGGACCCCGCCGCGGGCACCTGCGAGGCGGGCTGCTGGCTGGAGCCCGCCGCCGTGGGGCGGGGGCTGGTGACCCGCGCGGCGCGCGTCATCATCGACTGGGCGGTCGACGTGCGCGGGATGCACCGGGTCGAGTGGCAGGTCGCCTCGGGGAACACCGCGAGCGTCAACGTCGCCAGGCGGCTCGGCATGACCCGCGAGGGTGTCCTGCGCGAGAGCCGCGTCCACCGGGGCGTACGGCTCGACATCGAGGTCTGGTCCGTCCTGGCCCCCGAGTGGCGGGCCCTGCGCGCGGGCGGGGCGGGCGCGTAGCGGCGGGGCGGGCGGGCGCGGCGAGGGGCGGGCGGCGCCGTGACCCGCCCGGTCGTGCGGACGCCCGCCCGGTCGTGCGGACGGGCGGCCTGTGCGGCGCGGAGGCGGACGGCCGGTGCGGCGCCGGTGCAGCGGCGCGGCGCCGGGTGCGGGAGGCCGCCCGAAGGCCCCGGACGGCCCTGCCCCGCCTCCTCCTACCGCACCTCCAGGAGGAGGATGCGGTCGTCTCCGGCCTCCGGGGTGCCCCGGGTGTCGGTCTCGCTCGTGACGAGCCACAGGCGGTCGCCGCCCGCCGCCGCCACGGTGCGCAGCCGCCCGTACTCGCCCTCCAGGAACGCCTGGGGCGCCGCCGACGGCCTCTCGCCCGCCATGGGGATCCGCCACAGCCGCTCACCGCGCAGCCCGGCCATCCACACCGACCCGCGCGCCACGGCGATGCCGCTCGGCGAGGCGTCGGCCGTCGGCCACTGCGCCACCGGCTCGGTGAAGCCGGCGCCGCCGTCCTTGCCCTCGGTCTCCGGCCAGCCGTAGTTGCCGCCCGGCTTGATCAGGTTCAGCTCGTCCCAGGTGTTCTGCCCGAACTCGGCCGCCCACAGCCGCTTCTGCCCGTCCCAGGCGAGGCCCTGGACGTTGCGGTGCCCGTACGAGTAGACGACCGAGTCCGCCTCCGGGTTGCCGTGCACGGGCTGACCGTCCGGGGTCATCCGGAGGATCTTGCCGCCCAGCGACGCCTTGTCCTGCGACAGTCCCGTGTCGCCGGTCTCGCCGGTGCCCGCGTACAGCATGCCGTCCGGGCCGAAGGCGATGCGGCCGCCGTTGTGGACCACGCCCTTGGGGATGCCCCGCAGCACCGTGTCGGGCGCGCCGAGCCGCTGCCCGGCCGGGCGGGACTCGTCGTACAGCAGGCGGGCGATCCGGTTGTCGGACTCGGTGGTGAAGTACGCGTACACCAGCCGGTCCTCGGCGAACTTCGGCGACAGCGCGATGCCGAGCAGCCCGCCCTCCCCGCCGGGCGCCACTCCCGGCACCTCGCCGAGCACGGTCAGCTCGCCGCTCTCGGCGTCGACGCGCGTGATGGTGCCCTCGTCGCGGGAGGAGACCAGCAGGTCGCCGCCGGGCAGCGGGGCCAGCCCCCAGGGCGACTCGAGCCCCTGGGCGACCGTCGACACCACCCGCACCGAGCCCTTCGCGGGCGGAGCGGACGGGGAGGGCGAGGCGGACGCCGGTGCGGCGGCGGACGCGGTGGAGCCGGCCGTCGGCGTGCCGGCCGCGGGGCTCGCCGGGCCGCTCCCCCCGTCCGCCGTACACCCGGTCGCCAGCAGCAGAGCGGCAGCGGCCGACACAGCCGTCACAGCGGGACGTCTCACGTTCCTCGTTCCTTCCCCGGCGGTGAGGTGGAGCCCGTTTCCGGACCAGCGTAGGGCTTCCCGGCCCCCGGCCACGGTCCGACCGGCGGCCCGGTCCGTGCCCTGGCCGCCGGGCGCGGAGGCCACGGGCCCCCGGTCGGCCGTCCACCGCACACCCCCTGCCTCGCGCAGCGGGGACGGCGGCGCACGCGCCACCGCGCCCCCGCCCGCAGCCGGGCACGACGGCCACCGCGCCACCGCCGGGGCAGGCCCACCGCGCCACCGCCCGCGCCCCCCGGCCGGGCGACGGCCACCGCGACGCTGGCCGGGCGACCGCCACCGCGACGCCGCCCGCGCCACCGCCGGGGGAGGCGGCCCGTCCCCCCCCCGCGCTCCCCGCCGGGGAGGGCGGCCCCGCGCGCCGCCGCCTCAGTCCCAGGAACCGCGGGCCGGCGGGAGGGCGGCGATCTCCGCCAGGTCGCGCGCCGTCAGCGCCAGCCGGGCCGCGCCGGCGTTCTCCACCGCCCAGCACTCCCGCTTCGTGCCCGGCACGGGGACGACGTGCCGCCCCTGCGCCAGCGTCCAGGCCAGCGCCACCTGCGCCGGGGTCACCCCCGCCGCCGCGCCCCCGTGCCGCTGTGCCACCCGCCGCAGCCCCGCGACGAGCGGCTGGTTCGCGGCCATCATCTCGGCGGTGAAGCGCGGGTGCCGGGCCCGGGGGTCGTCCGGCTCGAACCCGCTCCCCGGCGTCAGCGTCCCCGTCAGGAAGCCGCTGCCGAGCGGCATCGCGGCCAGGAACCCCACCCCGCGCGCCGCGCACCACGGCAGCAGCCGCGCCAGCGCCTCCGGCGACCACACGGACAGCTCCGCCTGCACGGCGCTCACCGGGAAGACCTGCTGTACCCGGTCGAGTTGCCGAATCGTTCCGTCGTGCACGTCACGCCACCGGTACGCGCCGCTGTGCGGACCCGGGCGCCGCGCCCCCCGCACGCCCACGGCGCACCACCCCAGCGCGCGCACCTTCCCGGCGGTCACCAGCTCCGCCATCGCGCCCCAGGTCTCCTCGACCGGCACTTCCGGGTCGACCCGGTGCAGCTGGTACAGGTCGATCACGTCCGTCTGGAGCCGCCGCAGCGAGGCGTCGCACGCGCGCCGCACGTACGAGGGGCGCCCGTTGGCCACGATGTGACCGTCGCCCACCAGCAGCCCGCACTTGGTCGCGACGAACGCGTCCGCGCGCCGCTCCCTGAGCACCCGGCCCAGCAGCAGCTCGTTGGTGAACGGCCCGTACATGTCGGCGGTGTCGAGGAGGCTCACCCCCGCGTCGAGCGCGGCGTGCACGGCGCGCAGCGAGCGGTCGCCGCGCTGCTGGGAGGTGCTGTACGCCCAGCTCATCGGCATGCAGCCGAGGCCGATCGCCCCCACGTCGAGCCCGGTCGCCCCGAGTGTCCTGCGCTCCAACTCCCCGTTCCTCCCTGTGCGGCGCACCAAAACTAACCAATGGCGAGCCGTTTCCTTCGCCTAGCCTCCTGGGCATGACTGCTGTTGACGCGACCGCCGACGTGTGGCTGCCCATCCCCGCCGACGAGGTGGAGGGGCTGCCCGACCCCGAGGCGACCGGTTTCACCTACCGATACTGGGACGGCCTCACCGATTTCCCCGCCGACCCCGCCGACTGCGCCTTCTACGTCGTCCCGTACATGAAGGGCACGGAGATCGCGGTGCGCCCGCTCGCCGCGATGACCTCGCTGCGGGTGGTGCAGACCCTGTCGGCCGGCGTCGACCACGTGACGCCCGGCCTGCCCGACGTGGCGCCCGGTGTCGCGCTGTGCAACGCCCGCGGCGTCCACGAGGCCAGTACGGCCGAGCTCACCCTGGCCCTGGTGCTGGCGTCGCTGCGCGGCATCCCCGGTTTCGTGCGCGGCCAGGACCGCGAGGAGTGGCGGGCCGGCTTCTATCCGGCGCTCGCCGACAAGTCGGTGCTGATCGTCGGGTACGGGTCCATCGGCGAGGCCATCGACGACCGGCTCGCGCCCTTCGAGTGCGCGCGGGTCGTGCGCGTCGCGCGCTCCGCCCGCACCACCGGGCGCGGCCCCGTGCACGCCTTCACCGACCTGCCGCGCCTGCTGCCCGAGGCCGACGTGGTGATCCTGTCGACCCCGCTCACCGAGGAGACCCGGAACCTCGCCGACGCGGCGTTCCTGGCCCGCATGAAGGACGGCGCGCTGCTGGTGAACGTCGCCCGCGGGCCCGTCGTGGACACCAAGGCGCTCCTCGCGGAGACCGGGAGCGGCCGCCTGACCGCCGCTCTCGACGTCACCGACCCCGAGCCGCTCCCGGCCGGGCACCCGCTCTGGCACGCGCCGGGCGTGCTGATCAGCCCGCATGTGGGCGGCTCCACCTCGGCCTTCATGCCCCGCGCCAAACGGCTGATCACCGAGCAGCTCACCCGGTTCGCGGCCGGGGAGCCGCTGCGCAACCTCGTCCTGACCACCGGCTAGATCCAGCCGTTTCGCGGGGCTCCCGGCCGTTTGGACGCGGGGCCCGTCCGGACGGCCCGTCCGGCGGGCGCGCACCTGTCGGTACGTGCCCGCCGGCTTTGCCTGCGGCCGGTACGTCCGGACGGATACGCTCCGGAACGTTTCGGGCGCAGTGCGTACGTATAGCCGACTTGATCGTTACGGAGCGTATAGAGATCCTGTCCCTGAGTGACGATCCTGGTGTATCGTCACGACTTGGGGGCACGTCGAGCAGGAGAACCGGCGCCGGGGAAGACGTGATGCCGACGTGATTGCCGATCAGAATCCGAGGGGGGCGACGGGCGATGCGCGGTCGAGACAGCGACGATCCGAAGCGGCGGGGCGACCGGAGCTTCCCGGCCGGACCCCACGCGACCGAGGGATTCCGGACGGAACCCCAGCTGAGGGAACCGACCGGCACCCAGGCCGGCCGGGCCCGAGCCGACCGGAGGGGGCCGGGCAGGACGGAGCCCGCCACACCTCCCGGCCGAACGGCTCCCGGCCGAACGGCCCCCGAGCGGCCGGCGCCCAGGCGGACGGCTGCCTTCCGTGGGGACCCCGTCCCCGCGAGGTCCGCGCGCGTGGAGCCCGTCCCCGGGAAGTCCACCGGCACGGCGCCCGCCCGCACGGTGCCCGCCCGGACGGGAGCGCTGCGATGAGGGCCCCGGCGAGCGCCCCCGGCGTCCTCGTCGAGCGCGGGCCCGCGGCCGGCGGCGCGCCCTGCGGGCCGCCCGGCGACGGAGCGGGCGGTGCGAGAGGCCAGCTGGTCCTCGCCGTCCTGTGCGGCGGATACGCCACGGGCGCGCTGCTCGGCTGGGGCTCCGAGAAGCTGGCGCTGGTGATGGGCGACTTCGGGCTGAGCGCAGCCGCCCTGGTCGCCGCCGTCTCCTGCTTCCGCTACGGCCGCGCCCACGGCAGCCCGTTCCGCCCGGCCTGGCTGCTGTTCGCCCTCTCCTCCGCGATGGCCTCCTGCGGCAACGCCGTATGGGGCTGGTACGAGGTCGTCCTGGGCCGGCCGGTGCCCGACCCGTCGCTCGCCGACGTGTTCTTCCTGCTCTTCGCGCCGCCCGCCATCGTCGGACTGCTCGTCCTCGCCAAGCGCCCGGTCAACCGGGCGGAGTGGGTCTGCCTGGCGCTCGACTCCTGGCTCATCGCCGGGTCGCTGCTCACGCTCTCCTGGAGCCTCGCCCTCGCGCACACGGCCCGCGTCGACGGCGAGAGCGTCGCCCGCGCGGCCCTCTCCCTCGCCTACCCGCTGCTTGACATCGTTCTCGTGAGCATGGTCCTCGCCCTGCACTTCCGCCGCTCCAGGGGCAACCGCACGGCGGTCCACACCGCCGTCGCCGCCCTGGCCCTCACCGTGCTGTGCGACGCCCTCTTCACGTCCCCGCTGCTGCGCGACACCTACAGCTCCGGACAGCTCCTCGACGCGGGCTGGTTCGCCGGCTCCCTGCTCCTCGCCTACGCCCCGTGGGCGGCGCGCCGGGCGGCCGGTCCGCCGCCCCCGGAGCCGGGCCGCCGGGCCCCGCGCGGCGAGCGCCCGCAGCGCCACCCCGGCCGGCCGACCGCGGGCTCGCTCGCCGCGCTCACGCCCTACCTCGCGGCCGGCGTCTGCACCCTCAGCATCCTGTACTTCTTCGTCGAAGGCCGCCGCGTGGACCGGTTCGTCGTCCTCACCGGCTGCACGGTCGTGCTCGCCCTGGTCGTCCGGCAGGGCATCATGCTGCTCGACAACATCGCCCTCACCCAGGAGCTGGCCGAGAAGGAGAACCACTTCCGGTCCCTGGTCCAGAGCTCCAGCGACGTGATCATGATCGCCGACCCCGGCGGCGTCCTGCGCTACGTCAGCCCGGCCGCCTCCGGGGTGTACGGCCGGGACGCCGAGGAGCTGATGGGCACGGAGCTCTCCGCGCTGATCCACCCCGACGACCTCGGGCAGGTCGTCCACGAGGTGCGCAGATTCCTCGCCGCGCCGCCGTCCGAGGAGCCCACCACCCGCATCGAGTGCCGCTTCCGGTCCGGTGGCGGGGGCGCCTTCCGCTCGGCCGGCGCCGAGGGCGGGGGAGACTGGCTCCACGTCGAGTCGACCGTCAACCGCCACGAGGGCGGCCTGATCTTCAACAGCCGCGACGTCACCGAGCGGGTCCGCCTCCAGGCCCAGCTCCAGCACAACGCCGAGCACGACCCGCTCACCGACCTGCCCAACCGCGCCCTGTTCACCCAGCGCGTCCGCCAGGCCCTCGCCGGCCGCCGCTCCGGCGACTCCGGCACGGCGGTGCTCTTCATCGACCTCGACGGCTTCAAGGGCGTCAACGACCGCCTCGGCCACCAGGCGGGCGACGAACTGCTCATCCAGGCCGCCCGCCGCCTCCAGGAGTCCGTACGGGCCGGGGACACCGCCGCGCGGCTCGGCGGCGACGAGTTCGCCGCCCTCATCGCCGGGGACGCCGGCCAGGACCCCGCCGCCCGTGAGTTCCAGGTCCACGAGATCGCCGACCGGCTCCGCCTCACCCTCTCCCAGCCGTACCGGATCGACGGCGCCGACGTCCGCGTCGCCGCCTCCATCGGCGTGGCCTTCGCCGAACCGGGCATCACCGCCGGCGACCTGCTGCGCAACGCCGACCTCGCCATGTACCGCGCCAAGGCCGGCGGCAAGAACCGCGTCGAGCTGTACGCCCCGCAGATGCAGGCCGAGGCCGTACGCCGCACGGCGCTCGACACCCGGCTGCGCACCGCCCTGCACGACGGCGAGTTCGCCCTCCTCCACCAGCCCGTCGTGGACCTCGCCACGGGCCGGGTCGCCGCCGTCGCCGCGCAGGCCCGCTGGCGCTCCGCGCAGGGCATCCTGTTCACCCCCGCCGAGTTCCTGCGCGTCGCCGACGACGCGGGCGAGCGCACCGCCGAGCTCGGCCGCTGGATGCTGGAGGAGGCGGTCGCCCAGGCGGCCGAGCGGCGCCGGCACGGCCACCGCGCCCCCGTCTCCGTCCGGGTGCCGGCCCGCCGCCTGCTCGACCGCTCCTTCGCGCTCGGCACCGTCGAGGCGCTGCTGGGCCGGCACGGACTGCCGGCCGGGTCCCTCGTCCTGGAGCTCGCCGACAGCGACCCGCGGCTCTCCTTCGACGAGCTGGAGCAGCGCCTCGTCGCCCTCCGCCGCCTCGGCGTGCGGGTCGCGCTCGACGGCTTCGGCAGCGGGTACGCCGCGATCAACGCCCTGCGCAGGCTCCCGGTCGACATACTGAAGCTGGACCGCGGCCTGGTGGAGGGCGTGGTCGAGTCCGCCCGGCTCCACAAGATCACCAGCGGGCTGCTGCGGATCGCCGGGGACCTCGGCCTGCACTCCGTCGCCGAGGGCGTCGACGTACCCGAGCAGGTCACCGCGCTGCGCGCCATGGGGTGCACCCACGCGCAGGGCACGGCCTTCTCCGGGCCGCTGGACGAGCACGGGCTCCGCCGCGCCCTGGCGCGCGACGCCTATCCCGTCCCCGGCGCTCAGCCGCGGCCCGTCCTCGCCGGCGGGTCGGTCCCCGCGCGGGTGGTGCCGTCCGGATCGCTCCCCTCGATGCGCTCACATAGTGAGACGCGTGTCCCACCCACTTGACACTGACCGTGCGCCGGGGGGAGGGTCAGTGCCATGCGCACCCGAATTCTCGTACTTGGAAAGCGCGTCGGCTGAGCAGGCCCACCATGGCACTGCGGACTCCCCCCGGCGCGCTCCCCTCGCTTGCCTCACGGCACGAGGGGTTTTTTGTTGCACCGGAACATCGCGACACACCCTGACAGACACCGACAGACCCGCCGAAGACTCTCGCCAAAACCCTCAGCTTCGAGAAGAGATTGCCGATGACCGAGCAGGCCACCGGGGCCCACCACCCGCAGCCACGGCCCCGTTCCGGCGGACAGCCCTCCGCCACCGTTGAGCACGTCACGGGCGCCCAGTCCCTGATCCGCTCGCTCGAGGAAGTCGGGGCCGAGACGGTGTTCGGCATCCCCGGCGGCGCGATCCTGCCCGCGTACGACCCGATGATGGACTCCACCCGGGTCCGCCACGTCCTCGTCCGCCACGAGCAGGGAGCCGGCCACGCCGCCACCGGCTACGCGCAGGCCACCGGCAAGGTGGGCGTCTGCATGGCCACCTCCGGCCCCGGCGCCACCAACCTGGTCACCCCCATCGCCGACGCCCACATGGACTCCGTCCCGCTCGTCGCGATCACCGGCCAGGTCTCCTCCAAGGCGATCGGCACCGACGCCTTCCAGGAAGCCGACATCTGCGGCATCACCATGCCGATCACCAAGCACAACTTCCTGGTCACCAAGGCCGAGGACATCCCGAGGACCATCGCCGAGGCCTTCCACATCGCCTCCACCGGCCGCCCCGGCCCCGTGCTCGTCGACATCGCCAAGGACGCCCTCCAGGCCAGGACGACCTTCAGCTGGCCCCCGCAGACGGACCTGCCCGGCTACCGCCCCGTCACCAAGCCGCACGCCAAGCAGATCCGCGAGGCCGCCAAGCTGATCACCTCCGCCAGGCGGCCCGTCCTGTACGTCGGCGGCGGCGTCCTCAAGGCCGGCGCCACCGCCGAGCTGAAGGTCCTCGCGGAGCTGACCGGGGCCCCCGTCACCACCACGCTGATGGCCCTCGGCGCCTTCCCCGACACCCACCCGCAGCACGTCGGCATGCCCGGCATGCACGGCTCCGTCACCGCCGTCACCGCCCTGCAGAAGGCCGACCTGATCGTCGCCCTCGGCGCCCGCTTCGACGACCGCGTCACCGGCAAGCTGGACAGCTTCGCCCCGTACGCCAAGGTCGTCCACGCCGACATCGACCCGGCGGAGATCGGCAAGAACCGCGTCGCCGACGTGCCGATCGTCGGCGACGCCCGCGAGGTCATCGCCGACCTGGTGCAGGCCGTCCAGGCGGAGCACACGGCGGGCCACACCGGCGACTACACCGCCTGGTGGAAGGACCTCAACCGCTGGCGCGAGACCTACCCCCTCGGCTACGACCAGCCCGAGGACGGCAGCCTCGCCCCCCAGCAGGTCATCCAGCGCATCGGCCAGCTCGCCCCGGACGACACGATCTTCGCCGCCGGCGTCGGCCAGCACCAGATGTGGGCCGCCCACTTCATCGACTACGACCAGCCCGCCACCTGGCTCAACTCCGGCGGCGCCGGGACCATGGGGTACGCCGTCCCGGCCGCCATGGGCGCCAAGGCCGGTGCCCCCGACCGCACGGTCTGGGCCATCGACGGCGACGGCTGCTTCCAGATGACCAACCAGGAACTGGTCACCTGCGCGCTGAACAACATCCCCATCAAGGTCGCCATCATCAACAACGGCGCCCTCGGCATGGTCCGCCAGTGGCAGACGCTCTTCTACAACCAGCGCTACTCCAACACCGTCCTGCACTCCGGCCCCGAGGCGGACGGCAAGGCGGCCGGCGCGGGCACCCGCGTCCCGGACTTCGTGAAGCTGGCCGAGGCGATGGGCTGCGTCGCCATGCGCTGCGAGAGCCCCGACGACCTGGACAAGGTCATCACCGAGGCCAACGCCATCAACGACCGCCCCGTCGTCATCGACTTCATCGTCCACGAGGACGCCCAGGTGTGGCCCATGGTCGCCGCCGGCACCTCCAACGACGAGGTCATGGCCGCCCGCGGCGTCCGCCCCGACTTCGGCGACAGCGAAGACGACTGAGAGAGAGTCGAGTCACCACACCATGTCCAAGCACACGCTCTCCGTCCTGGTGGAGAACACCCCCGGCATCCTCGCCCGGATCGCCGCCCTCTTCTCCCGCCGCGGCTTCAACATCGACTCCCTCGCCGTCGGCGTCACCGAGCACCCCGACATCTCCCGCATCACCATCGTGGTCAATGTCGAGGACCTGCCGCTGGAGCAGGTGACCAAGCAGCTCAACAAGCTGGTCAACGTCCTGAAGATCGTCGAACTCGAGCCCGGCGCCGCGATCCAGCGCGAGCTCGTCCTGGTGAAGGTCCGCGCCGACAACGAGACCCGCTCCCAGATCGTCGAGATCGTCCAGCTCTTCCGCGCCAAGACCGTCGACGTCTCGCCCGAGGCGGTGACCATCGAGGCCACCGGATCGAGTGACAAGCTGGAGGCGATGCTGAAGATGCTGGAGCAGTTCGGCATCAAGGAGCTCGTCCAGTCCGGCACCATCGCCATAGGGCGCGGTTCCCGGTCCATCACGGACCGGTCGCTGCGCGCCCTGGAGCGCTCGGCGTAGTCCGCGCAGTCCGCGTACCGAGACCCCCCGACGTTCTCGTCCCTCCCGCCGTACGGTGGGACGCACCACCAGAAAACCCAAGGAGAAACCCAGTGGCCGAGCTGTTCTACGACGACGACGCCGACCTGTCCATCATCCAGGGCCGCAAGGTCGCGGTGATCGGATACG
This sequence comes from Streptomyces fradiae ATCC 10745 = DSM 40063, assembly GCF_008704425.1. Lineage (NCBI taxonomy): Bacteria > Bacillati > Actinomycetota > Actinomycetes > Kitasatosporales > Streptomycetaceae > Streptomyces > Streptomyces fradiae. The sequence goes on from NZ_CP023696.1 coordinate 4,902,919, forward strand.
GCAGCCAGGGCCACGCCCACGCGCTGTCCCTCCGCGACTCCGGTGTCGACGTCCGCGTCGGTCTGCACGAGGGCTCCAAGTCCAAGGCGAAGGCCGAGGAGCAGGGCCTGCGCGTCGTCACCCCGGCGGAGGCCGCCGCCGAGGCCGACGTGATCATGATCCTCATCCCGGACCCCATCCAGGCCCAGGTCTACGAGGACTCCATCAAGGGCAACCTGAAGGACGGCGACGCGCTGTTCTTCGCCCACGGCTTCAACGTCCGCTTCGGCTTCATCAAGCCCCCGGCCGGCGTCGACGTCGCGCTCGTCGCCCCCAAGGGCCCGGGCCACCTGGTCCGCCGTCAGTACGAGGAGGGCCGCGGCGTCCCGGCGATCGCCGCCGTCGAGCAGGACGCCACGGGCAACGCCTTCGCCCTGGCCCTGTCGTACGCGAAGGCCATCGGCGGCACCCGGGCGGGCGTCATCAAGACGACCTTCACCGAGGAGACCGAGACCGACCTGTTCGGCGAGCAGGCCGTGCTCTGCGGCGGCACCTCGGCGCTGGTCAAGGCGGGCTTCGAGACCCTGGTCGAGGCCGGCTACCAGCCGGAGATCGCCTACTTCGAGTGCCTCCACGAGCTGAAGCTGATCGTCGACCTGATGTACGAGGGCGGCCTGGAGAAGATGCGCTGGTCGGTCTCCGAGACCGCCGAGTGGGGCGACTACGTCACGGGCCCGCGCATCATCACGGACGCCACCAAGGCCGAGATGAAGAAGGTCCTCGGCGAGATCCAGGACGGCACGTTCGCCAAGAACTGGATGGACGAGTACCACGGCGGCCTGAAGAAGTACCAGGAGTACAAGACGCAGGACTCCGAGCACCTGCTGGAGACCACCGGCAAGGAGCTGCGCAAGCTCATGAGCTGGGTGGACAACGACGAGGCGTGAGCCTCGCGGCGGCGGGGCCGGGCGCGTGCCCGGCCCCGCCGCCGTACGCCCGGCCGCCGTTCGGCCGTCCGGGCCGCCCCCGGTGAGCCGTCCGGGACCCTCCCGGAAGCACCGCCCGGGGACCGCGGGCACCCGCCCGCGCCCCGCCCGTCGAAGGCTTGTCCACGACGTCCAGCCCCGTGTGGGTGATCCTGCCAACGAGGCGCAGAATCGGGTCGCCGCCGCCACTACACTGCACAGCAATACGCGTCAGGCCCACAGCGTCGTGCGTCTTCCACGCGGCAAGCCCCCCTCCACCGCCTGCGGCCGTCGGGACGGCCGTCCGCACTGGACTTGTGAGGACCTCACGTGAGCTCGAAACCCGTCGTACTCATCGCTGAAGAGCTGTCGCCCGCCACCGTCGACGCCCTCGGCCCCGACTTCGAGATCCGGCACTGCAACGGCGCCAACCGCGAGGAGCTCCTCCCCGCCATCGCCGACGTCGACGCGATCCTGATCCGCTCCGCCACCAAGGTCGACGCCGAGGCCGTCGCCGCGGCCCGCCGGCTGAAGGTCGTCGCCCGCGCAGGCGTGGGCCTGGACAACGTCGACGTCTCCGCCGCCACCAAGGCCGGCGTGATGGTCGTCAACGCCCCCACGTCCAACATCGTCACCGCCGCCGAGCTCGCCTGCGGCCTGCTCATCGCCACGGCCCGCAACATCCCGCAGGCCAACACGGCGCTGAAGAACGGCGAGTGGAAGCGCAGCAAGTACACCGGCGTCGAGCTGAGCGAGAAGACCCTCGGCGTCGTCGGCCTCGGCCGCATCGGCGTCCTGGTCGCCCAGCGCATGTCCGCGTTCGGGATGAAGGTCGTCGCCTACGACCCCTACGTGCAGCCGGCCCGCGCCGCGCAGATGGGCGTCAAGCTGCTTTCCCTGGACGAGCTGCTGGAGACCGCCGACTTCATCACCGTCCACCTGCCGAAGACGCCCGAGACGATCGGCCTCATCGGCGACGAGGCGCTGCACAAGGTCAAGCCGACCGTCCGCATCGTCAACGCCGCGCGCGGCGGCATCGTGGACGAGGAGGCGCTGTACTCGGCGCTGAAGGAGGGCCGCGTCGCGGGCGCCGGCCTCGACGTGTACGCCAAGGAGCCGTGCACGGACTCCCCGCTCTTCCAGTTCGACCAGGTCGTGTGCACCCCGCACCTCGGGGCGTCCACGGACGAGGCGCAGGAGAAGGCCGGCATCGCCGTCGCCCGCTCGGTGCGCCTGGCCCTCGCCGGGGAGCTGGTCCCGGACGCGGTGAACGTGCAGGGCGGCGTCATCGCCGAGGACGTCAAGCCGGGCCTGCCGCTCGCGGAGCGCCTCGGCCGGATCTTCACGGCCCTGGCGGGCGAGGTCGCCGTCCGCCTCGACGTGGAGGTGTACGGCGAGATCACCCAGCACGACGTCAAGGTGCTGGAGCTGTCCGCCCTCAAGGGCGTCTTCGAGGACGTGGTCGACGAGACCGTGTCGTACGTCAACGCCCCGCTGTTCGCGCAGGAGCGCGGCGTCGAGGTGCGGCTCACCACGAGCAGCGAGTCTCCCGACCACCGCAACGTCATCACCGTCCGCGGCACCCTCGGCAGCGGTGAGGAGGTCGCCGTCTCCGGCACCCTGGTCGGCCCCAAGCACCTGCAGAAGCTGGTCGCGGTCGGCGAGTACGACGTGGACCTGGCGCTCGCCGACCACATGGTCGTCCTGCGCTACGAGGACCGCCCCGGTGTCGTCGGCACCGTCGGCCGCATCCTCGGCGAGGCCGGGCTGAACATCGCCGGCATGCAGGTCGCCCGCGCCGAGGAGGGCGGCGAGGCGCTGGCCGTCCTCACCGTCGACGACACGGTGCCGCAGGCGGTGCTGACGGAGCTGGCCGCCGAGGTGGGCGCCACCTCCGCCCGCTCCGCCAACCTGGTCTGACACCCCCGCACCACTCCGGCGCCCCCGCCCCCGCAACCCTGCGGCGGCGGGGGCGCCGCAGGGTCACCGCGCGGACGGCCGGCGCGGCTCACCCGCCCGCCGGGCCGCCGAGGCGGCGGGCCTTCAGGGACAGGTGCAGCAGCAGCCGGTCCTCTCCGTCGTCGAGGTCGAGGCCGGTGAGCTGCTCGACGCGGGAGAGCCGGTAGTACAGGGTCTGCCGGTGGATGCCGAGGGCGGCGGCGGCGCGGCCCGCCTGGCCCGCGTGGTCGAGGAACACCTCGGCGGTGCGGGCCAGTTCGGCGTGCGCGCGGCCCAGCAGGGGGCGTACCGCCGGGTCGTCGGCGGCCTCCCGCGGCAGGGCGGTCAGCAGCCGGTACGGGCCGATGGAGGCCCAGGGGGCGACGGGGCCCAGGCGCGGCTCGGCCAGCGCCGCGCGCGCCGCCGAGGTGGCCTCCGCCCAGGCGCCGCGCAGCTCCGCCAGGCCCCGCCGCGGGGTGGCCACCCCGGCCGCGGCGCCGGGCCCCGCCAGGTCGCACAGCCGGGCGCCGGCCGTCAGCGCGGGGGTGAGGACGTCGGGGGAGCGGAGGCGGACCAGGGCGGCCAGCACCTGCCCGGCCGCCGCCCCCGGCGCGGCCACGTCCCGGGCGCCCTCCCGGTCGCCCGGCCCGTCCGGGGCGCCGGCCCCGGCGGCGGTCCCGGCGGCGGCTCCGGCTCGGGCGCCCAGGCCCGGCCGGGGGCCCCGCTCCGGGCGGGCGCCTTCCCCGGTGCGCTCCCTCGCCGAGCGCGCGCCCGCCCCCGCCGGGGGGCCTTCCGGGTGGGCGCCGTCCCCGGCCCGGGCGCCGGCGGTTGCGGTACCCGCCGTGGCGCCTCCCGCCTCGGTACCCGCCGCCTGGGCCCCCGCCGCCGGCCGGTCGCCGTGCCCCGGCCGGGTGCCCTCCCCGGAGCGGGCGGCCACCGCCCGGCCGCGCCCCGTCCGGTTCTCCGCCCCCGGCGCCGCCGTCCCCGGCGCGCCGCGCCCCGGCCGGGCGCCCGCCCCCGGCAGGTCCGCGCCCGGCAGCCCCGGTGCGCCGGGGCCCGGCCACGGCGCCGTGCACAGGGCCGCCGCCCCCGGAGCCGTACGTACCGACGGGCTGTCGCCGCCCGGCCACGGCGCCACGCACACCAGGGCGTGCAGCCCGTCGGCGGCCGGGCCGAGCGCCGAGCGCAGGGCGGCCAGCGCCTGGTCGTATCCCCAGTCCCGCTCCGCCGTCAGCGCGGCGCGCAGCTCGCGCGACAGGTCGCCGCCGGCCCGCTCCTCCTCGGCGAGCAGCGCGCCGATCCTGGCCGCCACCTCCATGGCCGCGGCGAGCCGCTCCGGCGACGGGCCGGGCGGGGTGTCGAGCAGCCACACGTACCCGAGGGCCACGCCCCGGTGGCGTACGGGCAGGCAGAGCCGGTCCCGGTAGACGCCCGCGTCGGGGGCGGCCGGGATGCGGACGGGGCCCGTCGCGCGTGTGATGCCGAACCCCTCGAACCACGCGCGCACCGCCGGGGTGGACCTGCGGGTGAGGATCGAGCGCGTACGGACCGGGTCCATGGCGGAGGCGTCGTCGCTGTCGTGCGCGCCGAAGGCGATCAGCCCGAAATCCCGGTTCTCCAGCGTGGCGGGGGCGCCGAGCAGCGCCGAGATCTCGTCGACCAGTTCCTGGTAATCGCCCTTCACCCGGACATTCTCCCACCGTTTCAGACAGATGTCTGAGATCCGCGGCACGGATGCGTGACAGCTGTCGATGGCCCGGCGGCGGGGTGATCCTTAGGTTTCACGGTGGTTCTCCGCGCTGTTTCCGCGATGTCGGATTCCGGCCGCCCCATCCTGTAGTCCCCCCTTGTTCGTGGAGGTGCCCCGTGCTGGGTCCCGTGATCCTCGCCGCTTCGCGCAGCGACAAGATGCGCCGCATTGTCTCGGCGGCTCCGGTGACCAAGCCGGTCGTCGACCGGTTCATCCCCGGTGAGACGGTCGACCAGGTCATCCCCATCGTCACGGGCCTCGCGGACAGGGGCCTGGAGGTCACCCTCGACGTGGTGGGCGAGGACATCACCACCCCGGAGCAGGCCGCCGCCGCCCGCGACGCCTACCTGGAGCTCATCGGCCGCCTGGAGCCGCTGGGCCTCGGCACGCGGGCCGAGATGTCGGTCAAGCTGTCGATGTTCGGCCAGGCCCTTCCGGGCGGCCACGAGCTGGCCCTCGCCAACGTGCGGCCGGTCGTCGAGGCCGCCGCCGCCATCGGCACGACCGTCACCCTGGACGCCGAGGACCACACGACGCTGGACTCGATGTTCGCCATCCACGAGGAGCTGCGGAAGGACTTCCCGCAGACCGGCTGCGTCATCCAGGCGTACCTCTTCCGCACCGAGGAGGACGCCCGCCGCCTCGCCGCGGACGGCAGCCGGGTCCGCCTGGTGAAGGGCGCCTACAAGGAGCCGGCCTCCGTGGCGCACCAGGACAAGGCGGAGATCGACCTGGCGTACGTCCGCGTCCTGAAGACCCTGATGGCCGGCTCGGGCTACCCCATGATCGGCTCGCACGACCCGCGGCTCATCGCCGTGACGCAGGAGCTCGCGCGCCGCCACGGGCGCAAACTGGACGAGTACGAGTTCCAGATGCTGTACGGCATCCGCAGCGAGGAGCACGTCCGGCTGGCCGCCGAGGGCCACCGGATGCGGGTGTATACGGCGTACGGAACCGACTGGTACGGCTACTTCATGCGCCGTCTGGCGGAGAAGCCGGCCAACCTGCTGTTCTTCGTCCGCTCGATGATCACCAAGAACTGATCCGGAGCCCGTGGGGGCGACGCCCCTGACACCCCTCACCAAAGGAGTTACGAGACCCATGGACGCTGTGACCCAGGTCCCCGCCCCGGTCAACGAGCCGGTGCACGGCTACGCCCCCGGCTCCCCCGAGCGGGCCCGGCTGGAGGCGAAGCTCAAGGAGCTGGCCGAGAACCCGATCGACCTGCCGATGACGATCAACGGCGTCAAGCGCATGGGTGGCGGCGAGCGGGTGGACGTCGTGCAGCCGCACAACCACGGGGCCGTCATCGGCACCTTCGCCGGCGCCACGCGGCAGGACGCGCAGGACGCGATCGACGCCGCCCTGGCCGCCGCCCCGGCGTGGCGCTCGATGTCCTTCGACGACCGCGCCGCGATCTTCCTGCGCGCCGCCGAGCTGCTGGCCGGGCCGTGGCGCGAGACGCTGGCCGCCTCCACCATGCTGGGCCAGTCCAAGACCGCGCAGCAGGCCGAGATCGACACCCCGTGCGAGCTGGTCGACTTCTGGCGGTTCAACGTCAAGTACGCCCGCGACCTGCTCGCCGAGCAGCCCCCGGCGAACGCGCCCGGCGTGTGGAACCGCCTGGACCACCGTCCGCTGGAGGGCTTCGTCTACGCGATCACGCCGTTCAACTTCACGGCCATCGCGGGCAACCTCCCCACCGCCCCCGCCCTCATGGGCAACGTCGTGGTGTGGAAGCCGTCCCCGACCCAGACCCACGCCGCCGTGCTGCTCATGGAGCTGCTGGAGGAGGCCGGCCTGCCGAAGGGCGTCATCAACCTGGTGACCGGCGACGGCATCGCCGTCTCCGAGGTGGCCCTGGAGCACCCGATGCTCGCGGGCATCCACTTCACCGGCTCCACCCGCACCTTCCAGCACCTGTGGAAGACGGTCGGCAACAACATCGAGAAGTACCGCTCCTACCCGCGGATCGTCGGCGAGACGGGCGGCAAGGACTTCGTCGTCGCCCACCCGAGCGCCGACCGCGCCGTCCTGAAGACCGCGCTGACCCGCGGCGCCTTCGAGTTCCAGGGCCAGAAGTGCTCGGCGACCTCGCGCGCGTACATCCCCGCCTCGATCTGGAACTCCGGCTTCAAGGAGCAGTTCGCGGCCGAGGTCGACGGCATCCGGATGGGTGACGTCACCGACCTGACGAACTTCATCGGCGCCGTCATCGACGAGCGCGCCTTCGCCAAGAACAAGGCCGCGATCGACCGCGCCAAGGCCGACCCGACCTGCGAGATCGTCGCGGGCGGCACGTACGACGACTCGGTGGGCTACTTCGTCCGCCCGACCGTCATCGAGTGCACCGACCCGGAGAACGAGGTCTTCCGGGACGAGTACTTCGGCCCGATCCTGGCCGTGTACGTCTACGAGGATGACCAGTACGACGCCATGCTCGACCAGATGGAGTCGGTTTCGGCCTATGCGCTGACCGGTTCGGTCATCGCCAACGACCGCGCGGCGGCGGCGCACACGATGGAGAAGCTGCGGTACGCCGCGGGCAACTTCTACATCAACGACAAGTCGACCGGCGCCGTGGTCGGCCAGCAGCCCTTCGGCGGCGGCCGCGCCTCCGGCACCAACGACAAGGCCGGCGCCCCGCAGAACCTGATGCGCTGGACGCTGACCCGCGCCATCAAGGAGACGCTGGTCCCGCCGACCGAGTACGGCTACCCGCACATGGGCTGACGCCCGCGCACGGGCTGACGCCCGCCCCGGCCCGTACGCACGGGCCGGCGGGCCGATGCCCGCCCCGGCCGCACCGCGGCCGGGCTGCGGCCCGCGAGGCCGCCCCCTGACGCCGCCCCCTTCCGGCCCCCACGCCGGGAGGGGGCGGTCTCCATGTCCGGGTCGTCGCGCCGGAGGCCGGGCGCGGCGGAAACGCGCCCTTGCGGTCAGTGAAGCGTTCATGTCAAGTTGCTCCCTCGGTACGTCCCCACCCGTCACCGACAAGGAGACCCCGGCATGAGACGCACCACCCGTGCGCGCACCGGCCTGTCCGCCCTGCTCCTCGCCGCCTCCCTCGGCCTCGGCGCCGCCCCGGCCGGAGCCGACGCCCCCCAGAGGCCCGCCCCCGCCCCGGCCTCCGACTCCGCCGCCGCCCTCCACGCCCTCGACGCCGCCGTCGAGCGGACCCTCGGCGACGACAGCGCCGGCACCTACGTGGACGCCGGCACCGGCGAACTCGTCGTCACCGTCACCACCGAGGCCGCCGCCGCCAAGGTCCGCGCGGCGGGCGCCACGCCCCGGCGGGTCCAGCGCGGCGCCGCCGAGCTCGACGCGGCCATGGCCGCCCTGGAGGCACGGGCCAAGATCCCCGGCACCTCGTGGGGGCTGGACCCGCGCACCAACCGGATCGCCGTGGAGGCCGACTCCTCCGTCTCCGCCCGCGACCTGGCCCGGCTCCGCAAGGTCGCCGCCTCCCTCGACGGCGCCGTCAGCGTCACCCGCGTCCCCGGCGTGTTCCAGCGCGAGGTGGCCGGCGGCGACGCCATCTACGGCGGCGGCTCGCGCTGCTCGGCGGCCTTCAACGTCACCAAGAACGGCGTCCGGTACTTCCTGACCGCCGGGCACTGCACCAACCTCTCGTCCACCTGGTCGTCCACCTCCGGCGGCACGTCCATCGGCGTCCGCGAGGGCACCAGCTTCCCGACCAACGACTACGGCATCGTCCGCTACACGACCACGACCAACGTGGACGGCCGGGTCAACCTGTACAACGGCGGCTACCAGGACATCGCCTCCGCGGCCGACGCCGTCGTGGGCCAGGCCATCAAGAAGAGCGGCTCCACGACCAAGGTCACCAGCGGCACCGTCAGCGCCGTCAACGTCACCGTCAACTACAGCGACGGCCCCGTCTACGGCATGGTCCGCACGACCGCCTGCTCCGCCGGCGGCGACAGCGGCGGCGCCCACTTCGCCGGTTCCGTCGCCCTCGGCATCCACTCGGGCAGCTCCGGCTGCACGGGCACCAACGGCTCCGCCATCCACCAGCCGGTCCGCGAGGCCCTGAGCGCCTATGGCGTGAACGTGTACTGACCCGCCCCCGCCCGGCCGGGCGGAGTGCCACAGTGGGCGGTATGAGTGATCGTCTCCATACCGCCCACACCTACGAGCTGGCACCGGCCGTGCTCGCCTCGATCCGCGCCCTCCTCCAGGACGCCTTCGAAGGCGACCTGAGCGAGGAGGACTGGGAGCACGGCCTCGGCGGCGTCCACGCGTACGCCGAGGACCGCGGCGGGCGGATCGTGGCGCACGGCAGCGTCGTCATGCGCCGCGTGGTCCACGCCGGGCGCGCCCACCGCGTCGGGTACGTGGAGGCCGTGGGCGTACGGGCGGACCGCCGCCGCCAGGGGCTGGGCACGCGGGTGATGGCGGCGCTGGAGGAGGTCCTCGACGGGGCGTACGACTTCGGCGCGCTCTCCGCCTCCGACGCGGGCGCCCTGCTCTACCGCTCGCGCGGCTGGCACCTGTGGAACGGCCGCATCGAGGCGTACGGCCCGCACGGGGTGGTCCGGATGGCGGACGAGGAGGACTGCACCTTCCTGCGGCCCTCGGCGGGCCGGCCGCTGCCCGCGCCGGAGGGCGGTCCCCTGCAGTTCGACTGGCGGGACGGCGACGTGCTCTGACGCCCCGCCGACGCGTCAGGCGGGGCGCGGGCGCGGCCCAGGTGCGGGCGCGTACGGGGCGCGCACGGGGCGCGTTCGCGGGCGCGCCACCCCCGCCGTCTCAGATAGTAGGAAGTCCGAGTAATCCTGGAGACAGCGGCGGCCCGCTCGCTTAGCGTGGAGGGAGCCGAACGTCTCGCTCCATCAGCGAACGGCGGTCGAGAGCGCGGTGCCCACGGCAGGTCACCCCTGCGGCAGCGCTCCCCGCCCCCTTCCGGCGCCTCCCCAGCCTCGCCCCGCCAAGGAGCCCCGCCATGACCGCTGCCGCCGCCGCCCGCCGTGCCCGCCGCGTCCGCCACGCGGCCGCCCGCCCCTCCGAGACCGAGCGCAAGAACGCCGCCGCCGCCCTCCAGCGCGCCCTGGACCGCCGCGACAACGGCGGCTCCACCGGCCACTGAGCCCGACCGCCGACCACACCGCGTCCGCCGCCCCGCCTCCGCCACGCGTCCGTATCGTGGACGGTGCGTGTCAGGCAGTGGGACGCGGAGTAGGGTGCCGACATGTCTCGCAGCATCAATCTCGCAGTCATCCCCGGTGACGGCATCGGCCCCGAGGTCGTGTCCCAGGGGCTCAAGGTCCTGTCCGCGGTCCTCCCGCAGGACGTGAAGCTGGAGACCCGTGAGTACGATCTCGGCGCCCGGCGCTGGCACCGCACGGGGGAGACCCTCCCCGACGCGGAGCTGGAGGACCTCAAGGGCCACGACGCCATCCTCCTCGGCGCGATCGGCGACCCGTCCGTTCCCTCCGGCGTGCTGGAGCGGGGCCTGCTGCTGAAGCTGCGCTTCGCCTTCGACCACTACGTGAACCTGCGTCCGTCGAAGCTCCTCCCGCACACCGCGACCCCGCTGGCGGGCCGCCCCGACATCGACTTCGTCGTCGTCCGCGAGGGCACCGAGGGCCCGTACACCGGCAACGGCGGCAGCCTGCGCACCGGCACCCCGGCCGAGGTCGCCACCGAGGTCAGCGTCAACACCGCGTACGGCGTCGAGCGCGTCGTGCGCGACGCCTACGAGCGGGCCCAGGCCCGCCCCCGCAGGAAGCTGACGCTCGTCCACAAGAACAACGTCCTCGTCCACGCCGGGCACATGTGGAAGAAGATCTTCGACAAGGTCGGCGAGGAGTACCCCGAGGTCACCACGGACTACCTGCACGTCGACGCCGCGACGATCTTCTTCGTCACGGACCCCGCGCGCTTCGACGTGATCGTCACCGACAACCTCTTCGGCGACATCCTGACCGACCTCGCCGCCGCCGTGACCGGCGGGATCGGCCTGGCCGCCTCCGGCAACATCAACCCGGCGGGCGCCTTCCCGTCGATGTTCGAGCCGGTCCACGGCTCCGCGCCCGACATCGCGGGCCAGGGCAAGGCGGACCCCACCGCGACCGTCCTGTCCGTCGCGCTGCTCCTGCGCCACCTCGGCCACGAGGCCGAGGCCGCCCGGATCGAGGAGGCGGTCGCCGCCGACCTCGCCGAGCGCGCCGGCGCCCCCGCGCGCTCCACGGACGAGATCGGCGACGCGCTCGCGGTACGCGTGGCGAACTGACCCGCCGACTGGAGCCACCAGAACACAGCCGCCGGGTCGCGACAGCGCCCGGCGGCTTCTGCGTGCCGCCGCCGGGTGCCACCATCGAACCCCGGACCGCGGTCACACCCGTTTCCCCGCACAGGGCCCCCGAGCGATAATCGAACGCGGGGCCGCGGCATGCGGTATCGCTCGGACGTCCTACGAAAGCCGCAGCAGCGGCGGGGCGGCGGCGTGAGCGCGGTCCGACCCACACACACCGGTGAAGGACACAGCACTCATGACGACGCCCACGACGATCGAGCTCAAGCCCTCCTCGACCCCGCTGTCCGCCGCCCAGCGCGAGGCGGTCCTGGCCAACCCCGGCTTCGGCCGCCACTTCACCGACCACATGGTGACCATCAAGTGGACCGCGGGCCGCGGCTGGCACGACGCCCAGCTCACGCCGTACGGCCCGCTCTCCCTCGACCCCGCCAACATGACCCTGCACTACGCGCAGGAGATCTTCGAGGGCCTCAAGGCGTACCGCCGCCCCGACGGCACGGTCTCCCTCTTCCGGCCCGAGGCCAACGCCGAGCGGTTCCAGCGCTCCGCCCGCCGCCTCGCCATGCCCGAGCTGCCCGTCGAGACCTTCGTCGCCGCGTGCGACGCGCTGGTCCGCCAGGACGAGGCGTGGGTCCCGCCGCACGGTGGCGAGGAATCCCTCTACCTGCGGCCCTTCATGATCGCCACGGAGGTCGGGCTGGGCGTCCGGCCGGCCGACGAGTACCTCTTCGTCGTCATCGCGTCGCCCGCGGGCGCCTACTTCCCCGGCGGCGTGAAGCCGGTCTCCGTCTGGCTGTCGGAGAACTACGTCCGCGCCGTCCCCGGCGGCATGGGCTTCGCCAAGACCGGCGGCAACTACGCCGCGTCCCTGCTCGCCCAGGCCGAGGCCGCCGAGAAGGGCTGCGACCAGGTCGTCTGGCTCGACGCGCTGGAGCACAAGTGGGTCGAGGAGATGGGCGGCATGAACCTGTACTTCGTGTACGGGAACAAGATCGTCACGCCTGAGCTGACCGGCTCCCTCCTCGCCGGCATCACCCGTGACTCGCTGCTCCAGGTCGCCCGCGACCTCGGCTACGAGTCCGAGGAGCGCCGCGTCTCCACCGAGCAGTGGCGCCGGGACACGGAGAACGGCACGCTCACCGAGGTCTTCGCCTGCGGCACGGCCGCCGTGATCACCCCGGTCGGCACGGTCAAGTCGGCGAGCGGCGAGTGGACGCAGGGCGACGGCACGCCCGGCGAGGTCACCCTGAAGCTCCGCCGGGCCCTGCTGGACATCCAGACGGGCGCCGCCGAGGACACCCACGGCTGGACCCACCCGGTCGCCTGACCCCGCCCCACCCGGTCGCCTGACCCGCCCGCCCCAGCCGGTCGCCTGACGGCCGCCGAGGTCCGCCGCGCCCGCCGCGGCCCGCGTTCCGCCCTCCACGGCGGCCCGCGGGCGGCGGCGGGCGCCGTGCTTTCCGGCGGGCGCCAGGACGCAGGCGCCGTACGTCCGTGCGCCCGCACCCTCGCGCCCCGGCCGCGCCCACTCCTCCGCCCGCGCCTGCGCCGTGCCGCCCGTGCCGCCCGTGCCGCTCGCGCCGCCCACCCGTGCCGTGCCGCCTCCGCCTGTGCCGCGCCGCCCCACCCGCGCCTCCCCGCCCGCCCCGCCCGTGTCGCGCCCTCCGGCCCCGTCCCCTCCGCGCGCGGAGCATGGAGCGGCGCTCCATCTGTTCCCCCTCACATATCCGCCCTGATTCTCATCCAGGTCCCATCCGTTTAGAGTGATGCTCTAAGTCAACCTCGTCGTACACGCCAGGAGGTGCGAGGGCCGTGCGCCTGACCCCCACGGAACGCGACCGGCTGCTCCTCTTCAGTGCCGCCGAACTCGCCCGGTCCCGCCGCGCCCGCGGGCTCCGGCTGAACATCCCCGAGGCCACCGCCCTGATCGCGGACACCGTCTGCGAGGCCGCGCGCGACGGCCTGCGCCTCGCCGAGGCCGTCGAGGCGGCCCGCTCGGTGCTCGGCCCGGACGACGTCCTGCCCGGCGTGGCCGACGTGGTCACCGAGGTCCACGTGGAGGCCGTCTTCGACGACGGCTCCCGCCTCGCCGTGGTCACCGACCCCATCGGCGGCCCCTCCGCCGGCCCCGACGCGCCCGGCGCCCTGCTGCCAGGGGCCGGATACGGCGAGGCGGCCCCGGTCGCGACGCTGACCGTCCGGAACACCGCCGCCGTGCCGGTCAGCGTCACCTCCCACTTCCACTTCTTCGAGGCCAACCCCCGGCTGCGGTTCGACCGGGCGGCCGCCTACGGGATGCGGCTGTGCGTCCCGGCCGGCTCGTCGGTGCGGTTCGACCCGGGCGGCGAGGCGGAGGTCGGGCTGGTGCCCCTCGGCGGCGACCGGGTGGCGATCGGGTTCGCCGGGCTGGTGGACGGCCCGCTGGACGCGCCCGGCGCGAAGGAGGAGGCCCTGCGCAGGGCGGCGGCCTGCGGCTACCTCGGCGCCGCACCGGACCCCGGCCCCGGCCCGGACCCCGGCCCCGGCCCGGACCCCGGCCCCGGCCCGGACCCCGGCCCCGGCCCAGACCCCAGCCCCGGCCCCGACTCCGACCCCGAGGGCCGGCCCAGCCAGGCCCCCGCCGCCCGTGAGGAGGACTGATGGACCCCTACGCGTACGCCTCCGTGCACGGCCCCCGCGCCGGCGACCGCGTCCGCCTGGGCGACTCCGGCCTCACCGTGCGGGTCGAGTCCGACGCCCAGAAGCCGGGCGACGAGTTCCTCGCGGGCTTCGGCAAGACCGCCCGCGACGGGCTGCACCTGAAGGCCGCCGCCGTCCGCGACACCTGCGACGTGGTCATCAGCAACGTCCTGGTCGTCGACGCCGTGCAGGGCATCCGCAAGGCGTCGATCGGCATCCGGGAGGGCCGGATCCACGCCATCGGCCGGGCCGGCAACCCCGACACCCTCGACGGGGTCGACGTGGTCGTCGGCACGGGCACCTCCATCGTGTCCGGCGAGGGCCTGATCGCCACCGCCGGGGCCGTCGACACCCACGTCCACCTGCTGTCGCCCCGCATCATGGAGGCGTCGTTGGCCTCCGGGGTGACCACGATCATCGGCCAGGAGTTCGGGCCCGTATGGGGCGTCGGCGTCAACTCGCCGTGGGCGCTGCGCCACGCCTTCAACGCCTTCGACGCCTGGCCGGTCAACATCGGCTTCCTGGCGCGCGGTTCGTCCTCGGACCCCGCGCCGCTGGTGGAGGCCCTGGCCGAGGGCGGCGCCTCCGGCTTCAAGGTCCACGAGGACATGGGCGCCCACACCCGCGCCCTGGACACGGCGCTGCGGGTCGCCGAGGACCACGACGTGCAGGTCGCCCTGCACAGCGACGGCCTCAACGAGTGCCTGTCCGTGGAGGACACCCTCAGGGTCCTCGAAGGGCGCACCATCCACGCCTTCCACATCGAGGGCTGCGGCGGCGGCCACGTCCCCAACGTCCTCAAGATGGCGGGCGTCCCCCACGTCATCGGCTCGTCCACCAACCCCACGCTGCCCTTCGGGCGGGACGCGCTCGCCGAGCACTACGGGATGATCGTCTCCGTCCACGACCTCAAGACCGACCTGCCCGGTGACGCGGCCCTCGCCCGCGACCGCATCCGCGCCGGGACGATGGGCGCCGAGGACGTCCTGCACGACCTGGGGGCGATCGGCATCACCTCCTCGGACGCCCAGGGCATGGGCCGGGCGGGCGAGACCGTGCGCCGCACCTTCGCCATGGCCGGGAAGATGAAGGCCGAGCTGGCCCCGCTCGACGGCGACGGGGACGGCGACGACAACGCCCGCGTCCTGCGGTACATCGCCAAGCTCACCGTCAACCCGGCCATCGCCCACGGCCTCGCCCACGAGATCGGCTCCATCGAGCCCGGCAAGCTCGCGGACATCGTGCTGTGGCGGCCCGAGTTCTTCGGCGCGAAGCCGCAGCTCGTCCTGAAGGCGGGCTTCCCCGCGTACGGGGTGGTGGGCGACCCGAACGCCGCCACCGACACCTGCGAACCGCTCGTCCTCGGTCCGCAGTTCGGCGCCCACGGCGCGACGGCCGCGGACCTCTCCGTCGCGTTCGTCTCCGGCGCCGCCGCCCAGCTCGGTGCCGACCGGATGCCCACCCGCCGCCGGCGCGTCGCCGTACGCGGCACCCGCGGCATCGGCCCCGCCGACCTGCGCCGCAACTCCCGCGTCGGCGAGGTCGCCGTCGACGCCCGCACCGGCCTGGTCACCCTCGACGGCGAGCCGGTCCGCTCGGACCCCGCCGACTCCGTCTCCCTCAACCGCCTCTACTTCCTCTGAGGACCGCCCCCATGACGTTCCGCATGCCCGCCGAGTGGACTCCCCACGAGCGCACCTGGATGGCCTGGCCCACCGCCAACCCGACCTTCGCCACACCGGAGGACCTGGCCTCGGCCCGAGCGGCATGGGCACGGGTGGCCCGCGCCGTACGCCGCTTCGAGCCGGTCACCCTGGTCACCGCCCCCGGCGACGCCGACTCGGCCCGAGCCCTCCTCGGCGACGCCGTCGACCTGGTGGAGCGCGACCTCGACGACGCCTGGATGCGGGACACCGGCCCCACCTTCGTCACCGACGGCACCCGGCTCGCCGCCGTGGACTGGGTGTTCAACGGCTGGGGCGCCGCCGACTGGGCCCGCTGGGAGCACGACGCGAAGGTCGCCCGCCATGTCGCGGACCTCGCCGGGGCCCCCGTGCACGCCAGCCCGCTCGTCAACGAGGGCGGGGCGATCCACGTCGACGGCGAGGGCACGGTCCTGCTCACCGACACGGTCCAGCTCGGCCCCGAACGCAACCCCGGCTGGACCCGCGCCCAGGTCGAGGCGGAGGTGCACGCCAGGCTCGGCACCACCAAGGCGATCTGGCTGCCGCGCGGGCTGACCGCCGACTACGGCGACTACGGCACCCGCGGCCACGTCGACATCGTGGCCGCCTTCGCCCGGCCCGGCGTCGTCGTCGCCCACACCCAGCCCGACCCCGCCCACCCCGACCACGAGCCCTGCAAGGAGATCGTCGCCCTCCTGCGCTCCCAGACCGACGCGCGGGGCCGCGCCCTGGAGGTCGTCGAGGTCCCCGCGCCGACCGTCCTCCAGGCCGACGGCGGGTGGGTCGACTACTCGTACATCAACCACTACCTCTGCAACGGCGGTGTCGTCCTGTGCGCCTTCGACGACCCGCGCGACGAGACGGCGGCGGATGTCTTCCGCCGCCTGTTCCCCGACCGCGCCGTGACCCTCGTCGACGCCCGCCCCGTCTTCGCCCACGGCGGCGGCATCCACTGCATCACCCAGCAGCAGCCCCGGGTCTGAGACCCGCGCGCGGGCGGCGCCGGGAGGACCGCTGACGCCCCCGCGCGGGCGGCACCGGGGAAAACCGCTGGTCCGGCCATGGGTGCGGCTGACAGCCTGCGCCCATGGCCGACGCACGCCCCGCCCCGCACCCCGACTACCGGATCACCCGGACCTACGCCCTGCCCGAGGACGCCTGGCACATCGAGCTCGACCACCGCGACGCGAGCCGCCTGGTCACCGCCGTCATCCCCGACGAGGACCCGGCACGCGAGCCCTCCTTCCACCTCTTCGCCCCGGACGGGCACGACGTGCCGTACGAGGTCCTGGTGTGGTTCATGGCCGAGGCGGCCGACGAGGTGCGCACCCTGCGGGCCTGGACGAAGCTCCCGGCCGCCGCCGTGGACACGGTCGTGGCGCTGCGCGAGGCGGTAGCCGCCGACGGCTGGGCCGACGAGGACGGTCCGGCCCTGCTCGCCCTGCTCTCCGGCGCGCTCCCCGGCGACCAGGTGGCGGCGGTCGTCCTGGAGGTCCTCGGAGTCGGCACGGAGGCCCTGACCGGCCCGCCGCCCGCCCCCGCCGCCGTGGCGGCTCTGCGGGAACGGATGGCGGGGGCGGGATGGGCATCGGGTACAACGGACGGGTGAACGACCCCCAAGCCGCCCCCGCCGAAGAGGGCTCCGCCGGCCCCGCCCCCGGCGCGGCAGGCCCCACCGGCCGCGCCCGCACCGGCGGCGCCTCCGCCCCCACCGGCGGCGCCTCCGCCCAGGCGGGCGGCGCCTCCGCCCCCACCGGCGACGCCTCCGTCCAGGCGGGCGGCGCCTCCGCCCCCACCGGCGACGCCTCCGTCCAGGCGGGCGGCGCCTCCGCCCCCACCGGCGGCGCCTCCGCCCAGGCTGACGGCCCCGCCGCCCGGACGGACGGCGGCCCCGCCGCCCGGACGGACGGCGGCCCCGCCCGCGCCCCCCGCCCCGCCCGGCGCCGCAACACCGCGCCGCCTCGCGAGGACGTGCTCGCCGCAGCCATGGCGACCATCGCCGAGCGCGGGCTGGACGGCCTCACCATGGCCGGCCTCGGCCGCGACGTCGGCATGAGCAGCGGCCACCTCCTCTACTACTTCCGCACCAAGGACGAGCTGCTGCTGCGCACCCTGGAGTGGAGCGAGGGCCGCCTCGGCGCGGAGCGCGGCGCCCTGCTGTCCCGGCACGACCTCCCCGTCGCCGGGCGTCTGGCCGCGTACGTCGAGCTGTACGTCCCCGACGGCCCCCGCGACCCGCACTGGACGCTCTGGCTGGAGGTGTGGAACCGCTCGCAGTACGCCGGCGACGACGCGCGCGACCGCCAGGCGGCCATCGAGGGCGCCTGGCACCGCGATCTCGTCGCCCTCATCGCCGAGGGCGTCTCGCGCGGCGAACTGCGCCCCGTCGACCCCGACCGGTACGCGGCCCGGCTGCGCGCCCTCCTCGACGGGTTCAGCGTCCACGTCGCCGTCGGCCTGCCCGGCACCGGCCGCGCCCAGGTGCTCGCCCAGGTGCGCGAACACCTCGCCGAAACCCTGCTGTCCGGGTCTTGACCGCATCGTGAGATCCGTGCCCACGCGGTGGCGCACCTGTGGCAGACTGCCGCCGTGCTCGCAAACCCGATGATTATCGGCAGCAGCGCGCCGGTCCGCAGTGACCGCTGAACGACGGCAGTGACCCCGCCGCGGCAGCGACACCGTGTCCCAGACCCGCGCGCAGACCTCTCGCACCCGCGAGGGGTCTTTTCGTTTTCCGGGCCCCACCCGAGGGCCGGCGGCGAGCGCGCGAGAATGGGGACAAGCGGAACCACCCATTCCCCCACCCGGGCCCCCCACCCCGCCCGGGACCGGGCGGGGGAGGGAATCCCACCGGAGCCCATCCGACAGGAGCAGGACAGCCATGACCACGGATCAGCCCGTCGACGACGGCTTCCACGTCTTCGACACGACACTGCGCGACGGCGCCCAGCGCGAGGGCATCAACCTCACCGTCGCCGACAAGCTGACCATCGCCCGGCACCTGGACGACTTCGGCGTGGGCTTCATCGAGGGCGGCTGGCCCGGTGCCAACCCGCGCGACACCGAGTTCTTCGCCCGCGCCCTCGCGGAGATCGACTTCCGGCACGCCCAGCTCGTGGCCTTCGGCGCCACCCGCCGCCCCGGCATCAGCGCCGCCGACGACCCGCAGGTCAAGGCGCTCCTCGACTCCGGCGCACCGGTCATCACCCTGGTCGCCAAGTCCCACGACCGCCATGTGGAACTGGCGCTGCGCACCACGCTCGACGAGAACCTCGCCATGGTCCGCGACACCGTCCGGTACCTGTGCGGGCAGGGCCGCCGCGTCTTCGTCGACTGCGAGCACTTCTTCGACGGCCACCGCGCGAACCCCGAGTACGCCAAGGCCGTCGTCCGCGCCGCGCACGAGGCCGGCGCCGACGTGGTCGTGCTCTGCGACACCAACGGCGGGATGCTCCCGGCCCAGGTCCAGGCCGTCGTCTCCACCGTCGCCGCCGACACCGGCGCCCGCCTCGGCATCCACGCCCAGGACGACACCGGCTGCGCCGTCGCCAACACCCTCGCCGCCGTCGACGGCGGCGCCACCCACGTCCAGTGCACCGCCAACGGCTACGGCGAGCGCGTCGGCAACGCCAACCTCTTCCCCGTCGTCGCCGCGCTGGAGCTCAAGTACGGCCGCCGCGTCCTGCCCGAGGGCTCCCTGGCGGAGATGACCCGCATCTCCCACGCCATCGCCGAGGTCGTCAACCTCACCCCCTCCACCCACCAGCCGTACGTCGGCGTCTCCGCCTTCGCCCACAAGGCGGGCCTGCACGCCTCCGCGATCAAGGTCGACCCGGACCTGTACCAGCACATCGACCCCGAGCTGGTCGGCAACACCATGCGCATGCTCGTCTCCGACATGGCCGGACGCGCCTCGGTCGAGCTGAAGGGCAAGGAGCTCGGCATCGACCTGGGCGGCGACCGGGAGCTGGTCGGCCGCGTCGTCGACCGCGTCAAGGACCGGGAGCTGCGCGGCTACACGTACGAGGCGGCCGACGCCTCCTTCGAGCTGCTGCTCCGCGAGGAGGTCGAGGGCCGGCCGCTGCGCTACTTCCGTACGGAGTCCTGGCGGGCCATCTCCGAGAACCGCCCCGACGGCAGCCACGCCAACGAGGCGACGGTCAAGGTCTGGGCCGACGGCGAGCGCATCGTCGCCACGGCGGAGGGCAACGGCCCGGTGAACGCCCTGGACCGGGCGCTGCTCGCGGCGCTGGAGCGGATCCACCCGCAGCTCACCAAGTTCGAGCTGGTCGACTACAAGGTGCGCATCCTGGAGGGCCGCCACGGCACCGAGTCCACCACCCGCGTCCTGATCACCACCGGCGACGGCGACACCGAGTGGTCGACGGTGGGCGTCGGGGAGAACGTGATCGACGCGTCCTGGCAGGCGCTGGTGGACGCCTACACGTACGGTCTGCTGAAGGCGGGCGTGCGGCCGGCGGAGCGGTAGCGGCGGTCCCGCGGGGCGGGGCGGCCGCACGGCGACCGCCCCGCCATCCCCGCCTCCTGGGCCTCTCCGTGATCGTCGTGAATTACCCCACATGGGGTACCGTCGATGATATGAGGAGAAACCCCCTTTCCCTCCTGGCGGTCCTGGCGGGCCTGGTGCTCTCGGCCCTCCTGGCCCTGGCACCCGCCGCGCACGCGCAGGCGTCCGAGGGGGTGCGCGAGGCCGCGCAGGCCCTGCGGCAGGGGCCGGTCTACGTGCACCCGGAGGCGGCCGGCGAACTGCCCGAGCGGGAGGCGCAGGCGCTGGAGCGCAAGATCCTCGACGCGGACAAGCCCCTGATGGTGGCGGTGCTGCCGGACACGGAGGAGTTCCCGGAGGAGACCCTGCTGCGCGAGCTGCGCACCCTGACCGGGGTGACCGGCGTGTACGCCGTCCGCCTCGGCGACGCCTTCGACGCGGGCGCCGACCGGGCGGTGATGGCCCCGCAGGCGGTCGGCAACCTCGTCTCGGCGGTCCACGGTCCCGGTGTGGACACGGGTACGGAGCTGAACGCCTTCGCCGACCAGGCCCTGCCGCAGATGCGCGGCTCGGCGCCGTCCTCCTGGGAGGGCGTGCCCGACGCGGGCGGCACCCCGGTCGGCGGCCTGATCACCATCGGCGTGCTGCTCGCGGTGGTGGCCGGCGCGGTGTCGCTGACGACCGTCCGCGGCCGCAACCGCAAGCGGGCCGAGGAGCGCGAGGCGCTGGAGAAGCTGCGCGTCGTTGTGGACGAGGACATCACCGCGTACGGCGAGGAGCTGGACCGCCTCGACTTCCAGCCGGGCGACCCGTCCGCCGACGACGCCCAGCGCCGCGACTACGAGGGCGCGCTCGACGCGTACGACAAGGCGAAGCAGCTCATGGCCGGGGCCCGCCACCCCCACGACGTCCGGGGCGTGACCGAGGCCCTCGCGGACGGCCGCCACGCGCTGGCCGTCCTCGCCGCCCGCCGCGAGGGCCGCCCGCTTCCCGAGCGGCGGGCACCCTGCTTCTTCGACCCGCGCCACGGCCCGTCCGTCACCGACCTGGCCTGGACGCCGCCCGGCGGCTCCCCGCGCGACGTGCCGGTCTGCGCGGCGGACGAGTCCCGCATCAAGGCCGGCCAGGACCCGGCGGCCCGCCAGGTCGCCACCGAGTCGGGCCCCCGCCCCTACTGGGAGGCCGGCCCCGCCTACGGCCCCTGGGCGGGCGGCTACTACGGCGGCGCCCTCCTGCCGGGCCTCCTCGTCGGCACGATGCTCGGCACCACCCTGGCCACCCCCGCGTACGCGGGCGAGTACGGCGGCGAGGGCTTCGCGGGCGGCGACTTCTCCGGCGGCGACTTCAACGCCTCCGACTTCGGCGGCGACTTCGGCGGCGGAGGCTGGGGCGGCGGCGACTTCGGCGGTGGCGGCGACTTCGGCGGCGGGTTCTGACGCACCGGCCCTCAGGCCCAGGGGCCGCGTCCGGCACCCGCGTGCGGCGGCATCGACGCGACCGGCTTCCCGCAGCCGTGCGGCGCCGTGCTCCGCGCACTCCTCACGAGACGGATCCCCGTGTCCTCGGGCCGGTGGGGCGCGGGCCCGCCTTCCGCAGGCGGCGTTCCAAGGGGTGCTCCACCCAGTGGTACGCGGCCGCCGACACGGCCAGGCTCGCCGCCAGCACCAGCAGCCACACCCCCGCCGTCGCCGTGAGGCCCACCGGGCGGCCGTACGTGCCGATCCACAGGCGGATCACGATCTCGTGGACCAGGTACCAGGCGAACGACCAGTGCCCGAGCCGGATCGCCCACCGGCCGCCCAGCCCCGTGCGGCGGCCCTCCAGGTCGGCGCGGGCGGCGGCGACGACCAGCAGGGCGAACAGCGGCGCGGAGAGCAGCTGCGACGCCTGGTACGGGCTGTACCAGAGCGCGTCCGGCACCGCCCGCGACCAGGGGACCAGCACCAGGTGCCAGGCCACGACCAGCGCGACGGCCGCGCCCGGCCGCACCGGCGGGCGCCAGCCGCGCGCCACCGCCAGCCCCGCCGCCACGCCGAGCAGGAACTGCGGGGTACGGGTCACCGGGAAGTAGCCGAGCGCCCAGGACCGTACGACCGGGTCCGCGATCACCGCCCCGCACAGCCACACCGCCAGGACGGCCGCGCACGCGGCGACCGCCACACCGGCGCGCCCGCGCGCCGAGCGCAGCCAGGGGAGGGCGAGCAGCAGCGGGAACAGCAGGTAGAACCACGCCTCGTCGCTCAGCGACCAGGCGGCCGGGTTGCCGCCGCGCAGCAGATCCGGGTCGGGCAGCCAGGCGTTGGCCAGGAGCAGGGTCGCGGCGACCGACCGCGGTGACACCCGCGTGCCCAGCGCGGCGTACGCGGCCACGGACAGCGCCGTCGTCACGGCGAGCAGCGGCCAGATCCGCGCGAACCTCCGCCACAGGAAGACCTTCGCCGGGACCCGCTGCCCGTCGTAGGTCCACGCCAGGACGAACCCGGACAGGACGAAGAAGAAGGTCACCCCGCTGCGGCCGTACCAGGTCGCGTCGCTGATCCAGGGGAGCGCGCCCGCCTGGCGGGAGAGGTGGTACAGGACGACCACGAGCGCGGCCCAGAAGCGCAGGCCGGTGAGGGAGGGGAGACGGTCCCGGCCGGAGAGGTCCGGCGCGGGGCCGTGGGCCGGGAGGCGCGCGGGGCGGGTGGTGCGGGGCATCCGGCGATTATGGCGGCGGGGGCGGGGGAGGGCCGGCGGGGGCCCGGAGGGGGGAGGGCCGGCCGGGGCCCGGAGGGGTGCGAGGGCGGTATCCGGGCCCGGAGGGGTGGCGGGACGGCTGCCGGCGCCGGTGGAGCGGGTGCCGCTCGGACGGTGGTGGCGCGGGCGGGGCGCGTACGGGCGGGGTGTGCACCGGCGCGCACGGGCTTCGTCTCGTACGGCGGCGGCGCCCAGGGCCGTATGACGACGCCCAGCGCCCACCTCGGCCGCCGGAGGGGCGGTGGGCGGGCGCTGCGGGATGGTGCGGCGGGCGGCGGGTGGCTACGCCGTGCGGATCGCGGAGATCTCGAAGGTCAGCTTGATCTTGTCGCTGACCAGGACCCCGCCGGTCTCCAGGGCCGCGTTCCAGGTGAGCCCCCAGTCGGAGCGCAGGATCTCGGCCCGGCCCTCGAAGCCGACGCGCTCGTTGCCGAACGGGTCCTTCGCGGCGCCGTTGAACTCCAGGTCGATCGCGACCGGGCGGGTCGTGCCCTTGATCGTCAGGTCGCCGTGGATCCGGTAGTCCGAGCCGCCCAGCGCCTCGGCGGACGTGGAGCGGAAGGTCATCAGCGGGAACCGCTCGGCGTCGAAGAAGTCGGCGCCGCGCAGGTGGCCGTCGCGGTCGGCGCTGCCGGTGTCGACGGAGGCCATGCGGATGTCCAGCGACGCGGCCGACGCGGCCGGGTCCGACCCGTCCAGCGTCAGGGTGCCCTCGTAGTCGGTGAAGGCGCCGCGCACATTGGTGATCATCGCGTGGCGGGCGGTGAAGCCGAGCGTGCTGTGCGCGGTGTCGATCGTGTACGTGCCGGTCAGGGCGGCGAGCGCCGGGTCGGCGGCCGGCGCGGTGGCCGTGGCGGGCTTCGTGCCGGAGGTGCGGGTGAACAGGCCCATGGGGTGCTCCTTGAGAGGAAAGTCGTTGAAGCTTGAACTACTTCGACTGTAGACCCTTTCTCTTCAACGTTCAACCACTTGGGGTCGCGCCGACACGGCTTACGCCCATCCGGTGACGTCCGGCGCCCCGCGCCGCGCCGCCGCCCGCGCGGGCGCGCCGGGCCGGCTGGAGGTCCTCCACAACACGGCCGCGACCCGGCCCGTCCGTCGCGCGTTCGCCCCGGGCCCGCCCGTGCGGGTACTGTCCACCCGGCCCGCCCCACGGCCGCGGATCGCCCCGGCGGCGGCCCCCGCCGGGTGGTGCTCGCCCGCACGGACCGCATCACGCCAGGGCCGCCCGCACGCCCCGGCCCGAGGTCCTTGTGGGAAGCCCACAACACCACTGGGCCGAAAGCTGGTACTTCGCCTGCATGACAGGACGGTTCTGTGCAGGACGGACAGCAGATCAGTCCGGAGACTGTACGGAGTCAACGGCGGGTTTTCCTTGGTCGGCTCCGTAGGGTCGGTGCATGACCGTTGTGGACGAAACCCAGGGAGAGCCCGCCGACGCCCGCGGGCGTGTGGCCGAGCTGCACGCCCTGCGCGAGGAGGCGCGGCGCGGCCCGAGCGAGCGCGCCACCGAGGCGCAGCACGCCAAGGGGAAGCTGACCGCCCGGGAGCGCATCGACCTCCTGCTGGACGAGGGGTCGTTCCGGGAGGTCGAACAGCTGCGCCGGCACCGGGCGACCGGCTTCGGCCTGGAGCACAAGAAGCCCTACACCGACGGCGTCATCACCGGCTGGGGCACGGTGGAGGGCCGCACGGTCTTCGTCTACGCCCACGACTTCCGGATCTTCGGCGGCGCCCTGGGCGAGGCCCACGCCACCAAGATCCACAAGATCATGGACATGGCCATCGCGGCCGGCGCCCCGCTGGTCTCCCTCAACGACGGCGCCGGCGCCCGCATCCAGGAGGGTGTCTCCGCCCTCGCCGGGTACGGCGGCATCTTCCAGCGCAACACCAGGGCGTCCGGGGTCATCCCGCAGATCTCCGTGATGCTCGGCCCCTGCGCCGGCGGCGCCGCCTACAGCCCCGCGCTGACCGACTTCGTCTTCATGGTCCGCGACACCTCGCAGATGTTCATCACCGGCCCCGACGTCGTCAAGGCCGTCACCGGCGAGGAGATCACCCAGAACGGGCTCGGCGGCGCCGACGTCCACGCCGAGACCTCCGGCGTGGCCCACTTCGCCTACGACGACGAGGAGACCTGCATCGCGGAGGTCCGCTACCTCCTGTCGATGCTCCCCTCCAACAACCGCGAGAACCCGCCGGTCCACCCGGCCGAGGACCCCGCCGACCGGCGCGGCGACGTCCTGCTGGACCTCGTGCCCGCCGACGGCAACCGCCCGTACGACATGCACAAGGTCATCGAGGAGATCGTCGACGACGGCGACTTCCTGGAGGTCCACGAGCGCTGGGCGCGCAACATCGTCTGCGCCCTGGCCCGCCTCGACGGCCAGGTCGTCGGCATCGTCGCCAACCAGCCGCAGACCCTCGCCGGGGTACTGGACATCGAGGCGTCCGAGAAGGCCGCCCGCTTCGTCCAGATGTGCGACGCCTTCAACATCCCGATCATCACCTTCCTCGACGTGCCCGGCTTCCTGCCCGGCGTCGACCAGGAGCACGGCGGCATCATCCGCCACGGCGCGAAGCTGCTGTACGCGTACTGCAACGCCACCGTCCCGCGCATCTCCCTCATCCTGCGCAAGGCCTACGGCGGCGCCTACATCGTCATGGACTCCCAGTCCATCGGCGCCGACCTCACCTACGCCTGGCCCACCAACGAGATCGCCGTCATGGGCGCCGAAGGCGCGGCCAACGTCATCTTCCGCCGCCAGATCGCCGACGCCGAGGACCCCGAGGCCATGCGCGCCCGCATGGTCAAGGAGTACAAGGCCGAGCTGATGCACCCGTACTACGCCGCCGAGCGCGGCCTCGTCGACGACGTCATCGACCCGGCCGAGACCCGCGAGGTCCTCATCAGGTCCCTCGCGATGCTCCGCACCAAGCACGCCGACCTGCCGTCGCGCAAGCACGGCAACCCGCCGCAGTAAGCCACGAGGAGACCTTGTGACCACGCCCCTGGCAGACCCCTCCCTCCTGCGGGTCGAGAAGGGCCACGCCGCGCCCGAGGAGCTCGCCGCGCTCACCGCGGTCATCCTGGCCCGCGCCAACGCCCGTCCCGCCGCCGTTCCCGCGCAGCGCGTCCGCTCCACGGCCGGCTGGCGCCGCCTGGAGCGCCAGGGCGGCTTCCGGGCCGCCCACTCCTGGCAGCGCTGACCCCGGCACGCCCGTCGCGAGGGCCCCGCACTCCGTCCCCGGACCGAGTGCGGGGCCCTCGCCGTGCGCCACCCGGACGCAGGCGTCGCCGGGCGGCACGCCGCGGTGTGCGGTGGGACGACGCGAGAAGCCCGCCGTACCGGACCGGTACGGCGGGCTTCTCGCGTGTCGGACGCGGCGGACGCGCCGGACGCGCCGAGCGCGGTGGGACTTACCGCAGTCGTGCCATGAGGGCGTGTTCGACGAGGGTGATGAGGGCGCTCTTGGCGTCCGCGCGGTGGCGGGCGTCGGTGGTGATGATGGGGGTGTCGGGGCCGATCTGGAGGGCTTCGCGGACTTCGTCTGGGGTGTAGGGCTGGTGTCCGTCGAAGCCGTTGAGGGCGATGACGAAGGGCAGGCCGCTGTTCTCGAAGTAGTCGACGGCGGGGAAGCAGTCGGCCAGGCGGCGGGTGTCGACGAGGACGACGGCGCCGATGGCGCCGCGTACGAGGTCGTCCCACATGAACCAGAAGCGGTCCTGGCCGGGGGTGCCGAAGAGGTAGAGGATCAGGTCCTGGTCCAGGGTGATCCGGCCGAAGTCCATGGCGACGGTCGTCGTCGTCTTGTCGCCGGTGTGGGTGAGGTCGTCGATGCCCGCGGACGCGGACGTCATGACGGCCTCGGTACGCAGCGGGTTGATCTCCGAGACGGCGCCGACGAACGTGGTCTTGCCCACGCCGAAGCCGCCCGCCACCACGATCTTCGCGCTGGTGGTTGAGCGGGCCGCACCGCCGCTAGAGCTTGCGAAGTCCACTGAGCACCCTTTCGAGCAGTGTCACGTCTGGCTGGCCGCCGGCGGCCTCGTCGCCGCCGGGCTGATGGATGGCGACGAGCCCCGCCTCGGCCAGGTCGGCGACGAGGATCCGGGCAACGCCGAGGGGGATGGAGAGCAGTGCCGAGATCTCCGCCACCGACTTGATCTCGAAGCACAGCCGGCAGATCCGCTGGTGCTCGGGCAACTGCCCGTGCAGCCGCGACGGATCGGCCGTGGTCGACACCAGCGCCTCGATGGCGAGCTGGTACCGGGGGCGGGTCCGGCCACCCGTCATGGCGTACGGCCGGACCAGCGGGTTGTGGGCGGCCGCGCGGGCGTCCGCCGCCTGCTCCGGGGACTGGTACCGCTGCCGCGCCGGATGGCTGCGCGGCGCCTGCGGCTGCTGGTAGGGCTGCTGGTACCCGCCCTGACCGCCCGGCGCGGAGGGAAAGTCGTAGTGGTTCTGGGCGTTGCCACCCTGCACCTGGTGAGCACCGCTGTAAGGGTGGTGTCCGCCCGGGGGTGTAGCCACGTTTCCTCCTCCGACTGTCGAGCGCCGGTCCACGTCCCCGTGGAACCGCGCCACCGCACCATAAGGCGCGGTGGCGAGAAACGCACGGTCCTATCGCTAGTTGAGAAGACTGCCTTGCAGTTCCGCGCGCAGGTCCGGGGTGAGGACGCTGCCGGCACGGTCCACGAGCAGGGCCATCTCGTAGCCCACGAGGCCGATGTCGGCGTCGGGGTGGGCGAGGACGGCCAGCGAGGAACCGTCCGAGATGGACATGATGAAGAGGAAGCCGCGCTCCATCTCCACCACGGTCTGGTTGACCAGTCCGCCCTCGAAGATGCGGGACGCGCCCGCCGTCAGCGAGGTCAGACCGGACGCGACGGCGGCCAGCTGGTCGGCACGGTCACGCGGGAAACCCTCGGACATCGCCAGCAGGAGTCCGTCGGCGGAGACCACCACCGTGTGCGACACCCCGGGGGTGTTGTCCACGAAGTTGGTGATCAACCAGTTCAGATTCTGCGCCGCCTGGCTCATCGGGCTCACACTAACGCTCCTGGTTGTAGGTACTACCCGGGCCACTGTGTCGATCGTAAGTGGCCGATCCGTTCATGTCCGTCCCCGCACTGCGCCCCTTCTGGACGCCGCGCCGCAGGTTGCTCAACCTGCCGCGGACGTCTTCGGGGGCGCGGGAGACCTGTGGGCCGCCCTGCGGGGTCTGTTCCGCGGTTCCCTCGACCAGGTTCGCCTTGGGAACCCGGCGGGGCAGCCCGGAGGCCGTCACCCCGCCGGCCTTCGGCTCCTTGAGCTTGCCGGCCCGCTGCCAGCGCTCGTCGTTCGCCGAACGCCAGTCACCGGTCCGCTCGGTCTCGCTCGCGGAAGCCTGCCGGACCGGCTGGACCTGCCGGTCCTGGGTGTCCTGCCGGTGGTTTCCGTTCAGGTTCGTCCGCTCCGCCGCGCGCTGGCTGCCACGGCGCGGGAGACCCGCCTCGGTCAGCTCGTGCGCGGCGTCGGGCTCGGAACCCGGACGGTCGAAGCCTACGCCGTCCCGCTCGTTCGCGGGAGCGGCGGGCGCGGATTCCGATTCGCCGCCGTAGCCGCCGTCGTAGCCGCCCTCGTACGTGGCGGTGGCCGGCCACCCGCCCTGCTCGGACCCGGAGTCGAACCGGCCGTCGGGCGACGGCTGTCCGGCGGTCCCGTCCGGGTAGCCGCCCTCCGGATACACGGGGCCCGGGTACTGTCCGGCGGTCTGCACGCCGCCGTCCGCGTAGCCGTCCTGGCGGTACTCGCCGGTGTCCTGGCCGTACCCGCCCTCCGCGCCGTGGCCCTCGGCGCGGTAGCCGTCGGCCGGGTAGCCGCCGGTCTGGTACTCGCCGGTCTGGTACTCACCGGACTGGTACTCACCGGTCTGGTACTGGCCGTCCTGGTACCCGTCCGTTCCGCCCTGGTGGCCGCCGTCCCGGTACCCGTCGGCCGGGTGGCCCTCCCGCGGCGGTACGTCGCCGTACCCGGGCTGCTGCCCGTAGCCGCCCTGGTCGTGGCCGGCGTGGGCGTCCTGCCCCTCGTACGGGGCCTCGTAGCCGCCCTCGTACCGCTCCTGCTCCCCGCCCTCGGCGGACGGACCGCCCTGGAGCTGGGCGCCGAGCGCGGCACGGCGCTCCTCGCGCATCAGGGAGCGGCCCACCGGGTTCAGGGCGGTGCCGTCCTGCTGCTGCTCGTAGCGGGAGTCGTCGAAGCCCAGCTCCGCGGCGGTCCGCAGCGGGGCCGGCTCGTACGCCTGCTGCTCCGGGATGATCTGGGAGACCGTGAAGTCCTCCTGCAGCGGCTCGCCGCCACCGCCGTGGGTGATCGCGTCCGGCAGCATGACCAGCGAGGTCGTCCCGGCCTGCTCGCCCGAGGGGCGGAGCTGGACGCGGATGCCGTGCCGGTCGGCGAGGCGGCCGACCACGAAGAGGCCCATGCGCTGGGACACCGCGACGTCCACCGTCGGCGGGTTGGCCAGCTTGTGGTTGATGTCGGCGAAGTCCTCGGCGGTCAGGCCGATGCCCTTGTCGTGGATCTCGACCATCACCCGGCCGTCCGGCAGACGGGTGGCGGTGACCCGCACCTTCGTCTGCGGCGACGAGAAGGTGGTCGCGTTCTCCAGCAGCTCGGCGAGCAGGTGCACGAGGTCGGTCACGGCCTGGCCGTGGATCTCCGCCTCGGGGACGCCCGACAGCTCGATGCGCTCGTACTGCTCCACCTCGGAGGTGGCGGCGCGCATCACGTCGACCAGCGGGACCGGCTGGTCCCAGCGGCGGCCCGGCTCCTCGCCGGCGAGGATCAGGAGGTTCTCGCCGTTGCGGCGCATGCGCGTGGCCAGGTGGTCCAGCTTGAAGAGGTTCTCCAGCTGGTCCGGGTCGGCCTCGTTGTTCTCCAGGTCCGTGATGAGGGTGAGCTGGCCCTCGATCAGGGACTGGTTGCGGCGCGACAGGTTGGTGAAGATCGCGTTGACGTTGCCCCGCAGCAGGGCCTGCTCGGCGGCGAGCCGGACCGCCTCGCGGTGGACCTGGTCGAAGGCGCGCGCGACCTCGCCGATCTCGTCCCGCGACTCGATCGGGATCGGCTCGACACGGGTGTCGACCTTGCCGGGGTCGGTCCGGGACAGTTGGTCGACCAGCATCGGCAGGCGCTGCTCGGCGACGCCCAGCGCGGCGTGGCGCAGGCGGCGCATGGAGCGGCTCATCTGCCGGGCCATGAGGCCGGCCAGGACGAAGGCGGCGAGCAGGGCGACCACGACGACGCCGCCGTTGACGAAGGCGTCGTTGCGGGCCTCGTCGGCGATGCGGGAGGCCTCGTTGAGCGCCTTGGTCAGCAGCTCCTTCTCGACCTCGGTGTAGCCGTCGAACTTGGCCGTGGAGACCGCCATCCAGGTCTCGGGGGTGACGCCGCCCTCCTTGCGCTTGACGAGCGCGCGGATGTCGTCGGCGTCCTCGGCCGCGCCGATCTCCCGGGTCATCCCCTCGAAGACCGACTTCTCGCCCGTGGCGGTCTCGGCGACCGGGGGCTGCACCCCGGAGGAGGAGAACTCCTTGGCGCCGTCCTGGGCCTTGCGGGTCATGACCTCGCCGAGGCGGTCGACGTCCTCCTGCGTACCACCCGAGACGAACTCGCCGACGGCGATGTCCTCCAGGTAGGCGTACGAGTTGAACGCCTTCGACTGGGCCTTGAAGACCTCGTCGTCCTTGCTCGGGCGCAGCAGCAGGTGCATGCCGATCGAGCGCTGCAGCGACTCGGCGGCCTTGGCGAGCTGCACGGCGTAGACGGTGCGGCCGAAGCTGGTGACGTTGCCGGTGCCGAGGCCGAGCTCGTTGGAGAACTCCATGAGCACGTGCTGGACGGCGGTGTAGCCCTCCTCGGTCTTCACCGGGTCGAGGGCCTTGGTGTACGCCGCCTTGCGCAGGTCCTGCAGGCGCGGCTCCTCCTTGCGGAACAGCGTCAGGCGGCGCTGGAGGCCCTGCCCGTCGTCGGGCATGTCGCGGACGGCCTCGTCGAACTTGCGCTTCGCGGCGTCCGTGACGGCGTACGCGTCGGTGACGGCGCCCGTCTCGCGGTCGTCCGGGCTCTTGGCGGTGAGCAGCGGTTCGGCGGTCAGGTCCCGCTCGTTCAGCAGCGCCTGGCCGTACTCGGAGGCAGCCTGCACGATGCGCGTGGTCTTCTCCGCGTCCAGCGCCTCCTGCCAGGTGTCGACGGACGACTTCACCTGGAAGCCGCCCATGACCAGGCCGATGATCACCGGGAGCAGGAGGATCGCGTTCAGGCGGGTCGCGACGCGCCAGTTGCGGGGGGAGAACCGGTTGGGGTCGCCGACCGGGGCGCCCGCGCCGGCCGATCCGGCCGGGGGTGTCGCGGGCCCGTCCGCAGGCGGCGCCGCCGTGCGCGGCGGCGGGGTGAAGTTCCCCCGCGCCTGCTGCTCCGCGGCGCTCTTCGTGCTTCGCCTCACTCGACCAACAACCTCTCGG
Source organism: Streptomyces fradiae ATCC 10745 = DSM 40063 (assembly GCF_008704425.1). Classification (NCBI taxonomy): domain Bacteria; kingdom Bacillati; phylum Actinomycetota; class Actinomycetes; order Kitasatosporales; family Streptomycetaceae; genus Streptomyces; species Streptomyces fradiae. Next base: position 4,933,947 of record NZ_CP023696.1, read on the forward strand.
CGTCGGCACCTAGGATGTGCCGTTCTTCTGCTTCAGAGCCGTACTACTCAGGAGTTCGTGCATTGCAGCACGTAAAGCGGCCGCGCTCCAAACAGCCCGATCGAGCGAATCCCTTCACACCGTGCGACAGATAAAACGGGCATAAAGAGCAGGGGTCGTCATAAGGTCGAGCCTGTGTGCGCACAGCGGTACCAGCCGGATGCGTCTCGTGTCCGCAGGGTCGCAATTCTCTGTCGAAATGTTATGAACGTCCCGGGCGGGCCGTGTCGGATGACACAGCCCGCCCACCGGATGCCTACGACAACTGCCGTATACCTTCGTCCACTTGTTGATCGACTTGCCGCGGCCCGTGATCGGCCGCCCGGGAGTCCCTACTTCAGTCGTGCCATGAGGGCGTGTTCGACGAGGGTGATGAGGGCGCTCTTGGCGTCCGCGCGGTGGCGGGCGTCGGTGGTGATGATGGGGGTGTCGGGGCCGATCTGGAGGGCTTCGCGGACTTCGTCGGGGGTGTAGGGCTGGTGTCCGTCGAAGCCGTTGAGGGCGATGACGAAGGGCAGGCCGCTGTTCTCGAAGTAGTCGACGGCGGGGAAGCAGTCGGCCAGGCGGCGGGTGTCGACGAGGACGACGGCGCCGATGGCGCCGCGTACGAGGTCGTCCCACATGAACCAGAAGCGGTCCTGGCCGGGGGTGCCGAAGAGGTAGAGGATCAGGTCCTGGTCCAGGGTGATCCGGCCGAAGTCCATGGCGACCGTCGTGGTCTTCTTGTCGCCGGTGTGGGTGAGGTCGTCGATGCCCGCGGACGCGGACGTCATGACGGCCTCGGTACGCAGCGGGTTGATCTCCGAGACGGCGCCGACGAACGTGGTCTTGCCCACGCCGAAGCCGCCCGCCACCACGATCTTCGCGCTGGTCGTCGACCGACCCTCGGTGGCCGTCCCGCCGCTAGAGCTTCCGAAGTCCACTGAGCACCCTTTCGAGCAGCGTCACATCCGGCGTTCCGCCGGCCTCTCCGTTTCCGGGCTGGTGGATCGCCACCATGCCCGCCTCCGCCAGGTCGGCGACGAGGATCCGCGCCACGCCGAGCGGCATCGACAGCAGGGCCGAGACCTCGGCCACGGACTTCACCTCACGGCAGAGGTGGCAGATCCGCTGGTGCTCGGGGAGCAGGGTGGCGAGGTGCGCCGGATCGGCCGTGGTCGACACCAGCGCCTCGATGGCGAGCTGGTAGCGCGGCCGGGTCCGGCCGCCGGTCATCGCATAGGGACGGACCAGCGGCTGATCGCCTTCATGCCCGTACGCGGCGTCGTCATACGACGCGCCGTACGGATCGTGAGAGGCGGGGGGCGGGGTCATGAATCCTCCGGTCGTGACAGCAGGTGGTCTGCGTGCCGTCTGACTGGGCCGGTGGGGGGCCGGATGGGGCGGCCGACGGTTTAGATGACACAAAGCCGGAAGGCGGGTACGGAGGGGCGTACCCGCCTGGCCGGGATCAGTGGAGCAGGCTGCCCTGGAGCTCCGCGCGGAGGTCCGGGGTGAGGACGCTGCCGGCACGGTCCACCAGCAGCGCCATCTCGTAGCCCACGAGGCCGATGTCGCACTCGGGGTGCGCCAGGACGGCCAGGGACGAGCCGTCCGAGACGGACATGAGGAAGAGGAAGCCGCGCTCCATCTCCACCACGGTCTGGTTGACCGGACCGCCCTCGAAGATGCGGGACGCGCCCGCGGTCAGCGAGGTCAGACCGGACGCGACGGCGGCCAGCTGGTCGGCACGGTCACGCGGGAAACCCTCCGACATCGCCAGCAGGAGTCCGTCGGCGGAGACCACCACCGTGTGCGACACCCCGGGGGTGTTGTCCACGAAGTTGGTGATCAACCAGTTCAGATTCTGCGCCGCCTGGCTCATCGCGCTCAAAACTCACGCTCCTGCTGGTGAGTGGGGCCGACCTGGAAGCTGCCGGTGTTGCCGGAGCCTGCCTGCCGTCCCTGCTGGATACCGCGCCGCAGGTTCGTCAGGCGGCCCCGGACGTCGTCGGGGGCCCGCGAGACCTGCGGACCGGACTGGTGCGGCTGCTCCTGCGCCGTGCCCGGCACCAGGTTGGCGCGCGGCACCCGGCGGGGGAGGCCGGAGGTGGTCACGCCGCCGGCCGCGGGCTTGCGCACCCGCTCCGCCTGGCGCACCAGTTCGTCGTTGGGCGTCGTACGCCAGCCCTGGGCCGCGGCGTCGGAGCCGCCGCCCCGCTGCGCCTGGCCGGGGCCCTGGTGCCGGCCGGAAGCCGCCGGGTCCTGGCCGAAGCCGCCGGGAGCCTGGTTCCGCTCCGGGGCCTGGCCGAGGCCGCCCTGCTGGGGCACCGCGTGGGCCGGGCGGCCGGGCGCGGAGCGCTGCGGCTGACCGGACTGCGGCTGCTGCGGCACGACCGGGGTGGGCATCGTCTGGTCGGGCGCCGCGTACGGCTCGCCGCCCGGACGGCCCTGGTGGCGGCCCTGCCCGTAGCCCTGGCCCTGGGCGTCCTGGCCGTAGCCCTGGCCGAAGCCCTGGTCGGGCGACGAGAACTGGGCGGGGGCGTCCTGGCCGTAGCCCCGGCCCGGCGCGTCCTGGCCGTAGCCCTGGGCCTGGCCCTGGGCGTCCTGGCGGGGCGCAGGGGCCTGGGGGGCGGCGTTCTGGTCGCCCTCCTGCTGGCCGTGGAACCAGTTGGTCTCCAGCGTGTCGTACAGCGGCGTGCGGCCGTCGCCCGCGCCGGTCGCGGGCGGCAGGCTGCCGGCCGGCTGGCGCGGCGCGCCGAAGTCGGGGCGCGGGATCGCGGCGGTGGCCGCCGGGTCCTGGCCCAGGCCCTGGTCCTGGTTCCGGCCCTGGCCCTGGCCCGGGTACGCGTTCTGGTCGGGGTACGGGTTCTGGCCGCCCTGGCGGGTGGAGGCGTCCGGTCGCGGGCCGTCGAAGTCGGGGCGCGGGAACTCGGCCGTGGAGCCGGGGCCCTGCCGGTCCGACGGGAGCGCCGGGCGCGCGAACTGGCCGGTCGCCTCGTGCTCCTCGTGGCCGCGCGGCGCGTCCGGCGGGGACTGCCGCGGGGCCTGGTCGCCGCCCCAGCCGCCCTGCTGGGCGCGCCCGGGGCGCTGCGGGGCGCCCGGCAGCTCGGCGCGCGGGCCGCCGGGGGCCGGCAGGGGCCGGCGCTGCTGCCCCTGGTCGCCCTGGGCCGGCTGGCCGCCGTGCGGGGCCTGGCCGCCCTGGCCGCCCTGCCACACGTCGGAGCGCGTCGGGATGCCGCCCGGCTGAGCGGTGCCGTCCTGCGGGTTCGGGCCCTGCTCCCCGTACGGGGCCTGGCCGCCCTGGCCGCGGCCGGAGGGGCCGCCCTGCGGCCCGCCGAACAGCCCGCCGCCCTGCGGGGAGCCGCCCTGCGGGGCACCGCCCCGGCGCCCGGACTGGTCGTCGCGGCCCGGCAGCGCGGCGCGGGAGCCGGAGCCGACCTGGCCGCGCGCGGCGAGGCCCGCGGCGAGGCGGTTCTGCGGGCCGCCGCCCGGACCGGACCGCCCTGCGGCAGTCCGCCGGGGCCGTTCGGGCCGGCCGGGCCGCCCGGCTTCCTGCCGCCCTGGGTGACGTCCACGGGGAGCATGACCAGCGCGGTCGTACCGCCCGAGTCGGAGGGGCGCAGCTGGATCCGGATGCCGTGGCGCAGCGACAGGCGGCCGACCACGAAGAGGCCCATGCGGCGGGAGACCGACACGTCCACGGTGGGCGGCGAGGCGAGCCGCTCGTTGATCGCGGCGAGGTCCTCGGGGGAGAGGCCGATACCGGTGTCGTGGATCTCGACCAGCACCCGGCCGTCGGGCAGGGCGTGGCCGGTGACGCGCACCTTGGTCTGCGGCGAGGAGAACGACGTGGCGTTCTCCAGCAGCTCGGCGAGGAGGTGGACGAGGTCGTTGACGACGCGTCCGGCGACCTCGGTGGCGGGTACGGAGGCGAGCTCGATGCGCTCGTACTGCTCCACCTCGGAGGCGGCGGCGCGCAGGACGTCGACCAGCGGCACGGGACGCGTCCACCGGCGGCCCGGCTCCTCGCCGGCGAGGACGAGGAGGTTCTCGCCGTTACGGCGCATGCGGGTCGCGAGGTGGTCGAGCTTGAACAGCGAGGAGAGCTGGTCCGGGTCGGCCTCGCGGGACTCCAGCTCCGAGATGAGCGAGAGCTGGCGCTGGATCAGACCCTGGGAGCGGCGCGAGAGGTTGGTGAACATCGCGTTGACGTTGCCCCGCAGCAGGGCCTGCTCGGCGGCGAGGCGGACCGCCTCGCGGTGCACCTCGTCGAACGCCTCGGCCACCTTGCCGATCTCGTCGCGCGAGTGGACGCCGACGGACTCCACGGACGTGTCGACGTCCTGCGGGTCGGCCTCGGAGAGCTGCTTGACCAGCTCGGGCAGCCGCTCCTGGGCGACGCGGGTGGCGGTGTCCTGGAGCCGCCGCAGCGACGTGATCATGGAGCGGGCCACCACGAAGGCGCCGACCAGCGACACGCCGAGGACCAGCAGGATCAGGGCACCGTTGATGATCGCGTCGCGCTGCGCCTCCTGGCGCAGGTCACGGGCCTTGCCCTCCATCTCGCCGAGCAGCGTGGCCTCGATGGTCTCCATCGCGCGGAGCTTGGTCTCGGCCTCCTCGGTCCAGTCGAGGTAGGTGCGGACCGGGGCGCGGCTCAGGCCGTTCGGCTCGCGCAGCACGCGGTCGGCGTACTGGTCGGCGGCCTGGATCGCGGGGTTGCCGGAGTTCAGCGGGCCGAGCAGCTCGGTGGCGTCGCCGCCCGCGGACTCGTAGACGGAGCGGAACGACTTGAGCGAGGCGCTCTCGTTGACGTGGGCGTCCCTGGCGAACTGCCGGTCGAACTCGTTGAGCCGCGGCTTCTTCGAGGTCTTGTCCGGGAGCGCGGCGGCGATGACGGCCCGCTGCATCGACGCGTACTCCTTGGCGGAGGAGAACGCCGCGAGCGCACGCGTGCGCTTGATCATGTCGGGGTTGCTGGTGGCCTGCGCCATGTCCTGCGACAGGGTGAGCAGCGACTCGATGAGCCGGTTGTACTTGCTCACCGTCGCGGAGGTCATCTGCTTGTCCGCGTAGGCGGTCTTGCGGATCTCGCCCAGCGTGATGACCTGGTTGGCGATCTGGGTGACGTTGGCGCGGATACTCGCCAGCGCCTCGTCGTCCTGGGTGTCGCCGATCTCGTCGGTGGCGCTCAGGAAGGCGCGCGTGGCCGCGTCCGTCTTCTCGCGCGGGTCCGTGATGTTGAAGTTGTCGGCGTTGGCGCTGTTGGCGATGGGGCCGGCCGACTTGTCCCGCTCCTGCTGGAGCGCCTGCGCGAGGTGGTGTGCCTCGCGGGTGAGCTTGGTGAGCAGCTGCATGTGGTCCAGCTGCTCCATGTTCTCCATGGACTCCTGGATGCGGAGTCCACCGAGGGAGGTCGCCGCGACCACGGGGAGGGCGAGCAGGGAGACGAGCCGGGTGCTGATGCGCCAGTTGCGCAGGGCTATTCGGGAGCCGGTGTCGCCGGGCACCGGGGCGTTCGGCTCCGCGTCCGGCTTGGCGGACTTCGCCGCCTTGCCCGCCTTGCTCGACTTGCCCGCCTTGTCGCGCCGTCCGGGCTTCACGCCCTTGCCGCCACCCGCGGCACCCGCCGGCTCGGGCCCGGTGGGCCCTCCCGCCGGCCGGCCGGCCTGTTCGCCGTCGCCGGCGGCCGCCGGTCCCGGGTTCTGGGTGTGCTGGGGCGAGGAGCCGCGGTCGGTCCCGCCGCGCGGCTCCTGTTCCGCCGCAGCGCTGCCATCCCTCTTGAAACGTCCCTGCACTAGCGTCGCAACCTCTGGACCAGGCGTCCCTCCGCGCGAGCGGACGAGACGGTGTCGGCGTCGTGGGAGCGCGAGCGCGCCCCTCGGTGAGCGTCGGTGACCGGCGCGGAACCCCCCCTTCCCACCGCCGCTCGGCGCTGCCTTGTGGCGCCCAGTTCGCCGGTCTCCATCGCGGCGGTGCGTGAGATTCCAGCACAGTGCCGGATCTCCAACAAGGGCGGTGGTCCGGCCCGTGGACCTGGTCACCACCCGTGATGACGTCCTCACGTGCGGTGGAAAGCGATCACGGAGGAATGGGGCATTAGCGTGCGAGTCGCTTACGCGTGGAGGGTGCCCCAGTCGAGATGATCAGCGGCGGAATGATGGATTCAGTGAGGTAATGCCCGAATTGGGTGTCCTCAACTACCGTCCGGAATGCCCGACTTGGGGGGTGCCCGGTGAGCAAACTCACATGCCATTGATGCGCTGTTCGCGGTAATGGCGGGGATACCGATGTTTAGCCTGACGCAGAACAGGGATGGGTCGATCCGTCAAGGGGCCCACGCCGCCCGCCCGAGCCGAGCAACGCCGAGCAACGAGGTCTGAAGCCACCGTGAAGACGACGATGACGATCCGCAGCACCGCCAACCCCCGCCGCACCACCCTCGCCCACCTCGAGGACGCGGCCCGGCTGGAGCGCGGCGCCCTCCCGGAGCAGGCCGGCCCGCTGCCCGCCGCCACGGCCAACCCCCGCCGCACCGTCCTGATGAAGGCCCCGGCCCCGGCGGCCCCCGCCGAGTGACCCGCACGGCCGGATGACCCGCACGGCCGGGCGCCTCGCGCCCGGCCGCGGCCGAGCCTCCCGGAGGAGCGCCCCCCCCGTACGGCCCCGAGCCGCGAGGCGGCCCGGCCCGCCGGGAGCCCCGCCCCGCCGGGACGCCTGAGCCGGCCGGACCGCCCCCGGCCGGCTCCCCTGGCCCGGCCGGCTGGCCCCGCCGCCGGAGGCCGGCACCCCGCCACCGGGCCCCGGCCCGGACGGCCCTGGTCGTACGGGGGCTCCGCCGGCCCGGTCACCCGGCCCCCGCCGGACGCCCGGCGCGCCGGTGCGCGCGGCCCGGAGCGGGGCGCGCGCACCGGCGTGCGGCGGGGCGCCCGCCCCTCGCGCGTTAGCCTGGAGCGTCAGACTCCAGCCAGCTCAGTGAGGGGCACACGCATCCGTGCGCATCGCCAGATTCTCCATCGACGGCAATGTCGCCTTCGGCGCGGTCGAGGGTGGGAGCGCCCCGGGCGCCGAGGGTGACCTCGTCCTCGACATCATCAAGGGCATCCCGTACACCGACTTCGAGCTCAGCGGCACCAAGGTCCCGCTGAGCAAGGTCCGGCTGCTGCCGCCGGTACTCCCCAACAAGGTCGTGGCCATCGGGCGCAACTACGCCGAGCACGCCGCGGAGCTCGGCAACGAGGTCCCGGAGGTGCCCGTCGCCTTCTTCAAGCCCACCACCTCGGTGATCGGCTCCGGCGACGCCATCGAGTACCCCTCCTTCTCGAACGAGCTGCACCACGAGGCCGAGCTCGCCGTCGTCATCGGCCGCATGTGCCGCGAGGTCCCGCGCGAGCGCGTCAAGGACGTCGTCTTCGGGTACACCTGCGCCAACGACGTCACCGCCCGCGACGCCCAGCGGCGCGAGAAGCAGTGGGCCCGCGCCAAGGGCTTCGACACCTCCTGCCCCCTGGGCCCCTGGGTGGAGACCGACCTCGACCCGGGCGACCTGGCGATCCAGTGCACGGTCAACGGCGAGCAGCGCCAGCTCGGGCGTACGAGCGACATGGTCCGCTCCGTCGAGGACCTGGTGGTCCACATCTCCGAGGCCATGACGCTGCTCCCCGGCGACGTGATCCTCACCGGCACCCCCGCCGGGGTCGGCCCCCTCAACGTCGGCGACGAGGTCGCCGTCACCATCGAAGGCATCGGCACTCTCACCAACAAGGTGATCAAGCGTGGTTAACACCCCCGACCGCCCCGTCCGCGTACGGTTCTGCCCGTCCCCGACGGGCAACCCGCACGTGGGCCTGGTCCGCACCGCCCTGTTCAACTGGGCGTTCGCCCGGCACCACGGCGGCACCATGGTCTTCCGCATCGAGGACACCGACGCGGCCCGCGACTCGGAGGAGTCGTACCGGCAGCTCCTGGACGCGATGCGCTGGCTCGGCCTCGACTGGGACGAGGGCCCCGAGGTCGGCGGCCCCCACGCCCCGTACCGGCAGTCCGAGCGCATGGACGTCTACCGGGACGTCGCGGACCGGCTCCTCAAGGGCGGCCACGCCTACCACTGCTACTGCACCGCCGAGGAGCTGGACGAGCGCCGCGAGGCCGCCCGCGCCGCCGGGAAGCCCTCCGGGTACGACGGCCACTGCCGCGAGCTCACCGCCGAGCGGATCGCCGGGTACGAGGCGGAGGGCCGCTCCGCGATCGTCCGCTTCCGCATGCCGGACCAGCCCATCACCTTCCGCGACCTGGTCCGCGGCGAGCTGACCTTCACCCCGGAGAACGTCCCGGACTACGGGATCGTCCGCGCCAACGGCGCCCCGCTCTACACGCTGGTCAACCCGGTCGACGACGCGCTGATGGAGATCACGCACGTCCTGCGCGGCGAGGACCTGCTCTCCTCCACCCCGCGCCAGATCGCCCTGTACAAGGCGCTGATCGAGCTGGGCGTCGCCAAGGCGATCCCGGAGTTCGGCCACCTGCCGTACGTGATGGGCGAGGGCAACAAGAAGCTCTCCAAGCGCGACCCGCAGTCCTCGCTGAACCTGTACCGGGAGCGCGGCTTCCTGCGCGAGGGCCTGCTGAACTACCTGTCCCTCCTCGGCTGGTCCTTCTCCGCCGACCAGGACGTGTTCACGGTCGCCCAGATGGTCGAGAAGTTCGACATCGCGGACGTCAACGCCAACCCGGCGCGCTTCGACCTGAAGAAGGCCGAGTCGATCAACGCCGACCACATCCGCATGCTCGGCGAGGCGGAGTTCGCCGCCGCCTGCGAGCCCTGGCTCCAGGCCCCGCACGCCCCCTGGGCGCCGGAGGACTTCGACCGCGAGGCGTGGGAGCGGATCGCCCCGCACGCCCAGACCCGCCTCACGGTCCTGTCGGACATCACCGCCAACGTCGACTTCCTGTTCCTGAAGGAGCCGGTCGAGGACGAGGCGTCCTGGCAGAAGGCGATGAAGGGCGATCCGGCTGCCCTGCTCACCACCGCCCGCGCCCGGCTGGAGGCGGCCGACTGGTCCAGCCCCGAGTCCCTGAAGGACGCCGTCCTGAAGGCGGGCGAGGAGCACGGCCTCAAGCTCGGCAAGGCCCAGGCCCCGGTGCGCGTCGCCGTGACCGGCCGCACGGTCGGCCTGCCGCTCTTCGAGTCCCTGGAGATCCTCGGCCGGGACCGGACCCTCGCCCGGATCGACGCGGCCCTGGCGAAGCTCGCCGGCTGACCCCGGCACCGTACGCACGCCCGCGGGGGCGGCGCCCACCTCACCGTGGCCGCCGCCCCCGCCCGCGTCCCCCGCCCGCGTCCCCCGCCCGCGTCCCCGTCCCGACGCCCTCCCGTCGTCCGCCCCGGACTCGTCCACCAGCGCGGCGCTCCCCCCCCCTCGCGTCCCCTGCGGTGTTCACCCGGCCGCGTCCCGCCCACCTGCCGTTCGGCCCCCACCTGTCCGCGGTCCGGCGCGCGTCCGCCTTCCGTGCGACGCCCGGCGCCGGACGGCGCGCGGCGGCCGAGCGCGCCCGGACACGCGCCCCCGTACGCGTGCCGCCCCGAACCCGGGCAGTCCGCGTCCCCGGCCCCCGCACCCACCGGCCGCGCGCGACGGGCGCCCCGCCCCCCCCGCGCGCCGCCCCCGGCCGTGTCCGGAAAGGCGCCGCCCGGCGGAGGGCGGCGGTACCGTCGGCGTATGGCGATCCGCGCGGTCCTCTGGGACATCGACGACACGATCTTCGACTACGCCGCCGCCGACCGCGCCGGGATGCGGCGCCACCTCAGCGAGGAGGGGCAGTACGGCGGCTTCGCCGACGTCGAGGAGGCCCTGCTGCGGTGGCGGGAGGCGACCACCCTGCACTGGGCGCGGTTCGCCGCAGGGGAGACCACCTGGGAGGAGCAGCGCCGCGACCGCGTCCGCACGTTCCTGGGCGTCCCGCTCGGCGACGACGAGGCGGACGCCTGGTTCGAGCGGTACCTGGCGCACTACGAGGCCGCCTGGGCGCTCTTCCCGGACACCGTCCCGGTGCTGGACGCCCTCGCCGCCCGGTACCGGCACGCCGTCCTGTCGAACTCGTCCCTGCTCAACCAGGACCGCAAGCTCCGCGTCCTCGGCGTGCGCGACCGGTTCGAGGCCGTGCTCTGCGCCGCCGACATCGGTGTGTCCAAGCCGCACGCCGCCGCCTTCCACGCCGCGTGCGACGCCCTCGCCCTGGCGCCCGGGGAGGTCGCGTACGTCGGCGACCACCCCGACGTCGACGCCCGCGGCGCCGTCGACGCGGGCCTCCACGGAGTCTGGCTCGACCGCTCCGACCTGGGCGGACACCCCGAGCTGACCCGGATCACCGACCTCCACCAGCTGCCCGCGCTGCTCGGCGGCGATACCCGTTTTGGAGCGCCGGACACCTTCGGGTAATGTTCTTCCTGCGCCGAGGGGAGCGGGCCGAAAGGCCGGAGCCCCGAAGCGCAAAGCCGAACAATATCTCCCTCGGGGGTTGCGTTCCGGTGGCCTATGGTGTAATTGGCAGCACGACTGATTCTGGTTCAGTTAGTCTTGGTTCGAGTCCAGGTAGGCCAGCTCGCAGAGCTCATCTGCAAAGCCCCCGTTGTGTAGCGGCCTAGCACGCTGCCCTCTCAAGGCAGTAGCGCCGGTTCGAATCCGGTCGGGGGTACAGATCCTTCCCGCGGGATCATCAGGGTCGCACCCGATGATCTCGATGCAGGATCGCTAGGGCCCCCGTTGTGTAGCGGCCTAGCACGCCGCCCTCTCAAGGCGGTAGCGCCGGTTCGAATCCGGTCGGGGGTACCAACTGGTCTAAACCACCAGTGGCCTATGGTGTAATTGGCAGCACGACTGATTCTGGTTCAGTTAGTCTTGGTTCGAGTCCAGGTAGGCCAGCGGGTTCACGCGAGTGATCCACGCCCCCGTTGTGTAGCGGCCTAGCACGCCGCCCTCTCAAGGCGGTAGCGCCGGTTCGAATCCGGTCGGGGGTACAAGACGAGGAAGCCCTCCCCAGCAGGGGAGGGCTTCCTCGTGTGTGCGGTCCGGGTGCGCGCACACCCGAGAGGACGCGTACCCCCGGGGCCGGCCGGATCGGGAGACAACGACGGCCCACCGCTGCGGCGTTGAAGCGGTGAGCCGGAGTTGGCGATGAGGATCATGGACAGGACGAGCGGGGCGCTCAGCCCGAGCGGCGCAGGGCCTCCGTCAGGCGGGAGGCCGCGTCGATGACGGCCTGCGCGTGCATCCGCCCGGGGTGGCGCGACAGGCGCTCGATCGGGCCGGACACGGACACGGCGGCCACCACCCGGTTCGACGGGCCCCGCACGGGCGCCGACACGGACGCGACGCCCGGCTCCCGCTCGCCGATCGACTGCGCCCAGCCGCGGCGCCGCACGCCCGACAGGGCCGTCGCCGTGAAGCGGGCCCCCTGCAGGCCCCGGTGCAGCCGCTCCGGCTCCTCCCAGGCCATGAGGATCTGTGCCGACGAGCCGGCCTTCATCGTGAGCGTGGAGCCGACCGGGACCGTGTCCCGCAGGCCCGAGAGCCGCTCCGCGGCCGCCACGCAGATGCGCATGTCGCCCTGGCGGCGGTAGAGCTGGGCGCTCTCCCCCGTCACGTCGCGCAGATGCGTGAGCACCGGGCCGGCCGTGGCCAGCAGGCGGTCCTCGCCCGCCGCCGCGGCCAGCTCGGCCAGCCGCGGGCCCAGGATGAACCGGCCCTGCATGTCCCTCGCCACCATCCGGTGGTGCTCCAGGGCCACGGCCAGCCGGTGGGCCGTGGGTCGTGCGAGCCCGGTCGCCGCGACCAGCCCGGCGAGGGTGGCCGGACCGGACTCCAGAGCGCTCAATACCAGAGCTGCCTTGTCGAGAACGCCGACGCCGCTAGAGTTGTCCATGCAACGATACTCGCGTCTCACTCTGTGAAACGCAAGTTCAATTTTCCCGGGATCTTGCCAGTCTGGTGGTGCGGCCCGGCATCCACGGTCCGCTGCCGCCGTCCCGTACGTGGAACCACGGGGAGACCCGGGCGCCGGCGCAGATGTCTCTAGATCGCCGGCACAGTCGCCGGCCGGAGGGAAAGCGATGGGTAGGACACTCGCGGAGAAGGTCTGGGACGACCACGTCGTCCGGCGCGCCGAGGGCGAGCCCGACCTCCTCTACATCGACCTGCACCTGCTGCACGAGGTGACCAGCCCCCAGGCCTTCGACGGCCTCCGCAAGAGCGGCCGGCAGGTGCGGCGCCTCGACCTGACCATCGCCACCGAGGACCACAACACCCCGACCCTCGACATCGACAAGCCGATCGCGGACCCGGTCTCCCGCGCCCAGCTGGAGACCCTGCGCAGGAACTGCGCGGAGTTCGGCGTGCGGCTCCACCCGCTCGGCGACGTCGAGCAGGGCGTCGTCCACGTCGTCGGCCCCCAGCTGGGCCTCACCCAGCCCGGCACGACCGTGGTCTGCGGCGACTCCCACACCTCCACGCACGGCGCCTTCGGCGCGCTGGCCTTCGGCATCGGCACCTCCCAGGTGGAGCACGTGCTGGCCACCCAGACGCTGCCCATGGCCCGCCCCAGGACCATGGCCATCACCGTCGACGGCGAGCTGCCCGACGGCGTCACCGCCAAGGACCTCATCCTGGCGATCATCGCGAGGATCGGCACCGGCGGCGGCCAGGGCTACGTCCTGGAGTACCGCGGCTCCGCCATCGAGAAGCTGTCGATGGAAGCCCGCATGACCATCTGCAACATGTCCATCGAGGCCGGCGCCCGCGCGGGCATGATCGCCCCCGACGAGACCACCTTCGCGTACCTGAAGGGCCGCGCCCACGCCCCCGAGGGCGACGACTGGGACGCCGCCGTGGCGTACTGGAAGACCCTGCGCACCGACGACGACGCCGTCTTCGACGCCGAGGTCGTCATCGACGCCGCCGAGCTGTCCCCCTTCGTCACCTGGGGTACCAACCCCGGCCAGGGCGCCCCGCTTTCCGCGTCCGTCCCCGACCCCGCGTCGTACGAGGACGCCTCGGAGCGGCTCGCCGCCGAGAAGGCCCTGGAGTACATGGGGCTCAAGCCCGGGCAGCCCCTGCGCGACATCAGGGTCGACACCGTCTTCGTCGGCTCCTGCACCAACGGCCGCATCGAGGACCTGCGCAACGCCGCCGCCCTCCTGGAGGGCCGCAAGGTCGCCGACGGCGTCCGCATGCTGGTCGTCCCCGGCTCCGTCCGGGTCGCCCTCCAGGCCGTCGAGGAGGGCCTGGACAAGGTCTTCAAGGAGGCCGGCGCCGAATGGCGGCACGCCGGCTGCTCCATGTGCCTGGGCATGAACCCCGACCAACTCGCCCCCGGCGAGCGCTCCGCGTCCACCTCCAACCGCAACTTCGAGGGGCGGCAGGGCAAGGGCGGCCGCACCCACCTCGTCTCGCCGCAGGTCGCCGCCGCCACCGCGGTCCTCGGCCACCTGGCCTGCCCGGCCGACCTGTCCGACGCCGACGCCACCACTCCCGCGGGGGTCTGAAGAACCATGGAAGCTTTCACCACGCACACCGGCCGCGCCGTCCCGCTGCGCCGCAGCAACGTCGACACGGACCAGATCATCCCCGCGCACTGGCTCAAGAAGGTCACCCGCGACGGCTTCGAGGACGGCCTCTTCGAGGCATGGCGCAAGGACCCCGAGTTCGTCCTCAACCGCCCCGAGCGGCAGGGCGCCACCGTGCTCGTCGCCGGCCCCGACTTCGGCACCGGCTCCTCCCGCGAGCACGCCGTGTGGGCCCTGCAGAACTACGGCTTCAAGACCGTGATCTCCTCGCGCTTCGCCGACATCTTCCGCGGCAACTCGCTGAAGAACGGGCTGCTCACGGTGGTCCTCGACCAGAAGACCGTGGACGCCCTCTGGGAGCTGACCGAGGCCGACCCGCAGGCCGAGATCACCGTCGACCTCGTCGCCCGGCAGGTCCGCGCCGAAGGCGTCACCGCCGACTTCGAGCTGGACGAGAACGCCCGCTGGCGGCTGCTCAACGGCCTCGACGACATCAGCATCACCCTGCGGAACGAGGCGGACATCGCCGCGTACGAGACCGAGCGCCCCTCGTACAAGCCGCGCACCCTGCCCGTCTGACCCGTCCGGGGCCCCGCCCCGCGCATCCCCTCCCGGTGCCCCCGGCCGCCCGACGGCCGGGGGCACCGGCGTCTCGCGGCAAGCCGCCGCGCGCCCGCCCGCGTCCGCCTGTCAACTGGCGTGAAAACGACCCTGGCGGCGCCCGTGGCACCCCCGGCCGAGCCCCCCGCCACCATCCGGCCGAAGGCCGCGCACCCCGCGGCGGGGCCGCCCCGAACAGCCGCCCGAAAGTGCCCGCGAGGACATCAACCTGGTTTGTGAACTGGGAAGTTGGGCAAACGAGCCGTATCGCGGGGAGTGCCCCCGGATCGGCCCCGAAACGCCGTCGGAGCAGGTCAGTTACCCCCTACGCAGGCGACAACTCGGCCCAGATGGCACAATCGGTGCATGGAACGCGACAGCCAACTCGAGCTCTACGAGGCGGTCGCAACCCGGCTGAAAGAAGCGCACTCCCGAGTGCGCGCACTGCAAGTCCCGGAGGGCGTAAGGATGGCGCTGTCCCGGAAGCTGCTGGTCGTCACGGCCGCGGCGAAGCACGATCTGGCGGACGCGGCGCGGCGTCTCGACCGGCTGATGAAGGACCTCGACGAAGGCCGATTCCCTGAAGGGGACTGACCGCCCGGAAGTCCGCGGACGGCTACTGCGTTGCGGCACAAGGGTGATTAGCCCGTTTCGTGTTTGATTTGCGGTATATATCTGCCTAACGTGCGAAAACGCTTGAACACTTTCGTTCCGGCAATGTCTCCGAAGGGGAAGACGTGAACAAGGCGCAGCTCGTAGAAGCGATTGCCGACAAGATGGGCGGCCGCCAGCAGGCCGCCGACGCCGTCGACGCGGTACTCGACGCGATCGTCCGTGCGGTGGTCGCCGGTGACCGGGTCTCGGTCACCGGCTTCGGCTCGTTCGAGAAGGTCGAGCGTCCGGCCCGCTACGCCCGCAACCCGCAGACCGGCGAGCGCGTCCGGGTCAAGAAGACCTCCGTTCCGCGCTTCCGCGCCGGCCAGGGCTTCAAGGACCTGGTCAGCGGCACCAAGAAGCTGCCCAAGGGCGGCGAGGTCGCCGTCAAGAAGGCGCCCAAGGGCAGCCTCACCGGCGCCCCGCCCACCATCGCCAAGGCCGCCACCAAGAAGGCCGCCGCGAAGAAGGCCGCCGCCAAGAAGGCCACGCCGGCGAAGAAGACGACCACGGCCGCGGCGGCGAAGAAGACCACGGCGAAGAAGACCACCTCCGCGGCGGCCAAGAAGACCACGGCGGCCGCCAAGAAGGCCGCGCCCGCCAAGAAGACCACCACGGCCGCGGCGGCGAAGAAGACCACCGCGAAGAAGACCACCGCGCCCGCGAAGAAGGCCACCGCCAAGAAGGCCCCGGCCAAGAAGACGACGGCCCGCAAGACGACCGCCGCCAAGAAGACCGCCACGCCGAGGAACAAGTAAGCGGCGCAAGGGCGAGGAGACACTCACCGGAACGGCGCGGGCGCCCATCGGGCGACCCGCACACGCTCGCACGCGGGGCCGGGCTCCCTCCGGGGAGCCCGGCCCGCGGTGCGTTCGGCGCGGCGGGCGGCCCCGAACTCCCCGGCCGGGCCCACCACCCCGTACCGCGGCCGCGGACCCACCCGCCCGGCCCCGGTCCGCTCCCGCCCCGCCGGCGGCCGGCCCGCCCGCGCCGCCCCCGGCTTCCGGGCCAGGAGCCGTCCGGCCTCCCCGAGCCACCACAGCGCCCCGCCCGCCGCCGATGCCGGTCCTGCCGCGCGGGGGCGCCCGCCGCCCCGAAGTCCATCCGCCCGGCACCCCGAGGCACCGCCCGCCGCCGCTCAGCCGCCGTGCGGATCAGCCGCCGTGCGGATACCGCCGCACCGAGTCGCCACCGGAACGGCCGCGCACCCGGCGCCGCCCGTGCCGGCCCGACGCCGAAGCGGCCCCGCACCGGCTGTGGACCCGGACCACCCCGGCCCCGAACGCCCGCCCCGTACGCCGGCCCGGCCCCGAACGCCCGCCCGCATCCCGCCCCCGCCCGTCAGCACGCGAGTACGTGCCGGAGCCCTTACCGCACGGCCGGAGCCGCGTACCGCACGCACGGCCGCAGTCCCGTACCGCACAGCCGGAGCGCCCCTGACGGCCGGAGCCCACCCCGGGCAGCCGGCGGAGCGCGCCCCGTCAGAACGTCTGCAGCGTCACCAGTGTGATCCGCAGGGCCCCGCCCTCGTCCTCCGTCTCGATCCGCACCCGCTGCCCCGCCCTCAGCAGCCGCAGACCCCCCGCGTCGAACGCCTCCGCGCCGAACTCCACCGGCGTGCCGTCGTCGAGCAGCACACTGCCGCTGCGGGTCTCGGGGTCGTACGTGTACGCGGTCGCCTGCATGCCCCGCAGCCTATCCGGCGACCGCCGCGAGGGCCCCGGCCCGGCACCGCTCCGCCGTGCGCGGCCCCACACCGAGCCGCAGCGCCGCCCGCAGGTCCGCCGCCGTGTCCACGTCCCGCCGCACCGACACGACACCGCCGAGCCGAATTTCCACCGCGCCCGACGACAAATGCGCCCGCCGCGACGCCCCTCCGAAAGCGGGCCGCAATTCAATTCCCGGCGCCGCCGACAGAAACGTCGTGCCGATATCGGCGGCGTCCGCCAGAAATGCCCGGGGAAATCGCCCCGCCACCGCCAGCACCCGCCCCAGTTCCGCCGGGCGCAGCGCCGGGAGGTCCGCGTTCAGCGCGGCCACCGGAGCCCCCGGCCCGCGCTCCCGCGCCGCCCCCGCCCCGTACGCCAGCGCCGCGTTGAGCCCGGCCGCCGGGCGGTCCGGCACCACGCCGGCGCCCAGCGCGGCCAGCCGCCGCGCGGCCACCGGGTCGTCCGTGACGACCACCACATCCCCCACCGCCGCGCAGGCCAGCGCCGCCGCCACCGTGTCCTGCGCGAACGCCAGCGCCAGCCGCCGCCGCTCCGCCGGGCCGACCGCCCCCGCCAGCCGGGTCTTGGCCCGCGCGAGGGGCTTCAGCGGGACCACCAGCGACCAGCGCGCCCCCGCCTGACCCCGCGCCCCGCCACCCGCGCCCGCGCGCTCTCCGTCCTTCTCCATCGGGGCCATTGTGGCGTGCTCGGGTCACGGCCCCGAGGGGCGGCGGGGGCGGCGGGGCGTACGGTGTCCTCGACAGACCAGGGGCATGGGGCGACACTTGACCCCCGGCAAGACCAGTTCCACAGCAGTCCCACAGGAAGGTGTCCGCGTGTCCCGCCGCAGAATCGGCTTCTGGTACCGCCTGGCGGCGGTCATCGCAAAACCGCCGCTGGTGGTTCTGTTCAAGCGGGACTGGCGGGGAATGGAGCACATTCCCGGCGAGGGCGGATTCATCACGGCCGTCAACCACAACTCGTACCTCGACCCGCTCTCGTACGCGCACTTCCAGTACAACACCGGACGGGTGCCGCGCTTCCTGGCGAAGGCCGGGCTCTTCAAGGGCGCCTTCGTCGGCACGATGCTCCGCGGCACGGGCCAGATCCCGGTCTACCGGGAGACGACCAACGCCCTGGACGCCTTCCGCGCCGCCGTCGCCGCCATCGAGCGGGGCGAGTGCGTGGCCTTCTACCCCGAGGGCACCCTCACCCGGGACCCCGAGATGTGGCCCATGGCGGGCAAGACCGGGGCGGCCCGCGTCGCGCTGCTCACCAGGGTGCCCGTCATCCCGGTCGCCCAGTGGGGCGCCAACCTGGCGATGCCGCCGTACGCCAAGGAGGGGAAGCTCCGCCTCTTCCCCCGCAAGACGCTGACGGTCGTCGCCGGGCCGCCCGTGGACCTGTCCCGCTTCTACGGCGACGAGCCCACCAACGAGGTCCTGCGCGAGGCCACCGAGGAGATCATGCGCGCCATCACCGCGCTGCTGGAGGAGATCCGGGGCGAGCAGGCCCCCGCCGAGCCGTACGACCACCGCACGGCCCGGCTGGAACAGCGCCGCAAGGCGGCAGGGGAGGAAGTGAAGTGACTCAGCCCGTCAAGGCGGCCGTCTACGGGACGGGCTCGTGGGGCACGGCCTTCGGCATGGTCCTCGCCGACGCCGGCTGCGACGTCACCCTCTGGGGGCGCCGCGCGGAGGTCGCCGACGCCGTCAACACCACCCGGACCAACCCGGACTACTTCCCCGGCGTCGAGCTGCCCGCGAACCTGCGCGCCACCACCGACCCGGCCGAGGCGGCGGAGGGCGCCGACTTCACGGTGCTCGCCATCCCCTCCCAGACGCTCCGCGGCAACCTCGCCGCCTGGGCGCCCCACCTCGCCCCCGGCACGGTGCTGGTGTCCCTGATGAAGGGCATCGAGCTGGGCACCTGCGAGCGGATGACCGAGGTCGTCCAGGAGGTCGCCCGGGTCCCCGCCGAGCGCGTCGCCGTCGTCACCGGCCCCAACCTCGCCCGGGAGATCGTCGCCCGGATGCCGGCAGCCGCCGTCGTGGCCTGCGTCGACGAGGACGTCGCCCGGCGGCTCCAGGCCGCCTGCCACACCCCCTACTTCCGCCCGTACACCAACACCGACGTGGTCGGCTGCGAGCTGGGCGGCGCCGTCAAGAACGTCATCGGCCTCGCCGTCGGCATCGCGGACGGCATGGGCCTGGGCGACAACGCCAAGGGCTCCCTCATCACCCGCGGCCTCGCCGAGACCACCCGCCTCGGCCTCGCCATGGGCGCCGACCCGCTCACCTTCTCCGGCCTCGCCGGCCTCGGCGACCTGGTCGCCACCTGCTCCTCGCCGCTCTCCCGCAACCACACCTTCGGCTTCAACCTCGGCAAGGGCATGACGCTGGAGGAGACCATCGCGGTCACCCGGCAGACCGCCGAGGGCGTCAAGTCCTGCCGGTCCGTCCTCGACCTGGCCCGCCGGCACGGGGTCGACATGCCGATCACCGAGACCGTCGTCGGCATCGTCCACGACGGAAAGCCGCCGATGGTGGCGCTCAAGGAGCTGATGTCGCGCAGCGCCAAGCCCGAGCGGCGCTGACGCACCGGGGGCGAGCGGGTACGCTCATCGCGATATGAGCAGCGAGAACCTCCCCACCAGCCCCGGGCGTAAGCCGCGCGTGGCCGTCGTCTTCGGCGGACGCAGCTCCGAGCACGCCATCTCCGTCGTCACGGCCGGCGCCGTCCTGCGCGCCATCGACCGGACGAAGTACGACGTGCTGCCCATCGGCATCGCCCTCGACGGCCGCTGGGCGCTGACCGCCGACGCGCCGGAGCGGATGGCCATCGCCGACCGCGCGCTGCCCAGCGTCGACGACCTCGCCGAGCCCGGCGAGGGCACGGTCGTGCTGTCCGCCGACCCCACCAGCCGGGAGATCGTCTACACGGAGCCCAGCTCCGTGCCGAAGGCCCTCGGCGAGGTCGACGTCGTCTTCCCCGTCCTCCACGGCCCCTACGGCGAGGACGGCACCCTCCAGGGCCTGCTGGAGCTGGCGGGGGTCCCGTACGTCGGCGCCGGCGTCCTCGCCTCCGCGGTCGGCCAGGACAAGGAGTACATGAAGCGCGTCTTCGCCTCCTTCGGCCTGCCCGTCGGTCCGTACGAGGTCATCCGCCCCCGCGAGTGGGACCGCGACCCGGCCGCCGCCCGGCGGAAGGTCACCGACTTCGCCGCCGAGCACGGCTGGCCGCTGTTCGTGAAGCCCGCCCGCGCCGGCTCGTCCATCGGCATCACCAAGGTGGACGACGAGTCCGGCCTCGACGCGGCCCTCGACGAGGCCCGCCGCCACGACCCCAAGGTCCTGGTCGAGTCGCTGCTCACGGGCCGCGAGATCGAGTGCGGCGTCCTGGAGTTCGAGGACGGCCCGCGCGCCAGCGTCCCGGCCTGGATCCCGCCCGTCAGCGACCACGAGTTCTACGACTTCGAGGCGAAGTACATCGACTCGGCGTCCGGTGTCGTGCCCGCCCCGATCACCCCGGAGCAGACCGCCGAGGTGCAGCGGCTCGCCGTCGCCGCGTTCGAGGCGGCCTCCTGCGAGGGCCTGGTCCGCGCCGACTTCTTCCTCACCGACGACGGCGAGTTCGTCATCAACGAGATCAACACCATGCCGGGCTTCACCCCGATCTCGATGTACCCGCGCATGTGGGAGGCGTCCGGGGTCGACTACCCGGAGCTGATCGACCGCCTCGTCCAGGCCGCGCTGCGCCGCCCGACCGGGCTGCGCTAGGCCGGACCGGACCGCGCCAGGCCGGTCCGCGGGCGTCCCCGCGGGGCGCCCGCACCGGTGCACCGCCCCGCGCCGCGCCCCCGGGATCCCGGGGGCGCGGCGCGGGCGTACCGCCGCCTCAGACCGTGTCGGGGACCGTCCTGCTCACCGGGCCGGCGAAGGCCACCAGCGGGCCCGAGTCGTGTGCGAAGCGCTCGTCCAGGGACAGCTCCACGTACGCGGCGCGGTAGGTCGTGGTGAACCGGGGACCCGTGCCCTCCCGCTGCTCCAGCAGCCAGTTGACGCCGTCCGCCTCGATCGCGTGCGCCTGCGGATCGCTCATCCGGGCGGGCCGGGGCACGCCGCAGCGCAGTACGATCGCCCCGTCGCCCCACGCGGCGGTCAGTTCGGAACGCGGCGACGTGGTGTCCCGGGCCAGCCCGGCGACCGTGTCCGGCAGTTCCCGGTGCAGGGCCCGGCAGTACGCGGCCGGCTCCGCGGCCGGGCTCGGGACCGGGACGGGCGTCTGCGAGCCCGTCGGGGCGCAGCCCGGAGCCGTCGCCAGCAGCAGGGCCGCGGCGACGGCGCCGGCCGCGGAGGGCAGGCGGGGGAACCGGTGGGAGGACTTCACCGGCTCAGCGTAGACGGGGGCTACAGGTGGACGACCGGGCAGGTCAGGGTGCGGGTGATGCCTTCCACCTGCTGGACCTTGGCGACGACCATGCGGCCCAGCTCGTCGACCGTGTCCGCCTGGGCGCGCACGATCACGTCGTACGGGCCCGTCACGTCCTCGGCCTGGAGCACGCCGGGGATCTCCGCGATGGTCTCGGCGACCAGCGACGCCTTCCCCACCTCGGTCTGAATCAGGATGTACGCCTGTACCACGAAACCTCCAGGGCGGCCGAGGGATTCGTCCCGGGCGACGAGGGCCCAGGGGAGAAAGGGACGCCACGGTATCGCGTCGCCGCGTGCGGCGGGGAGACCACGGGGCCGGGGGTGCCCGGAGCGTGGCACACGGAAGACAGAAGTTGACGGCTTCGCCCGTCTCAATGACCGTACCTACAGCAGTGACGGCTCGCGACCGCAACCGCACCAGGACCAGTCGGTCGTACGGTGAGCCCACGACGACATGGAGAGGTGGACCTCGGTGAAGGGCACTGTCGGCGAGCTCGGGGAGTTCGGGCTCATCAGGGAGCTCACCTCCCGGCTCACCACCACCCCGGCGGTACGGATCGGGCCGGGGGACGACGCCGCCGTCGTGGCCGCGCCCGACCGGCGGGTCGTCGCCAGCACGGACATCCTGCTGGAGGGCCGCCACTTCCGCCGCGACTGGTCCACCGCGTACGACGTGGGCCGCAAGGCCGCCGCCCAGAACCTCGCGGACATCGCCGCCATGGGCGCCGTGCCCACCGCGCTCCTCCTCGGCCTGGTGGTCCCCGCCGAACTCCCCGCCACCTGGCCCACCGAGCTGATGGACGGCCTGCGCGACGAGTGCCAGGTCGCGGGGGCGGCCGTCGTCGGCGGCGACGTCGTACGCGGCGACACCATCACCGTCTCCATCACCGCCCTCGGCGACCTCCGCAACCACGAGCCGGTCACCCGCGGCGGCGCCCAGCCCGGCGACGTCGTCGCCTACACCGGCTGGCTCGGCTGGTCCGCCGCCGGGTACGCGGTCCTCTCCCGCGGCTTCCGCTCCCCGCGCGCCTTCGTCGAGGCCCACCGCCGGCCCGAACCGCCGTACCACGCGGGCCCGGCCGCCGCGGGGCTGGGCGCGACCGCCATGTGCGACGTCAGCGACGGCCTCATCGCCGACCTCCGGCACATCGCGGAGGCCAGCAAGGTCCGCATCGACCTGCGCTCCGGCGCCATCGACATCCCCACCCAGATGAACGACATCGGCCAGGCCGTCGGCGTCGACCCGCTGCAGTGGGTGCTCACCGGGGGAGAGGACCACGCGATCGTGGCGACGTTCCCACCGGACGTGAAGCTGCCCGCCCGCTGGAAGGTGATCGGCGAGGTCCTCAACCCGTCCGCCCTGCCCCAGGTCACCGTCGACGGCGCGCCCTGGCACGCGGCGGGCGGCTGGGACCACTTCGGCGGCGGTCCGTACGGGGGCGTCGAGTGACCGCCTCCTCGCACCGGGCCGCCTCCTCGCCCCCGACGGCCTCCCCGCGGCAGGCCGCCCCGCCGCACGGCGCGGCTCCGGCCCGGCAGGCGCCGCCCAGGGTGCTGACCGTCGCCGGGTCCGACTCGGGCGGCGGCGCGGGCATCCAGGCCGACCTGAAGACCATGCTCGCCCTGGGCGTCCACGGCATGAGCGTGCTGACGGCCGTCACCGCCCAGAACTCGCTCGGCGTCCAGGGCGCCTGGGAACTGCCGGTGGAGGCGGTCCGCGCCCAGTACCGCAGCGTCGTCGACGACATCGGCGTCCAGGCGGTGAAGACCGGCATGCTCGCGTCCGCCCCCCTCGTGGAGGCCGTCGCCGAGCTGATCGCGGGGACCGGCGTCCCGGCCGTGGTGGACCCGGTCGGCGTCTCCAAGCACGGCGACCCGCTGCTGGCCGCGTCCGCCCTCGACTCCGTGCGCGAGCGGCTGCTGCCCGCGGCCACCGTCGCGACCCCGAACCTCGACGAGGTGGCGCAGCTCACGGACGTACGGGTGGAGCGCGAGGAGGACCTGCGGCGGGCCGCCGACGCGGTGCTGGCGTTCGGGCCGCGCTGGGCGCTCATCAAGGGCGGCCACCTGGCCGGGGAGGCGGTCGACCTGCTGACCGACGGCACCGAGGAGCACTGGTACCGGGCGCCGCGCCTCGACAACCGGCACACCCACGGCACCGGCTGCACGCTCGCCTCCGCCGTGGCCGCCGGACTGGCGCTGGGCCTGCCCGTGCCGGACGCGGTGCGGCGGGCCAAGGAGTACGTGACCGGGGCCATCGCGGCCGGGTTCGCCCTCGGCGCGGGCATCGGGCCGGTCGACCACGGCTGGGAGTTCCGCGCCCCGGGAGGTCCGTGACCGGGAGGTCCGCGTCCGGGAGGTCCGCGCCCGAGGGGTCCGCGGCTGAGCCGCCGGCGCCGCGCCGGGCGCCGCGTCGTGCCCGCGCCCCGGGCCGCGCCCGCGGCCCCGTGCCGCCCCCGCCCCGGGCCGCGCCCGCCCCGTGAGCCCCGTGCCCTACGGCCGCGGCGGGGACGGGGGCGTCCGCGTACGGCAAGAAGCCGGTCCACCCGAGGGTGGACCGGCTTCCAAGGCAACCGCAGAGGCTGCGCTACGACGAGACGTCGCCGGATCACTCCGCCTGCGCGGAGCGGCCCTTGCTTAGCGCGAGACCTTGCCGGCCTTGATGCACGAGGTGCAGACGTTGAGCCGCTTCGGCGTCCGACCGACCACGGCACGCACGCGCTGGATGTTCGGGTTCCAGCGACGGGACGTACGGCGGTGCGAGTGCGAAATGTTGTTGCCGAAGCCCGGCCCCTTGCCGCAGACGTCGCAGTTGGCAGCCACGGGTCACTCCAAAGACTTCAGATGCACGTACAGTGAAATCCGGCGAGCCGGAATCAGATCGGTGACGTACAGGTCGGTGACTGAAGTGGCGTTGCCGGGGAACGGCCCGACTCTCATCGGGCAACCGGAGCAGCATACAACGGCCACTTCGGTAGAACGAAACTACCACGGACCGCCGGGCCCCCGCCCCGGCCCCTCCCGTCCCTGGGTCTACCCTGCGGTGCAGCCCACACCCCACGCGGCGGCGTGCGGGAGCCCCACGAGGAGGATCACCAGGTGCCGGAGAAGTTGGGGCGGGACCTCGACCCCGCAGCGGTCCGCGCCTGGTGCGCGCTGGCGCTGGACGCCCTCGGCCGGGAGCGCGAGGAGATCGACGCGATCAACGTCTACCCGGTCGCCGACGGGGACACCGGCACCAACCTGTACCTCACCGTGGAGGCCGCCCGGCAGGCCGTCGAGGCCCTCTTCGCGGCCGGCGGCCACGGCGGCGGGGGCGCGGACGGCGACGGCCGCGGCGGTGCCGCCCCCGCGCCCGCCGACACCGTGCGGGCCCTGGCGCACGGCGCGCTCGTCGGCGCCCGCGGCAACTCCGGCACGATCCTGGCCCAGCTGCTGCGCGGCATGGCCGACGTGCTGGCGCACGGCTGTGACGGAGCCCACCTGGCGCGGGCCCTGAGCACCGCGTCCGCCGCCGCCCGGCAGGCCGTCGCCCACCCCGTGGAGGGCACCATCCTCAGCGTCGCCGAGGCCGCCGCACGCGCCGCCGGCGAGGCGGGCCGGGACCTCCGGGACGTCGCCCGCGCCGCGTACGACGGGGCCCGCGCAGCCCTGGACGCCACCCCCGGCCAGCTCGACGTGCTCGCCCGCGCGGGCGTCGTCGACGCGGGCGGGCGGGGCCTCGTCGCCGTGCTCGGCGCGCTCGTGGAGGCCCTGTCCGGCGAGGCCCCCGCGCCCGTGCCGCGCGCCCGCCGCGCCTCGCCCCTCCTCCCCGCCGCGGGGGCGCCCGGCGGGGACTGCGCGGCGAGCGGCCCCGCGTACGAGGTGATCTACCTGCTGGAGGCCGGCGACGACGCCGTCGCCCGGCTCCGCGCCCGGCTCGACGCGCTCGGGGACTCCCTGGTCGTCGTCGGCGGCGACGGCCTGTGGAACGTCCACGTCCACGTGGACGACGCGGGCGCGGCCGTCGAGGCCGGCGTCGAGGCGGGACGCCCGTACCGCATCCGCGTCACGCACTTCGCGGCCGACGCGGCGCGCGCCGCCGCCGCGGAGGCCGGCGGCTCCCCGGCCGAACCGGCCCAGCGCGCCGTCGTGGCCGTCGTACCGGGGGAGGGGCTGGCCGGGCTGTGCGCCGAGGTGGGCGCCACCACCGTCCTCGCCCTCCCCGGCCGCCCGCCCGCCAGCGGCGAGCTGCTCGACGCCATCCGCCGCGCCCACGCGCGCGAGGTGGTCCTCCTGCCCAACTCCGCAGAACTGCGGCACACCGCCGCCGCCGCCGCGGAGCGGGCCCGCGCCGAAGGCGTCCGCGTCGCCCTCATCCCCACCAGGGCCGCCGTCCAGGGCATCGCCGCGCTCGCCGTCCACGAGCCGGGGCGCCGCTTCGACGAGGACGTGGTCGCCATGACGGCCGCCGCCGGCGCGACCCGCTACGGCGAACTGGCCGTCGCCGAGCACCGGTCGTTCACGTCCGCGGGCGTCTGCCAGGCCGGCGACGTGCTCGGGCTCATCGACGGCGATGTCGCCGTGATCGGCCAGGACCTCGCCGAGACGGCCCAGGGCGTCCTGGACCGGATGCTGTCGGGCGGCGGCGAACTCGTCACGCTGGTCCTCGCCGCCGACGCCCCGCCCGCCCTCGCCGCCCGGCTGGAGCGGCACGTGCGGCAGCGGTACCTCGCGGTCGACACGTGCGTCCACCACGGGGGCCGCCAGCACGCGCCGCTCCTCATCGGCGTGGAGTGACCCCCGGGCCGGGCCCCGGCGTCTGCGGCCTCCGGCTCCCGCGCGGCCCCGGCTCCCGGTGGCACCCGCGCCGGTCCGGGCGCCCGCCGCTGCCGCCCGCTGTCGGTGGCGTGGTGTGGAATGGAGGCCGGACCAGGACGGGTACGGAAGGAGGAGGCCGCCGTGCTGAGCGAACCCCTGAGGAAGGTCCTCGGGCCGGCCACCGCCAAGGTGATGGCCGAGGCCCTGGACCTGCACACCGTCGGCGACCTCCTGCACCACTACCCGCGCCGGTACGCCGAGCGCGGCGAGCTGACCACGCTCGCCGACCTCCCGCTGGACGAGCACGTCACGGTCGTCGCCCAGGTCGCGGACGCCCGCCTCCACACGTACAACGGCCCGCGCGGGCGGGGCCAGCGACTGGAGGTGACCATCACCGACGGCAGCGGCCGGCTGCGGCTGGTCTTCTTCGGCAAGGGCGTCCACAAGCCCCACAAGGAGCTCCTGCCGGGCACGCGCGCGATGTTCGCGGGCAAGGTGTCGCTGTTCAACCGCAGGCTCCAGCTCGCCCACCCCGCGTACGAGCCGCTGCGCGGCGACGGCGACCCGGCCGTCGACGCCTGGGCGGGCGCCCTCATCCCCCTGTACCCGGCCACCACCAAGCTGGAGTCCTGGAAGATCGCCAAGGCGGTCGACGCGGTCCTCCCGCGCGTCCACGACGCCGTCGACCCGCTGCCCGCCGCCCTGCGCGAGGGCCGCGGCCTCGCCGACCTGCCCGACGCCCTCCACCGCATCCACCGCCCGCGCACCAAGGCCGACATCGCCGCCGCCCGCGAACGGCTCAAGTGGGACGAGGCGTTCGTCCTCCAGGTCGCCCTCGCCCGCCGCCGGTACGCCGACGCGCAGCTCCCCGCCGTCCCCCGCAGGCCCGTGCCGGGCGGCCTCCTCGACGCGTTCGACGCCCGCCTGCCGTTCACCCTCACCGACGGCCAGCGCACGGTCTCCAAGGAGATCTTCGACGACCTCGCCACCGACCACCCCATGCACCGCCTCCTCCAGGGCGAGGTCGGCAGCGGCAAGACGATGGTGGCCCTGCGCGCCATGCTCGCCGTCGTCGACGCCGGGGGACAGGCCGCCATGCTGGCCCCGACCGAGGTCCTCGCCCAGCAGCACCACCGCTCCATCACCGAGATGATGGGCGACCTCGCGCAGGGGGGCATGCTGGGCGGCGCCGAGCACGCCACCAAGGTCGTCCTGCTCACCGGCTCCATGGGCGCGGCCGCCCGCCGCCAGGCCCTCCTCGACCTGGCCACCGGCGAGGCCGGGGTCGTCGTCGGCACGCACGCCCTGATCGAGGACAAGGTCCGCTTCCACGACCTGGGCCTCGTCGTGGTGGACGAGCAGCACCGCTTCGGCGTCGAGCAGCGCGACGCCCTGCGCGGCAAGGGCAAGCAGCCGCCCCACCTGCTCGTCATGACGGCCACGCCCATCCCGCGCACGGTGGCGATGACGGTCTTCGGCGACCTGGAGACCTCCGTCCTGGACCAGCTCCCGGCCGGCCGCTCGCCCATCGCCACCCACGTCGTCCCCGCCCGCGACAAGCCGCACTTCCTCTCCCGCGCCTGGGAGCGCGTCCGGGAGGAGGTCGAGGGCGGCCACCAGGCGTACGTGGTGTGCCCCCGCATCGGCGACGACGAGGACGAGCAGGGCGCGGGCGGCAAAGGCGCCGCCGGGAAGTCCCGCGGCGGCCGGGGCGCGCGGGCCGGCGCGGACACGGCCGGGTACGGCGGCGGGCACGACGCGGAGGGCGCCGGGGACGGCCCGGACGAGGGGGCCGGCGAGGGCGCGGACGAGAAGCGGCCGCCCCTCGCGGTCACCGAGGTGGCCGAGCAGCTCGCCCGCGGCCCCCTCGCGGGCCTGCGCGTCGAGGTGCTGCACGGCAGGATGCACCCCGACGACAAGGACGCCGTCATGCGCCGCTTCGCGCGGGGCGAGGCGGACGTGCTCGTCGCCACCACCGTCATCGAGGTCGGCGTCAACGTCCCCAACGCGACCGCCATGGTCATCATGGACGCCGACCGGTTCGGCGTCTCGCAGCTCCACCAGCTGCGCGGCCGGGTGGGCCGGGGCTCCGCCCCCGGACTGTGCCTCCTGGTCACCGACATGCCCGAGGCGACCCCCGCCCGGCAGCGCCTCGCCGCCGTCGCCGCCACCCTCGACGGCTTCGAGCTGTCCCGTATCGACCTCGAGCAGCGCCGCGAGGGCGACGTACTCGGCCAGGCCCAGTCCGGCGTCCGCTCCTCCCTGCGCATGCTCACCGTCATCGAGGACGAGGAGGTCATCGCCGCCGCCCGCGCCGAGGCCACCGCCGTCGTCGCCGACGACCCGGAGCTGGAGCGCCACCCGGAGCTGCGCACCGCCCTCGACGCGCTGCTGGACGCCGAGCGCGAGCGGTACCTGGAGAAGGGGTGACACGCGCCCGGCCGGGCGGGCCCATATCGTGGAGGCGGGGCGGGCGACCGGCCCCCGCGCGACCGGGTCCCGTACAGCCGGCCCGGACCGCCCGGGCGCGCCGTGACCGTCCCGGGGCCCGCGAGGCCCGACCCCGCCGGACCACCGCCCGACGGACGACCGCCCGACGGACCACCGCCCGACCGATCACCGGGCCGACTGTTCACCGGCCGACCGACGAACCGACGAACCGACCCACCCACCGACCCACCCACCGACCCACCGACCCACCCACCGACCGACAAGGACTGAGATGACCCGCGTGATCGCCGGAGCGGCCGGTGGACGCCGCCTGGCCGTACCGCCGGGCAACGGCACCCGTCCCACCTCCGACCGGGCGCGCGAGGGCCTGTTCTCCACCTGGCAGTCGCTGCTGGGCACCCTCGACGGCATCCGCGTCGCCGACCTGTACGCCGGGTCCGGGGCGGTCGGCTTGGAGGCCCTGTCGCGGGGCGCCGCGCACGCCCTGCTGGTGGAGGCCGACGCCCGCGCCGCCCGCACCGTCCGCGAGAACGTCCGCGCGCTCGGCCTGCCCGGCGCCGAGGTCCGCGCGGCCCGTGCCGAGCAGGTCGTCGCGGGACCGCCGCCGGCCGAGCCGTACGACGCGGTCTTCCTCGACCCGCCGTACGCCGTCTCCGACGACGATCTTCGGGAGATACTCCTCACACTCCGCCTCCAGGGGTGGCTCGCGGCCGAGGCCCTCGTCACCGTGGAGCGCAGCACCAGGGGCGGGGCGTTCGACTGGCCGGACGGATTCGAGCCACTGCGGGCCCGTCGCTACGGCGAGGGAACGTTTTGGTACGGTCGCGCCGCCGCTGCGTGCGAAGACGCACCATGACCGGACCGGAGAGCGAGGGACTTCAGTTGCGCCGAGCAGTCTGTCCGGGGTCGTTCGACCCCATCACCAACGGACACCTCGACATCATCGCCCGCGCCTCCAAGCTGTACGACGTCGTGCACGTGGCCGTGATGATCAACAAGTCCAAGCAGGGCCTGTTCACGGTCGACGAGCGGATGGACCTCATCCGCCGGGTCACCGCCGAGTACGACAACGTGGTGGTGGAAGCCCACCACGGCCTCCTCGTGGACTTCTGCAAGGAGCGCGACATCCCGGCCATCGTCAAGGGCCTGCGCGCGGTCAGCGACTTCGACTACGAGCTCCAGATGGCCCAGATGAACAACGGCCTGACGGGCGTCGAGACGCTGTTCGTGCCGACCAACCCGACGTACAGCTTCCTCTCCTCCTCGCTGGTCAAGGAGGTGGCGGCGTGGGGCGGCGACGTCTCGCACCTGCTGCCGCCCGTCGTCCACGAGGCGCTCGTCGCCCGGCTGCGCGAGAAGTGACCGCCTGACGCTCCGCCAGGAGACCCCGGGGCCGCCGCCGTCGAGCCCGGGGGAGCCGGTGTCGGACGGGGCCCGACTGGCCGTACAGTCGTTGCGTCCGTCTTCCCAACCGGCTGTAGAGAGTGGCGAGCACACGGTGGACGTGCAGAAGAAGCTCGACGAGATCGTCGAGGCGGTCGGCAGCGCCCGGTCCATGCCCATGTCGGCCTCCTGCGTGGTGAACCGCGCCGAACTGCTCGCGAAGCTGGAAGAGGTGCGCCAGGCGCTCCCCGACTCCCTCGCCCGGGCGAGGGAGGTGATCGGCGGCCGGGAGCAGATGGTCGAGGAGGCCCACCGGGAGGCGGAGCGGATCATCGCCGCCGCCCACGCCGAGCGCGGCTCCCTCATCTCCGACAGCCAGGTCGCCCGGCAGTCCCAGGAGGAGGCCGACCGCATCCTCGCGGAGGCCCGCCGGGAGGCCGAGGAGATCCGCGCCGAGGCGGACGACTACGTCGACTCCAAGCTCGCCAACTTCGAGGTCGTCCTCACCAAGACCATCGGCTCCGTCGACCGGGGCCGCGAGAAGCTCCTCGGCCGGGGCCCCGGCCTGGACGAGCAGGGCTTCGCCGACGAGGACGCCCCCGAGTACAGCTCCGACCCGCAGACCCTGGTCCACCGCGCCGACGCGTACGTCGACGCCAAGCTGAGCGCCTTCGAGGCGGTGCTCAGCAAGACCCTGGAGGCCGTCGGACGGGGCCGCCAGAAGCTGCACGGGCGCACCGCCACGGACGCCCTCGGCGAGCACATGGCCGCCCAGGACGCGGCGGGCCCCGGCCAGCTCCACACGAGCGACGCCGACTACCTGGCCGGCCTGGCCGAGCAGGCCGACTTCCAGCCCGCCGCCATGGCCGCCCCGGTCGCGCCGCCCGAGCCGGCGGCCGCCCCCCAGGCCCCGCCGCCGCCCGCGCACCAGCCCGACCCGTACGGGTACCCGGCCCAGCAGCCCCAGGACGCGTACGGCTACCAGCAGGACCCCTACGGGTACGCCCAGCAGGGTTACGACCAGAACGGCTACGCCACCCACGGCTACGGCGCCCAGCAGGACCCGTACGCCTACCAGCAGCCCCTGGCGGACCACAGCGCGCAGCCGCCCCAGCAGCCGCACCAGCAGACGGCGGCGCTCGACGAGACCAGCTTCTTCGACACGAGCATGATCGACCTGGAGCAGCTGCGCCGCTACGAGCAGGGCCGCGGCCAGGGCCACTGACCCGCCCGCGGCACCGGCCCGCTCGCGCCTCCCCGCCTCCGCGCCTCCCGCCCGCTGCGGCCCCGGCCGGACCGGGCGCCTCCGGCCGGGGCCGCGAGCGGCCGGATTGGGTCCTGGGCGGAGCGTCCAGTATCCTGGCTGTTCGGTCGCGAGTACGTCCGCGATCCTGGCTGCCCGCTTAGCCCGACGGCCCGGCCGGTGCGGCCCCTCCACGATTCTCGAAAGCAGGAAGAGCCCTGAGTACGCGCCTCGACCACCGCAACCCCCTCGTGTTCGACACGCACGAGCTGGGGCGGCGTCCCGGCGCGCTCCAGCGGCTCACCCGCGAGGTGGCGGCCCCCGCCGACCTCGGGATCGACGGAGTGATCGGCGTACCGCAGGGCTCGCCCGTCGAGCTCGACATCCGCCTCGAGTCGGTCATGGAAGGGGTGCTCGTCACAGGCACCGCCCGTGCGTCGGCCGAGGGGGAGTGCGTAAGGTGTCTGGAGCCGCTGAGCCGAGAGGTCGAGGCGGACTTCCAGGAGATGTTCTCGTACCCCGACACCGACGACCGGGGCCGCCACGCGGCCTCGGGCGACGATGCCGAGGACGACGAGGGCATCATCCCCCTCGAGGACGGCATGTTCGACCTCGAGCCCGTGCTGCGTGACGCGGTGGTGCTCGCACTGCCGATGCAGCCGGTGTGCCGGGAGGACTGTGCGGGACTGTGCCCCGAGTGCGGGGCCAACCTGAACGACGACCCGGACCACCACCATGACGCCGTCGGCATCCGTTGGGCGGCACTGCAGGGACTCGCCGATTCACTCGGAACCGGTGAGAAGGACGACATGAGCGGCGCCGAACCGGGCGTCGACGAGAAGCAGGAGAAGTAGCCGTGGCTGTTCCGAAGCGGAAGATGTCGCGCAGCAACACGCGCCACCGCCGGTCGCAGTGGAAGGCTGCGGTCCCCACCCTGGTTTCGTGCGAGCGTTGCCAGGAGCCGAAGCAGCAGCACATCGCGTGCCCCAGCTGCGGCACGTACAACAAGCGCCAGGTCCTCGCGGTCTGAGGGCTGGGTGAGAGGCACCGTGTCCAGCCAGAAGACGGCGGATGAAGCCGCCGGGAAGCAGGCGGAGAACACGGCCTCGTCCCACACGCTTCTGGAAGGGCGGCTCGGCTACCAGGTCGAGTCCGCCCTTCTGGTGCGTGCGCTGACGCACCGTTCGTACGCGTACGAGAACGGCGGTCTGCCCACCAACGAGCGGCTGGAGTTCCTCGGGGACTCCGTGCTCGGCCTGGTGGTCACGGACACGCTGTACCGCACCCACCCCGACCTGCCCGAAGGCCAGCTGGCCAAGCTGCGGGCCGCGG
Organism: Streptomyces fradiae ATCC 10745 = DSM 40063; assembly: GCF_008704425.1. Classification (NCBI taxonomy): domain Bacteria; kingdom Bacillati; phylum Actinomycetota; class Actinomycetes; order Kitasatosporales; family Streptomycetaceae; genus Streptomyces; species Streptomyces fradiae. The sequence goes on from NZ_CP023696.1 coordinate 4,966,134, forward strand.
TGGTCAACTCGCGTGCGCTGGCGGAGGTCGGGCGCGGGCTCGACCTGGGCTCCTTCATCCGGCTCGGCCGGGGCGAAGAGGGCACGGGCGGCCGGGACAAGGCTTCCATCCTCGCCGACACCCTCGAAGCGGTGATCGGCGCGGTCTATCTCGACCAGGGCCTCGACGCGGCGTCCGAGCTGGTCCACCGGCTCTTCGACCCGCTGATCGAGAAGTCCTCGAACCTCGGTGCGGGCCTGGACTGGAAGACCAGCCTCCAGGAGCTGACCGCGGCCGAGGGTCTCGGTGTGCCGGAGTACCTCGTCACCGAGACGGGGCCCGACCACGAGAAGACCTTCACTGCTGCCGCCCGCGTCGGTGGTGTCTCGTACGGCACCGGCACCGGCCGCAGCAAGAAGGAAGCGGAGCAGCAGGCGGCGGAATCCGCCTGGCGCGCGATCCGCAAGGCCGCCGACGAGCGCGAGGCGGCGGCCGCCGCCGGTGCGGAGGCGTCCGAGGCCGCGGCCGCCTCCGGGGCCCCGGCCGGGGAGGCGCCGTCCGACGCGGACCCCGCGACAGCGGACCAGGCCCCGGCCTGACCACCGGCGCTCGGGCCCCGGCCTGACGACCGGCACCCGGGCCCCCGGCCCGGCCACCGGTGACCGGGCCCCGGCCCGGTGGCCTCGGCCCGGAGGCCCGGTCGGCGAGGTGACGAACCACGCCGGCGGCCGGGGCACGGTCACAGTCCGCTGGTCCGGCCCGGCCCGGCCGACGGGCCGCAGGTCCGGCCACCGGTAGCGGTGCGACGCCCGGCCGACGGCCAGGCCGCGGCCTGCCGCCGACCGGGCCCGGAGCGCCGCCGCCCAGGCCCGAGCACCGCCGCACCTCCGATGGCCGCCCCGCCCGGCCGCCACCGGGGGTGCGGCCGCTTCTCCGGCCGGGTGGACCGACCGGGGGAACGCCTCGACGCCAGGCCGCACCACCCGGCCCCGGGCCCGCCCCCGGGCCCGCCTTCGGACCAGCGGGCACGCCCGCCCGCCTCCCGCCTCCCGTCCCCGTCCGCTGACCGGAACGCCGAGCGAACCGGCCCCGGCTCCCGCCCCCAGCCCCTTCCCCGCCGACCAGAGGAGTGCCGTGCCCGAGCTGCCCGAGGTGGAAGTCGTCCGGCGGGGTCTCGAACGCTGGGTGAGCGGCCGCACGGTCGCCTCGGTCGAGGTGCTGCACCCGCGCGCCGTGCGGCGCCACCCCGGGGGCGGCCCCGACTTCGCCGCGCGCCTGACCGGCCACCGCATCGGCGCGGCCAGGCGGCGCGGCAAGTACCTGTGGCTGCCGCTGGACGACACGGACGCCTCCGTCCTCGGCCACCTCGGCATGAGCGGCCAGCTCCTCGTCCAGCCCGAGGACGCCCCCGACGAGAAGCACCTGCGCGTGCGGGTGCGCTTCGCCGACACGCTCGGCACCGAACTGCGCTTCGTCGACCAGCGGACCTTCGGCGGGCTGTCCCTGCACGACAACACCCCCGAGGGCCTGCCCGACGTCATCGCGCACATCGCCCGCGACCCGCTGGACCCGGCGTTCGACGACGCGGCCTTCCACGCGGCCCTGCGGCTGCGGCGCACCACCATCAAGCGGGCCCTGCTGGACCAGAGCCTCATCAGCGGCGTCGGCAACATCTACGCGGACGAGGCGCTGTGGCGCTCCCGCCTCCACTACGACCGGCCCACCGCCCTGTTCACCCGGCCCCGCTCGTACGAACTGCTCGGCCACGTCCGGGACGTGATGAACGAGGCGCTCGCGGCCGGCGGGACCAGCTTCGACAGCCTGTACGTCAACGTGAACGGCGAGTCCGGCTACTTCGACCGGTCCCTCGACGCGTACGGCCGCGAGGACGAGCCCTGCCGGCGCTGCGGCACCCCGATGCGCCGCCGCCCGTGGATGAACCGGTCCAGCTACTTCTGCCCCCGCTGCCAACGCCCCCCGCGCCCCACGGCCGCGCCCCGCCCCTGACCCGCCCCGACCGGTACCGTCACCGGGGGGCCTTGCGCCGTCACGTACGCCGCCTGGCCTTCGCCTTGCGCTCGGCCTCCTGGCGCTTGCGGATCGCGTGGGAGGACCAGGCGCCGCGATGGCGGTCGCACCGGGAGGCGCCGATCACGGCGAGCCGCCGGCACCTGGTCCCCTTCCCCGCGGACGGGGCAGGCCTTGCAGCGACGCACGGCACCGGGGAGGCGCACACCGAGGCATGGCCACTCTGCCCGGTGCACAGGGGGCGCGCCGCCCGGCCGCGGCCATGGCCCTCAGGGCCTCGCCGGTTGTCCGGGCAGCCCACGCGGCACCGGGCCCCGTCGCCCGCCGGGGAGCCTCAGAAGCCGAAGTTCTGCGTCCACCACGGGCCGCCGGGGGCGATGTGGACGCCGACGCCGAGGCGCGTGAAGTCGCAGTTCAGGATGTTGTCGCGGTGGCCCTGGCTGTTCATCCAGGACTCCATGACCGCCGCCGCGTCCGCCTGGCCGCGGGCGATGTTCTCGCCGCCGAGGCCGTCGACGCCCGCCTGGGCAGCGCGCTCCCACGGGCCGTCGCCGTCGGGGTCCGTGTGGGAGAAGAAGTCCCGCACGGCCATGTCCTGGCTGAACGCCCGCGCCAGGTCGCCGAGGTCCGTCGACGCGCGGACCGGGCTGCAGCCGGCCTTGGCGCGCTCCCGGTTGACCAGCTCCAGCACCGCCGCCTCCAGGGCGGCGGCCCGGCTGGACGGGGCGAGCGACGGGGGCTTCGCCGCCGGCTTCTCCGCGGTCTTCTCCGGGGCCGGCGGCGCCTCGGAGCGGGGCGCGGGGGCGGACGTGCGGGTCTTCGCCGGGGCCGGCGGCGCCGACTTCGTACGGGCCGGGGAGGTCGACGGGGCCGCGGACGAGGAAGGGGCGGACGGGGTCGGCGAGGCCGACGGGCCGGGGGAGGGGGACTTCGAGGGCGCCGCGAGGGACGGCGAAGCCCCGGGCGGGGCCGCCGCGGACGGCGCCGCACCGCTCCGTACGGCGTCCGCACGGCCCTGCGCGTCCAGCTCCGCCGGGCCGCCGGTCCGGATGCGCTCCTGCGGCGAGGCCCCGCCGCCGATCGTGAACGTGTCGCCGCCGGGCAGGACGCCCGACGTCACCGCGACGGCGCCCACCGCCATGGCGGCCGAGGCGCCCAGCAGCCCGCCGCGCAGCGGCAGCCCGCGCTTCCCGTGCCGCCCGCCCCGGTGCCCCCGGGGCGTACCGGCGGCACCGGCCGCGTGGTCGTCGGCGGCGGGTGCGGCGCCGGAGCGTCGATGGCGTCCCATCTGCTCTGCCTCCTGCTCCTGCGTCCTGCAGTGCTGTGGTGGTGGTTCGGTCGCCCGCCCGTCATTGGCCCGGACGGGTGAGGCTCATTGCGTGGGGACTGTACGCCATGGCCCGCCGGAGCCGAGGTGCCCGGGCGGTGATCGGCCGGTTAGCGTGCAGCCATGAGCGACGAGGCACGGATCACGGCGTGGGTACGCGGACGGGTACAGGGAGTGGGCTTCCGCTGGTTCACCAGGGAGAACGCCCTGGAGATCGGTGGCCTCACCGGATTCGCCCTCAACCTCGACGACGGCCGCGTCCAGGTCGTCGCCGAAGGGCCGCGTGAGAATTGCCACCGTCTCCTGGACTGGCTCCGCTCCGGCGACACACCCGGCCGGGTCGACGGCGTCACTGAGATCTGGGACACGCCGCGCGGTGGTTACGAGGGATTCCAGGTGCGCTGAAAGGCGTCCGCGCGCCCCCATTCCGGGGGCGCGCGGAGCGTGAAAGGGGCGCTCGTGGCGCCCGTGTGCGCGGCCTCGTGAGACAGAAATGACCAGGTGATTGCCGAGAAGGGGTTGTGAGTAAGGGCCCCGCGCGCAAGGATGATCTCGGGGCCCTTCCGGGTGCCGCGCGTGAGGCGCCGCCGCAGGTTCCGCGGCAGTGACGCTTCCGGCCGCCCGTCGATCCCGGCCGTGATCGTGTTGACCGTCAAACTTTTTGGTGAGAGTCTGGAAGCCCCGCGCACCTTAGCTGTTCGGCGGTGAGAACCGCATCGGCATCCCCTCCGCCGGGCATCGCGGGTGCGAAAGCCCTCACGACCCACACCGCTTCGGTCGGTCACTCATTGTGGAGGACCATCCATCATGGCAAAGGCGCTTCTCGGATATGTCGGCGGTACCGACCCGCGACTGCTCGCCGAGATGCGACGGCTTCAGCAGCGCGTCCAGGACCTGGAATCCGAGCTGGTCCGGATCCAGTCCGAGAAGGACGCGCTCGCCGCTGCCGCCGCTCACCGCGAGCCGCTGCTCGACGGCATCGACATCGACGTACCCAAGGGCGAGCCTGCGCTCACCTGACTCCCACCCGGAGCCCGCGGCACCCGGGCCCGCGGGAAGGTGAGAAACACTCTCGCGACAGATATGCAAGGGACGCTCCGGCGTCCCTTCTTTCTTTTCCCGCCCCGCGTTCACCGGGGTGTTCCACCCCGGCCGCCCCGTGCTTACCGACTGGTCTGCCCCTCTCGTTCGGCGGTCAAACGAAACCGGCCCGGTAGAGTCCCGGAGCGTGCACCTCAAGGCCCTGACCCTCCGCGGATTCAAGTCGTTCGCCTCCGCCACCACCCTGCGGTTCGAACCGGGCATCACCTGCGTCGTCGGCCCCAACGGCTCCGGAAAGTCCAATGTCGTCGACGCGCTCTCCTGGGTCATGGGGGAACAGGGCGCGAAATCCCTGCGCGGCGGCAAGATGGAAGACGTGATCTTCGCCGGTACGACCGGCCGGCCGCCCCTCGGACGCGCCGAGGTGTCCCTCACGATCGACAACACCGACGGCGCCCTCCCGATCGACTACGCGGAGGTCACCCTCACGCGGATCATGTTCCGCAACGGCGGCAGCGAATACCAGATCAACGGCGACACCTGCCGTCTCCTCGACTTCCAGGAACTGCTCAGCGATTCCGGAATCGGCCGCGAGATGCACGTCATCGTCGGCCAGGGCCAGCTCGACTCCGTCCTCCACGCCGACCCGGCCGGCCGCCGGGCCTTCATCGAGGAGGCCGCCGGCGTGCTCAAGCACCGCAGGCGCAAGGAGAAGGCCCTGCGCAAGCTCGACGCCATGCGGGCCAACCTGGCCCGCGTCCAGGACCTCGCCGACGAGCTGCGCCGCCAGCTCAAGCCGCTCGGCCGGCAGGCCGCCGTCGCCCGCCGCGCCGCCGTCATCCAGGCCGAGCTGCGCGACGCCCGCCTGCGCCTGCTCGCCGACGACCTCGTACGCCTCCGCCAGGCGCTGGCCGCCGAGCTCGCCGACGAGGCCGCCCTCAAGGAGCGCAAGGACCGGGCCGAGGCCGAACTGGCGGCCGCCGCCTCGCGGGAGGCCGCCCTGGAGGAGGAGGTACGGCGCCTCGCCCCCCGCCTCCAGCGCGCCCAGCACACCTGGTACGAGCTGTCGCGACTGGCCGAGCGGGTGCGCGGCACGGTCTCCCTGGCCGACGCCCGCGTCCGCAGCGCCACCACCCAGCCCGCCGAGGAGCGGCGGGGCCGCGACCCCGAGGACCTGGAGCGCGAGGCCGCCCGGGTACGGGAGCAGGAGGCGGAGCTGCGGGCCGCGGTGGAGGCGGCCGACCGGGCCCTGGAGGACACCGTCGCCCACCGCGCCGAGCTGGAGCGGGCCCTCGCCGCGGAGGAGCGCCGCCTCAGGGACGCCGCCCGCGCCATCGCCGACCGCCGCGAGGGCCTCGCCCGGCTCACCGGCCAGGCCGGTGCCGCCCGCTCCCGCGCCGCCGCCGCCCAGGCCGAGATCGACCGGCTGGCCGCCGCCCACGACGAGGCCCGCGAGCGCGCCGCCGCCGCGGAGGAGGAGTACGAGCGGCTGCGCGCCGAGGTGGACGCCCTGGACGCCGACGACGCCCGACTGGCCGCCGCCCACGAGGCCGCCGAGCGGGAGCAGACCGAGGCCGAGGCCGCCCTCGCCGCGATCCGGGAGGCCGCCACCGACGCCGAGCGGCGCCGCGCCGCCACCCGCGCCCGGCACGACGCCCTCGCCCTCGGGCTGCGCCGCAAGGACGGCACGGGCGCCCTCCTCGACGCGGCCGACCGCCTCACCGGCCTGCTCGGCCCGGCCGCCGGACTCCTCACCGTCGAGCCGGGGCACGAGACCGCGCTGGCCGCCGCCCTCGGCGCCGCCGCCGACGCCCTCGCCGTGACCGGACCGGCCACCGCGGCCGAGGCGCTGCGCCTCCTGCGCAAACAGGACGCGGGCCGCGCCACCCTCCTCATCGCAGGCGCCCCCGCCCCGCCGGGACCCGAGGCGGGGGCGCCGGATGGGGGCCCGGCCGTCGCTCCGGCCGAAGCCGGGGGCCCCGCCCGCTCCGGCGCCCCGGCCGCTGCCGAATGCCCCGCCGCCTCCGGCGCCTCGGTCTCCCCGGCCGTCCCCGGCCGCCAGGCCGACTCCGGCGTCCCGGTCTCCCCGGCCGTCCCCGGCCGCCAGGCCGACTCCGGCGCCCCAGTCCCGGGCCGCCCCACGACCCCGCCCCTTCCGGACCGGGCGGAGGACGCCGCCGCCGGGCCCGGTGCCGGCGCCCCTCGCGACGGGCGAGCCGACCGCCCGGCCGGGCTGCCGGGCGGGGGCGTGTTCGCCGCCGGCCTGGTGCGGGGGCCCGACGAGCTGATGCCCTCCGTGCGCCTGCTGCTGAGGGACGTCGTGGTCGTGCCCGCGCTGGAGGACGCCGAGCGGCTGCTGCGGGCCCGGCCCGGGCTCACCGCCGTGACCGCCGACGGGGACCTCCTCGCCGCGCACTACGCGTCCGGCGGCTCCGCCGGGGCGCCCAGCCTCCTGGAGGTGCAGGCGTCCGTGGACGAGGCCGCCGCCGAGCTGGCCGGGCTGGCCGTACGGTGCGAGGAGCTGGCCGCGCGGCAGGAGGAGGCCACCGGGCGGTGCCGGGCCCACGCCGCCCGCGCGCAGGAGCTGCGGGAGCGCCGCCGGGCCGCCGACCGGGAGAAGTCGGACACCGCCCAGCGGCTCGGGCGGCTCGCCGGGCAGGCCAGGGGCGCCGCGGGCGAGGCGGAGCGGGCCGCCGCGGCCGTCGCCCGCGCCCAGGAGGCCCTCGACCGGGCGGCCGAGGAGGCCGAGGAGCTGGCCGAGCGGCTCCTCGTTGCCGAGGAGGCCCCGGTCGACGACGAGCCCGACACCTCCGTACGGGACCGGCTCGCCGCCGACGGGGCCAACGCCCGCCAGACCGAGATGGAGGCCCGCCTCCAGCTCCGCACCCACGAGGAGCGCGTCAAGGGGATCGCCGGCCGCGCCGACTCCCTGGACCGCGCCGCCCGCGCCGAGCGCGAGGCCCGCACCCGCGCGGAACGGCGCCGCGCCCGGCTGCGCCACGAGGCGGAGGTCGCCGGTGCCGTCGCGGCGGGGGCCCGGCAGCTCCTCGCGTACATCGAGGCGTCCCTCGAACGCGCGGAGCGGGAGCGGTCGGCCGCCGAGTCGGCGAAGGCCGCCGGGGAGCGGGACCTGGCGGCGGCCCGCGCGCGGGGCCGGGACCTCAAGGCCGAGCTGGACAAGCTGACCGACTCGGTCCACCGGGGCGAGGTGCTCGGCGCGGAGAAGCGGCTGCGCATCGAGCAGCTGGAGACCCGCGCCCTGGAGGAGCTGGGCGTGGAGGCGGCGGTGCTCGTCGCCGAGTACGGACCGGACCAGCCCGTACCGCCCCCGCCGCCCGCGGACGGCGGAACCCCGCGGCGGACCGGGGAGCCCGGCGGTGCCCGGGGGACCGGGGGAGCCGCGGGGGCGCCGGAGAAGCCGGCGGGCGCGGGTGAGCCGACGGACGCCGGGGACGCCGGGGACGCCGGGGACATGGAGGGCTCCGGGGATACGGGGGACACCGGGGGCACGGGGGACACCGAGACCGGGACCGCCGGCGCGTCGGCCGGCCGGCCCTTCGTCCGCGCCGAGCAGGAGAAGCGGCTCAAGGCCGCCGAACGGGCGTACCAGCAGCTCGGCAAGGTGAACCCGCTCGCCTTGGAGGAGTTCGCGGCGCTGGAGGAGCGCCACCAGTTCCTGTCCGAGCAGCTCGACGACCTGAAGAAGACCCGCGCGGACCTGCTGCGGGTGGTGAAGGAGGTCGACGAGCGGGTCGAGCGGGTCTTCACCGAGGCGTTCCGGGACACGGCGCGGGAGTTCGAGGGCGTCTTCTCGCGGCTGTTCCCCGGCGGCGAGGGGCGCCTGGTCCTGACCGACCCGGACGACATGCTGGCCACCGGGGTCGACGTCGAGGCCAGGCCGCCGGGCAAGAAGGTCAAGCGGCTGTCGCTGCTGTCCGGCGGGGAGCGGTCGCTGACGGCCGTGGCGCTGCTGGTCTCCATCTTCAAGGCCCGCCCCAGCCCCTTCTACGTGATGGACGAGGTGGAGGCGGCACTCGACGACACCAACCTCCAGCGGCTCATCGGGATCATGCGGGAGCTCCAGGAGAGCTCGCAGCTCATCGTCATCACCCACCAGAAGCGCACCATGGAGGTCGCGGACGCGCTCTACGGGGTGTCGATGCAGGGCGACGGGGTATCGAAGGTCGTGAGCCAGAGGCTCCGCTGACCCGATCCAGTGATCAACTTCAACCCTTGAATCCAACGGCCAGAGTCCTGCGCTCCACATCACACAGTGCCAGGTATTGACTTCAGGAATTGAACACATAGTCTCGGCTCGATTGATTCCACCTTCAAGTGGTGGGCGGCATGAGGTTGTGCGCCACTGGAAGGGCTCATCCCCCACGCCCGGCGACGGCGCCGGGCCCAGGAGTTCCACGTGACCAGCACGCAACACCCCGCGTCGGGAGCCCGGCAGGCCCACCCCGACCACCTCAGCCACGTCATCTTCATCACGGCCGCCGCCGCGATGGGCGGCTTCCTCTTCGGCTACGACAGCTCCGTCATCAACGGCGCGGTCGAGGCGATCCGCGACCGCTACGACGTCGGCTCCGGCGTGCTCGCCCAGGTCATCGCCATCGCGCTCATCGGCTGCGCCACCGCCGGCCGCATCGCCGACCGCATCGGCCGCATCCGCTGCATGCAGATCGCCGCCGCGTTGTTCACGGTCAGCGCCGTGGGCTCCGCCCTGCCCTTCGCCCTGTGGGACCTGGCGTTCTGGCGCGTCGTCGGCGGCTTCGCCATCGGCATGGCGTCCGTCATCGGCCCCGCCTACATCGCGGAGGTCGCCCCCGCCGCGTACCGGGGCCGCCTCGGCGCGTTCCAGCAGGCCGCGATCGTGATCGGCATCGCCGTCTCGCAGCTCGTCAACTACGCGATCCTCAACCTCGCCGGAGGCGACCAGCGCGGCGAGATCGCCGGCCTGGAGGCCTGGCAGTGGATGCTCGGCGTCATGGTCGTGCCCGCGGTCCTCTACGGCGTGCTGTCCTTCGCCATCCCCGAGTCGCCCCGCTTCCTGATCTCCGTCGGCCGCAAGGACCGCGCCCGTGAGGTGCTCGCCGAGGTCGAGGGCCGGGGCGTGGACCTCGACGCCCGCGTGGCCGAGATCGAGACGGCCATGCACCGCGAGCACAAGTCCACCTTCAAGGACCTGCTCGGCGGCCGGTTCGCGCTGCTGCCCATCGTCTGGGTCGGCATCGGCCTGTCGGTCTTCCAGCAGCTCGTCGGCATCAACGTCGCCTTCTACTACTCCGCGACCCTGTGGCAGTCGGTCGGCATCGACCCGTCCGGCTCGTTCTTCTACTCGTTCACCACGTCGATCATCAACATCATCGGCACCGTGATCGCGATGGTCCTGGTCGACCGGGTCGGCCGCAGGCCGCTCGCCCTCGTCGGCTCCGCCGGTATGGCCGTGTCCCTCGCCATCGAGGCGTGGGCCTTCTCCGCCGACCTCGTGGACGGCAAGCTCCCCGCCACCCAGGGCGCCGTCGCCCTGGCCGCCGCCCACGCCTTCGTCCTCTTCTTCGCCCTCTCGTGGGGCGTGGTGGTCTGGGTCTTCCTCGGCGAGATGTTCCCCAACCGCATCCGCGCCGCCGCCCTGGGCGTCGCCGCGTCCGCCCAGTGGCTCGCCAACTGGACGATCACCGCGAGCTTCCCCTCGCTCGCCGAGTGGAACCTCTCCGGCACGTACGTCATCTACACGGTCTTCGCCGTGCTCTCCATCCCCTTCGTGCTCAAGTTCGTGAAGGAAACCAAGGGCAAGGCGTTGGAGGAGATGGGCTAATCCCCGCTGCCCCTCTCCTCGATCTCCCGACTGCCCCGGCGCCGCCCCTTCCGCGCGCGCCGGGGCAGTCGGCCTGCCCGCGCCGTGCGCCCGCCACCGCCACGCGCCCGCCTCGGCGCCCCGTGCACCCGCCTCCGGGCGGCGCCGAGCCGTGCGCCCGCCCGGCCCGCCGCGTACGGGGCTGCCCCGCGCGCCCGCGTACGAGGCTCCCCTCACCACCTGACAGCCACCCGATCACCCGCATTCGCCGCCCCCGCCACCACAACCGCCGAAACCCGGCCTTCCGGGCAGGAGGGGCGGCGACCGCGTCGCGCATACTGGACGGACCATGGAATTCGTCATCCTTGCTGTAGTCATCGCCCTGGTCGCGGTCGGCGTGATCAGCGGCCTCGTCGTCGGCGGACGCCGGAAGAAGCAGCTGCCGCCGCCCGAGGCCCCGACCACCACGCCGACCATCACCGCCCCGCCAGCCGAGCCACGCGTCGGCGAGGAGGCGGAGACACCCCGCGACGAGCAACGCCGGGTCATCGAGGAGGTCGGCCTCCCGACGGCCGAGGAGGCCGTCGAGACGCCCGCCGCCATCGAGGACCCGGTCGTCGCGGAGCCCCCCGTCCGCGAGGTCGAGATCCCCGCGCCCACCGCCGGGCGCCTCGTCCGGCTGCGCGCCCGGCTCGCCCGCTCCCAGAACTCCCTGGGCAAGGGCCTGCTCACCCTGCTCTCGCGCGACAACCTCGACGAGGAGACGTGGGAGGAGATCGAGGACACCCTCCTCACCGCCGATGTCGGCGTCACCCCCACGCAGGAGCTGGTGGAACGCCTCCGCGAGCGCGTCCGGGTCCTCGGCACCCGCACGCCCGACGAGCTGCGCACCCTCCTCCGCGAGGAGCTGCTCACCCTCGTCGGCACCGACTCCGACCGCTCCCTGAAGACGGAGGGCGGCCTGGAGACGCCGGGCGTCGTCATGGTCGTCGGCGTCAACGGCACCGGCAAGACCACCACCACCGGCAAGCTCGCCCGGGTCCTGGTCGCCGACGGCCGCTCCGTCGTGCTCGGCGCCGCCGACACCTTCCGCGCCGCCGCCGCGGACCAGCTCCAGACCTGGGGCGAGCGCGTCGGCGCCCGTACGGTGCGCGGTCCCGAGGGCGGCGACCCCGCCTCCATCGCGTACGACGCCGTCAAGGAGGGCATCGCGGAGGGCGCCGACGTGGTGCTCATCGACACCGCGGGCCGTCTGCACACCAAGACCGGGCTCATGGACGAGCTGGGCAAGGTCAAGCGCGTCGTCGAGAAGCACGGCCCGCTGGACGAGGTGCTCCTCGTCCTGGACGCCACGACCGGCCAGAACGGCCTGATCCAGGCCCGCGTCTTCGCCGAGGTCGTGGACATCACGGGCATCGTCCTCACCAAGCTGGACGGCACCGCCAAGGGCGGCATCGTCATCGCCGTCCAGCGCGAGCTGGGCGTCCCGGTGAAGCTGGTCGGCCTCGGCGAGGGCCCGGACGACCTGGCCCCCTTCGAGCCGGAGGCCTTCGTGGACGCCCTGATCGGCGACCCGGTCTGACCCTCCCCCCCCGGACGTGAGCGGGGCGGCCCCGAGGCGCAGCGGCGCCGGGGGCCGCCCCGCCGCCGGGGGCCGCCCCGCCGCCGTCGGGAGCCCCGCCGCCGTCGGGAGCCCCGCCGCCGTCGGGAGCCCCGCCGCCGTCGGGAGCCCCGCCGCCGTCGGGAGCCCCGCCGCTCAGGCCGCCGCGGCGCGATGGCTGACGTAGGCGAGGGTGCCCAGCAGGAGCCGGGCCTGCGGAGCGCTGTGCGGGGCGTCCGGGGACGGGGCGCGCAGCCAGCGGACCGGCCCGTGGCCCCCCAGGTCGGAGGGCGGCGCCGTGATCCAGCTGCCCGGGCCCAGGCAGCGCAGGTCCAGCTCCGCGTCGTCCCAGCCCATCCGGTACAGCAGCCGCGGCAGCTCGGCCGCCGCCCCCGGCGCCACGAAGAACTGCGCCCGTCCCGTCGGCGTCACGCACACCGGCCCCAGCGGCAGCCCCATCCGCTCCAGCCGCACCAGCGCCCGCCGCCCCGCCGCCTCCGCGACCTCCAGAACGTCGAAGGCCCGCCCCACGGGCAGCAGCAGCGCCGCACCCGGGAACCGCGACCACGCCTCGGCCACCTCGTCGAGCGAGGCGCCCGCCGGGACTTCCGGCGCGAACCCCAGCGGGTGCGCCCCCGGAGCCGTACAGGACGGGTCGCCGCAGGAGCAGGCGCCGGCGGCGGCGCGGGCGCCCGGCACCACGTCCCACCCCCACAGGCCGGTGTACTCCGCCACCACGGTGCACTCCGCCGCCCGTGTCGCCCGGCGCCGGGAGCCCGGGAACGTCAACCCGGCGAGGCCGGTGAAACCGGTCCACCCGGACCGCATGTCGCGGATGCGCGTGCCGCCGATCGTGAAGCCCATGCCCCCTCCAACGGGTCGAACTCGCCGGTGGTTACGACTCGGAGCGTAGTCGTGACTCTGCGTCATATCGCCACCCGTTCGGGCGGCGCGTGGGCGCCGGAGCGGTGGTGCGCGCACCACCCGCGCGCCGCCCCGAGCCGCAGTGCGCCGGGCCCGCGTGTGTCGTGTGTCAAGTGAATCGCGCCCAGTTGCAAGGGAGTTCATTCGAAGGGGTGGCGAATGGTGGCGTTTCCGCGAAGAGCCTCGCGGAGCAGGTGATCGTAGGATTACTTTCAGTGCGCGAACCTTGGGTAGCGTCCGCACTCGTGGGTATGCCGGGGGCAACGCGGCGTCCGTCGGCAGGGGTGCGGCCCATGGGCCCGGCCCCGGGACGCCGGCGCACGGCCCACGGCACTCTGACCAGGGTTCGGCAACACGGAGATTCGGCGGATGGGGGCCTTCCAGTGGGCGGCAGCGGCACAGACGGTACGAATGCCGGGAAGCGCCCGAACGAGCAGCTCGCCTCGTGGTTCGTGCGCAGCGGCTGGTCCAAGGGCGAGCTCGCCCGCCAGGTGAACCGCCGCGCCCGCCAGATGGGCGCCCACCACATCAGCACCGACACCTCCCGCGTACGGCGCTGGCTCGACGGGGAGCAGCCCCGCGAGCCGATCCCGCGCATCCTGTCCGAGCTGTTCTCGGAGCGTTTCGGCACCGTCGTCGCCGTCGAGGACCTCGGGCTGCGCGCCGCCCACCAGTCACCCTCCGTGGCCGGGGTCGACCTGCCGTGGGCGGGGCCGCAGACGGTCTCCCTGCTCAGCGAGTTCTCCCGCAGCGACCTGATGCTCGCCCGCCGGGGCTTCCTCGGCACGTCCCTCACCCTGGCCGCCGGACCCTCCCTGATCGAGCCCATGCAGCGCTGGCTCGTCCCCACCCCGGCCGCCGAGCGCACCGACCCGCCGGCGTCCTCCCGGCGGCCCAACCGGCTCTCACGGGCCGAGCTGGACATGCTCGAGTCCACGACCGCCATGTTCCGCAGCTGGGACGCCCAGAGCGGCGGCGGACTGCGCCGCAAGGCCGTCGTCGGCCAGCTCCACGAGGTCACCGACCTGCTCCAGGAGCCCCAGCCGGCCGCCGTCTCGCAGCGCCTGTTCCGCTGTGCGGCCGAACTGGCCGAGCTGGCCGGGTGGATGAGCTACGACGTGGGCCTCCAGCCCACCGCCCAGAAGTACTTCGTGCTCGCCCTGCACGCCGCCAAGGAGGCCGGGGACAAGCCGCTCGGCTCGTACATCCTCTCCTCCATGAGCCGTCAGATGATCCACCTCGGACGGCCGGACGACGCCCTGGAGCTCATCCACCTCGCCCAGTACGGCAGTCGCGACTGCGCCACCTCCCGCACCCAGGCGATGCTGTATGCGATGGAGGCCCGCGCCTACGCCAACATGGGCCAGCCCGGCAAGTGCAAGCGGGCCGTGCGGATGGCCGAGGAGACCTTCGCCGACGCCGGCCTCGACGACGAGCCCGACCCCGACTGGATCCGCTTCTTCACCGAGGCCGAGCTCAGCGGGGAGAACTCCCACTCCTACCGCGACCTCGCCTACTTCTCCGGCCGCAGCCCCGCCTACGCCTCGCTCGCCGAGCCGGTCATGCGGCGCGCCGTCGAGCTGTTCTCCACCGACCCGGAGCACCAGCGCTCGTACGCCCTCAACCTGGTCGGCATGGCCACCGTCCACCTGCTCAAGCGCGAGCCCGAGCAGGCCGTGGAGCACGCGAGGCAGGCGCTCACCATCGCCGCCCGGGTCCGCTCCGAGCGGGTGAACACCCGGCTCCGCAAGACCGTCGACACCGCCGTACGCGACTTCGGCGACGTCCCCGAGGTCACCGACATCACCGAACTCCTCGCCAAGACCCTCCCCGAGACCGCCGAAGCGGTCTGAGCCGCCCGCGGCCCAGGGCCCCCGGCCGCGGCGGTCCACCCCGTACACCCGAAACGGTTCCCCCACCGCCAGGTCCACGGGTGCGACCGCCGCGGCCGGTTCTGTGCCGGGGGCCGGCAGGCGGAGCCGCGCACGGAACCGCGCGAACCCGCACGGAACCGTCCGGCGGCGTCGGGCGGCGTCGGGCGGCGTCCGGCGGAGGGTATCGCCGTGACCCGGCCGTGCCCCGGCGGTTCACGGCCGCGTAACACGTCCCGCCCCTTCGTCACCGCCCCGAAACACCCAGCGGCATCGCCGGAAACGGCGCTGCGCGAATCTCCTGCGTCATAACCGGCCATCCCTCACAGCCGCGCAGCCCCGGCTCCGCGCCCCGCACAGGCCGACCGACGACGAGGAGACGCCGATGCCCCCAGGCATCCTGACGCTCGCCGCAGAGGAAGCTCCCACGCTCTCTGCCGCCAACACCGGATTCATGCTCATCTGCTCCGCGCTCGTGATGCTGATGACCCCCGGGCTCGCCTTCTTCTACGGAGGCATGGTCCGCGTCAAGAGCACCCTCAACATGCTGATGATGAGCTTCGTCAGCCTCGGGATCGTCACGGTCCTGTGGGTCCTCTACGGCTTCAGCATCGCCTTCGGCACGGACACCGGTTCGCTCGTCGGCTGGTCCTCCGACTACGCCGGGCTCAGCGGCATCGGACGCGACGAGCTGTGGGGCGCCACGACCATCCCGGTCTTCGTCTTCGCCGCCTTCCAGCTGATGTTCGCGGTCATCACCCCCGCCCTGATCAGCGGCGCCCTCGCCGACCGCGTCAAGTTCGGCGCCTGGGCGCTGTTCATCGCCCTGTGGGCCACCGTCGTCTACTTCCCCGTCGCCCACTGGGTGTGGGCGGAGGGCGGCTGGCTCTTCGAGATGGGCGTCATCGACTTCGCAGGCGGCACCGCCGTCCACATCAACGCGGGCGCCGCCGCCCTCGCCGTCATCCTCGTCATCGGCAAGCGCGTCGGCTTCGGCAAGGACCCGATGCGCCCGCACAGCCTCCCCCTCGTCATGCTCGGCGCGGCCCTCCTCTGGTTCGGCTGGTTCGGCTTCAACGCCGGCTCCTGGCTTGGCAACGACGACGGCGTCGGCGCCGTGATGTTCGTCAACACCCAGGTCGCCACCGCCGCCGCCATGCTCGCCTGGCTCGGCTACGAGAAGGTCCGCCACGGCGCCTGCACCACCCTCGGCGCCGCCTCCGGCGCCGTCGCCGGCCTCGTCGCCGTCACCCCGGCCGGCGGCTCCTGCTCCCCGCTCGGCGCCCTCGCGATCGGCGCCGTCGCCGGCCTGCTCTGTGCCATGGCCGTCGGCCTCAAGTACCGCTTCGGCTACGACGACTCCCTCGACGTCGTCGGCGTCCACCTCGTCGGCGGCGTCGTCGGCTCCGTCCTCGTCGGCTTCTTCGCCACCGGCGGCGTCCAGTCCGAGGCCAAGGGGCTCTTCTACGGCGGCGGCGCCGAGCAGCTCGTCAAGCAGGTCGTCGGCGTCGCCGCCGTCCTCGCCTACTCCCTGGCCGTCTCCGCGGTCCTCGCCCTGGTCCTCCACAAGACGATCGGCATGCGGGTCGACGAGGACGACGAGGTCTCCGGCATCGACCAGGTCGAGCACGCCGAGACGGCCTACGACCACAGCGGCGCCGGCGGCGGCACCGCCCCCCGCAAGGCCGCACCGGCCACCGCCGCGACCACGCCGGCGACGCAGCAGAAGAAGGTGGACGCATGAAGCTCATCACCGCGATCGTCAAGCCGCACCGGCTCGACGAGGTCAAGGAAGCCCTCCAGGCCTTCGGGGTCCAGGGACTCACCGTCAGCGAGGCCAGCGGCTACGGCCGCCAGCGCGGCCACACCGAGGTCTACCGGGGCGCCGAGTACACCGTCGACCTCGTACCCAAGATCCGCATCGAGGTCCTCGTCGAGGACGACGACGCCGAGCAGCTCATCGACGTCATCGCCAAGGCCGCCCGCACCGGCAAGATCGGCGACGGCAAGGTGTGGAGCGTCCCCGTCGACACGGCCGTACGCGTCCGCACCGGCGAACGCGGCCCCGACGCGCTGTAAGGGAGCAGCCGGGTGACGAGCACCGACAGTGAAGCGACGACGGAAGACTCGGGACCCGGCGGGTACGCGGCGGCCCGGCTGCGCCTCCTCCAGGAGGAGACGCGGCCCGGGCCGCCGCGCCGTGCCGCGCTCGCCCGGCTCACCGACGACTGGCTCGCCGCGCTCCACGCGGCCGCCTCCCCGCCCCCCGGCACCGCCCTCGTCGCCGTCGGCGGGTACGGGCGCGGCGAACTCTCCCCCCGCAGCGACCTCGACCTGCTCCTGCTCCACGACGGCACCGCGTCCCCGGCCGCCGTCGCCGCCCTCGCCGACCGCCTCTGGTACCCCGTCTGGGACCTCGGCCTCGCCCTCGACCACTCCGTACGCACCCCCGCCGAGGCCCGCGCGACCGCCGCCGCCGACCTCAGGGCCCACCTCGGCCTCCTCGACGCCCGCCCCGTCGCGGGCGACCGCGCCCTCGCCGCCGGCCTGCGCGCCGCCGTACTCGCCGACTGGCGCGACCGGGCGCCCACCCGCCTCCCCGCCCTCCACGAGCTGTGCCGCGAACGCGCCGAACGCCACGGCGAACTGCCCCACCTCCTCGAACCCGACCTCAAGGAGGCCCGCGGCGGCCTGCGCGACGCCACCGCCCTGCGCGCCGTCGCCGCCTCCTGGCTCGCCGACGCCCCCCGCGACGGCCTCGACGACGCCCGCCGCGCCCTCCTCGACGTACGCGACGCCCTCCACCTCGTCACCGGCCGCGCCACGGACCGCCTCGCCCTCCAGGAGCAGGACCAGGTCGCCCGCGCCCTCGGCCTGCCCGACGCCGACGCCCTGCTCCGCCGCGTCTACGAGGCCGCCCGCACCCTCGCGTACGCCTCCGACGTCACCTGGCGCGAGGTCCACCGCGTCCTGCGCGCCCGCTCCCCCCGGACCCGCCTGCGCGGCCTCCTCGGCGGCCCGCGCGGCGGCAGGAGCCGGCCCGAGCGCACCCCGCTCGCCGAGGGGGTGGTCGAGATGGACGGCGAGGCCGTCCTCGCCCGCACCGCCCGCCCCGAACGCGACCCCGTCCTCCCGCTGCGCGCCGCCGCCGCGGCGGCCCAGGCCGGACTGCCGCTCTCCCGGCACGCCGTACGCCGCCTCGCCGCGACCGCCGACCCGCTGCCCGTACCGTGGCCCGCCGAGGCCCGCGAGCAGCTCGTCACCCTCCTCGGCGCGGGCGAGCCGGCCGTCGCCGTGTGGGAGGCGCTCGAAGCCGAGGGGCTCGTCACCCGCCTCATCCCCGAGTGGGAGCGGGTGCGGTGCCTCCCGCAGCGCAACCCCGTCCACACCTGGACCGTCGACCGCCACCTGGTCGAGACCGCCGTACGCGCCTCCTCCCTCACCCGCCGGGTCGGCCGCCCCGACCTGCTGCTCGCCGCCGCCCTCCTGCACGACATCGGCAAGGGGGCGCCCGGCGACCACGCGCGCGCGGGTGAGGGGATCGCCCGCGCGGTCGCCGCCCGCGCCGGCTTCGACCCGGCGGACACCGCCGTCATCGCCACCCTCGTACGCCACCACCTCCTCCTCGTGGAGACCGCCACCCGGCGCGACCTCGACGACCCCGCCACCGTCGCCTCGGTGGCCCGCGCCGTCGGCTGCGCCGCCACGCTGGAACTGCTCCACGCCCTCACGGAGGCCGACGCCCTCGCCACCGGCCCCGCCGCCTGGTCCGCCTGGCGGGCCTCGCTCGTCGCCGACCTCGTGGCACGCGTCGCCGCCGCCCTCGCGGGCGGCGCCCCGCCCCGCCCCGCCGACCCCGCCGCACCGGGCGCCCGGGAGGAGCGCCTGGCCGTGGAGGCGCTGCGCACCGGCGAGCCGGTCCTGGCCCTGCACACCCGCGCCGAGACCGCCGCGTCTCCACCGGCCGGGGGGCCGCTCACGGCCGGGGAGGCCGCGCCGGCCGGGGGGCCTCTCCCGGGCGGCGGGGACCCGGCGGCGCGCGGAACGGAGCCCGCGGCGCCCGGCGGCGGCCCCGAGCCCGTCGGCGTGGAACTGCTCATCGCCCTGCCCGACCAGCCCGGCGTCCTCCCCGCCGCCGCCGGGGTCCTCGCCCTGCACCGGCTCACCGTCCGCTCCGCCGACCTGCGCGCCGTCGACCTGCCCGACGCGCTCGGCGCCACCGGCTCCGTGCTGGTGCTCAACTGGCGGGTCGCCGCCCAGTACGGCTCCCTCCCGCAGCCCGGCCGGCTGCGCGCCGACCTCGTCCGCGCCCTCGACGGCTCCCTCGACGTGGCCGCCCGGCTCGCCGAGCGGGACGCCGCCCACCCCGGCCGGCGCGGCGTCCCGGCCCCGCCGCCGCGCGTCACCGTCGCACCGGCCGGGTCGGCCGCCCGGGCCACGGTCCTGGAGGTCCGCGCCCAGGACGCCCCCGGCCTGCTCCACCGCATCGGCCGGGCCCTGGAGGACGCGGGGGTGCGGGTGCGCAGCGCCCATGTCAGCACGCTCGGCGCGAACGCGGTGGACGCCTTCTACGTCACGACCGGCGAGGGGGCACCGCTGCCGGGCGAGGAGGCGGTGTCGGTGGCGCGGCGGCTGGAGGAGGCGCTGCGGGGGTGACCCCGTACCCGCGTCTTGCCCCGCGGGTGCGTACGCCCTCCGGTGCGCGGCCTCCCCGCCGCCCGCTCCCGTCGCCGGGCGGGGACGATCCGCCCGCCGGGCCGGATACTCTGGAGGGCGACCCAGCTCCCGACTCCGAGGACCGACGCCGCCGTGTTCGATACTCTCTCCGACCGCCTTTCAGCCACCTTCAAGTCCCTGCGGGGCAAGGGCAGGCTCAGCGAGGCGGACATCGACGCCACGGCCCGCGAGATCCGCATCGCGCTCCTCGAAGCGGACGTGGCCCTGCCGGTCGTGCGCGCCTTCATCAAGGACGTCAAGGAAAGGTGCCTCGGGGCGGAGGTCTCCAAGGCCCTCAACCCCGCCCAGCAGGTCATCAAGATCGTCAACGAGGAACTGGTCAAGGTCCTCGGCGGCGAGACCCGGCGGCTGCGCTTCGCCAAGCAGCCCCCGACCGTCATCATGCTGGCCGGCCTCCAGGGTGCCGGTAAGACGACCCTCGCCGGAAAGCTCGGCCTGTGGCTCAAGGGACAGGGCCACTCGCCGCTGCTCGTCGCCTGCGACCTCCAGCGCCCGAACGCCGTCAACCAGCTGTCCGTCGTCGCCGAGCGGGCCGGCGTGGCCGTGTACGCGCCGGAGCCGGGCAACGGCGTCGGCGACCCGGTCGAGGTCGCGAAGGACTCCCTCGAGTACGCGCGGACCAAGCTCCACGACATCGTCATCGTCGACACCGCCGGCCGCCTCGGCATCGACCAGGAGATGATGCAGCAGGCCGCGGACATCCGCGACGCGGTCTCCCCGAACGAGATCCTCTTCGTCGTCGACGCGATGATCGGCCAGGACGCCGTCAACACGGCGGAGGCGTTCCGCGACGGCGTCGGCTTCGACGGTGTCGTCCTCTCCAAGCTCGACGGCGACGCCCGCGGCGGTGCCGCGCTCTCCATCGCGCACGTCACCGGCCGCCAGATCATGTTCGCCTCCAACGGCGAGAAGCTGGACGACTTCGACGCGTTCCACCCGGACCGCATGGCCTCCCGCATCCTCGGCATGGGCGACGTGCTGTCGCTGATCGAGAAGGCCGAGCAGACCTTCAGCCAGGAAGAGGCCGCCAAGATGGCCTCGAAGCTGGCGTCCTCGAAGGGCAAGGACTTCACGCTCGACGACTTCCTGGCCCAGATGGAGCAGGTCCGGAAGATGGGCTCCATCTCCAAGCTGCTCGGCATGCTCCCCGGCATGGCCCAGATGAAGGACCAGATCAACAACATCGACGAGCGGGACGTGGACCGAACGGCCGCGATCATCAAGTCGATGACCCCGGCGGAGCGCCAGGACCCGACGATCATCAACGGCTCCCGCCGGGCGCGCATCGCGCGGGGTTCCGGTGTGGACGTGAGCGCCGTGAAGTCGCTGGTGGAGCGGTTCTTCGAGGCCCGCAAGATGATGTCGCGGATGGCGCAGGGCGGCGGCCTGCCGGGGATGCCGGGCATGCCGGGCATGGGCGGCGCCGGCCGGCAGAAGAAGCAGCAGAAGCAGGCGAAGGGCAAGCGCCGCAGCGGCAACCCGATGAAGCGCAAGGCCGAGGAGCAGGCCGCCGCGGTGCGCCGGGAGCAGCAGGTGCAGCAGGGCGGCGCGTTCGGGCTCCCGGCGGGCCAGCCGGGCCAGGACTTCGAGCTCCCGGACGAGTTCAAGAAGTTCATGCGCTGACCGCGCGCCGGGGCGGGCCGCGCCCGCCCGCGGCCCGCGCCGGTACGAGGTGAGGGGCACCCGCCCACGGCGGGTGCCCCTCACGCGTGCCGGGTGGACGGCGGCCGCACGTACGCGTCCGGGGCGCACCCGCGCCCGGCCTCGCCCCGCTCGGCCTCCCGGGCGCCCGGTCTCGCGCCGTCCGGCCTCCCGGCGTCCGGCCTCGCCCCGCCCGCACCGGGAGGAGCCCCGGGGCGGTCCCACGGCCCGGCGCGCGCGGGCGCCGGGCCGGTGGGTCACGGGATGCGGGCGACCAGGTAGCGGAAGACGTTCGGCATCCAGACGGTGCCGTCGTGCCGGACGTACGGATGGAGGGCCTCCGCGACCTCCTTCTCGACGGTCGCCTGGTCGCTGGCGGCGACCGCCGCGTCGAAGAGGCCGGTGGACAGCAGCCCGCGCACGGCGCTGTCGGTGTCCGCGTAGCCGAAGGGGCAGGAGACCCTCCCGGAGCCGTCCGGCCGCAGCCCGGCCCGCGCGGCCACCTCCTCCAGGTCGTCGCGGTGGGCCGGCCGCCAGCGTCCGCCGCCGCGCAGCCGCTCGGCCAGGCGCCCCGCGACGCGGAACACCGAGGTCGTGGCGCAGCGCTCGGGCGGGCCCCAGCCGGTGAGGACGACGGCGCCGCCGCGCTCCGCGAGCGGGACGGCCGCGGTGAGGGCCGGCACGAGGCCGTCCGAGTCGCCCGCGGTGCAGCCGACCGGCTGGAAGGCGGTGACGAGGTTGTACGGGAGTGCCGGGTCGGCGGCGGCGTCGGGTCCGCCGTACAGCAGCCGGGACTCCTGGCCGGCGCCGGGGCCCCGGTGGCCGCCCGGCCCCGAGGCCGCCGGGTCGGGGAGCAGCCGCTCCCTGGCCAGGTCCACGCGCGCGTGGTCGGTGTCCACCCCGGTGACCCGCGCCCCGCGCGTGGCGGCCATCAGCAGGGCCAGGCCGGAGCCGCAGCCGAGCCCGAGGAGCCGGGTCGCGGTGCCGACCTCCAGGTGCTCGTACACCGCCTCGTAGAGCGGTACCAGCATCCGCTCCTGGATCTCCGCCCAGTCACGGGCGCGCGCCGGCGCGTCCGCGGCGGCGGGGGCCGAGGCCGGGTGGGGTTGGTGCCGGACGAGCATCGGTGTCATCGAATGCGCCCCAATCAGCCGAGAGTGCAACTGTCGCGTCCGTGCTCTGCTGGACAGCCCCCGTGAACGTGCGCTCCGCACGGTCCGCGGCCAGGGAACTCCGCTTCCGCCCCCGCGTCCAGGGGGTCGGGCCGCAATGCGCGCGTGCCCCGGTCGTGCGCCCCCTGGCCCGGCACGAACCACTCCCCATAGTGGGGCCGCCGCGCGAATCCCGCCATGCCGGCGGGGCCGGTGCGACGAGCACCGCCCGACGGGGGTAACGTCACCCCCGGTGATGCGCCGTCACCCCGCGCCACCCGGCGCGGACCGGGCGAGGGGGCGCCCCGACGCCGTCCGAGCCGCGCTCCGTCCGGCGACCATACGTCCACCTTGGTGCGAGCTGAGTGGCTTCTTCCGCAGATCAGCGCACTGGCCCTCGTGAGGACACATCAATGCCAACTGACGGGTACGTGCAAAATATTTGGGATGCCCCGGAATGGAACCCGACGGGACCCCGGCTCGTTGTTCACGACGTGAGCACGACACCACCTGTCCTCGCCGCAGAACTGGCACAGGCGTGGGCCGACATCCAGCGGCACCACCCCGAGCTGCCCGATCTAGCCGCGCCCGAGTCCCTGATCGGAGAGTCGTCGTCCGCCTGCGGCGCCGAGCTCTCCTTCGAGCGACTGCTCCACGAGGCAGTCCACGGCATCGCCGCCGCCCGAGGAGTCCGCGACACCTCGCGCGCCGGCCGCTACCACAACCGCCGATTCCTGGCGATCGCCGAGGAGATGGGCCTGGACCACTCCGAGGAGCCGCACCCGAGCAGCGGTTTCTCCCTGGTCACGCTCAGCCCCGAGGCCAAGCGCCGGTACCGGCCGACCATCGAGCGGCTGCAGCGCGCCCTCAAGGCGCACACGGCCGCGACGGCCGCCGACACCAAGCGCTCCTTCCGGGGGCCCGCCGCGCGCCACGGCTCGTCCGGCGGCGGCGTCCGGGTCAAGGCCGTCTGCGACTGCGGGCGCAACGTCCGCGTCGTCCCGTCGGTCCTCGCCCAGGCGCCGATCGTGTGCGGCGGCTGCGGGAAGCCCTTCCGCATCCCGGAGGCGATGGGCGCCGCGAGATGACCCGCGCTCCGGCGGTCCGGGGCCGGCGGCCGCTCGCCCGGAGCGGCGGCGGCCGCCCCCGCTCCGGCGGCCCCGCGCGGTGTGGCACAATGGCTAGCTGTACTCGACAGTCGAACAGGACCCCTCTCTCCTACGGCTGACGCGTCCATCGGGCACTCGGGTACCGCAACCCCACGTGGCATTTCGTCGTGCCCTACCACGTCAAGACCAGGAGACACCACACCCGTGGCAGTCAAGATCAAGCTGAAGCGTCTGGGCAAGATCCGTTCGCCTCACTACCGCATCGTCGTCGCCGACTCCCGCACCCGCCGTGACGGCCGGGCGATCGAGGAGATCGGCCTGTACCACCCGGTGCAGAACCCGTCCCGCATCGAGGTCGACTCGGAGCGCGCGCAGTACTGGCTCTCCGTCGGCGCCCAGCCGACCGAGCCCGTCCTCGCCATCCTGAAGCTGACCGGCGACTGGCAGAAGCACAAGGGCCTGCCGGCCCCCGAGAAGCCGCTGCTGGCCCCGGCCACCAAGGAAGACAAGCGCGCTTCCTTCGAGGCCTTCGCCAAGGCGATCGAGGGCGACGAGGCCAAGGGTGAGGCCATCACCCCGAAGGCCAAGAAGGCCGACAAGAAGGCGGACGAGGCCGAGGCCGCGCCCGCTGAGTCGACCGAGGCCTGAGCATGCTCGAGGAGGCTCTCGAGCACCTCGTGAAGGGCATCGTCGACAACCCCGACGACGTGCGGGTCGCCTCACGCGACCTGCGCCGCGGGCGCGTGCTGGAGGTCCGGGTGCACCCCGACGACCTCGGCAAGGTGATCGGCCGCAACGGCCGCACCGCGCGCGCACTGCGCACGGTCGTGGGTGCCATCGGCGGCCGGGGGATCCGAGTCGACCTCGTCGACGTGGACCAGGTCCGCTGAGCGAAGTTGAACACCGGCGCACGGGCCGGGGAGGGCTGCCGCCCGCCCCGGCCCGTCGTCGTCCGACAGGAGAGTCCAGAAAGTGCAGCTCGTAGTCGCGCGGATCGGCCGCGCCCACGGCATCAAGGGCGAGGTCACCGTCGAGGTACGCACGGACGAGCCCGAGGTGCGGCTCGCGCCCGGCGCCGTGCTCGCCACCGACCCGGCCTCCGCCGGGCCCCTCACCATCGAGACCGGCCGCGTCCACAGCGGCCGGCTCCTGCTGCGCTTCGCCGGCGTACGGGACCGGAACGCCGCGGAGGCGCTGCGCAACACCCTCCTCATCGCCGACGTCGACCCCGACGAGCGCCCCGAGGAGCCGGACGAGTACTACGACCACCAGCTCGTCGACCTCGACGTGGTCCTCGCCGACGGCACCGAGGTCGGGCGGATCACCGAGGTCTCGCACCTGCCGTACCAGGACCTCTTCGTGGTCGAGCGGGCGGACGGCACCGAGGTGCTGATCCCGTTCGTCGAGGAGATCGTCACCGAGGTCGACCTCGACGCGCAGCGGGTCGTCATCGTCCCGCCGCCCGGCCTCATCGACGACCGCGCCGTGATCGCCACGGCCCGCGAGGCGGAGGCCGGGAGGGCCGGCACCGGCCACGGGACCGCGGCGGACGGGGCCGCGGGCGGGACCGCGGCGGACGGGGGCGCTCGGGGCGACGGCCCGGGGCGCGACGCCGGTGACGTCCGGGCCGCCGGGGACGGGGACGACCGCTGATGCGGCTCGACGTCGTCACGATCTTCCCCGAGTACCTCGAACCGCTGAACGTCTCGCTCGTCGGCAAGGCCCGCGCCCGCGGCCGGCTCGACGTCCACGTCCACGACCTGCGCCGCTGGACGTACGACCGGCACCACACCGTCGACGACACCCCCTACGGCGGCGGCCCGGGCATGGTCATGAAGACCGAGCCCTGGGGCGAGGCCCTCGACGAGGTCACCGCCGCCGGATACGAGGCCGGCGCCCACGGCCCCGTACTCGTCGTACCCACGCCCAGCGGGCGCCCCTTCACCCAGGAGGTCGCCGTCGAGCTGTCGCGGCGGCCCTGGCTGGTGTTCACGCCGGCCCGCTACGAGGGCATCGACCGGCGCGTCACGGACGAGTACGCCACCCGGATGCCCGTGTACGAGGTCTCCATCGGCGACTACGTGCTCGCCGGCGGGGAGGCCGCCGTACTGGTGATCACCGAGGCCGTGGCCCGCCTCCTGCCGGGCGTCCTCGGCAACGCGGAGTCCCACCGGGACGACTCGTTCGCGCCCGGCGCGATGGCGAACCTCCTGGAGGGCCCCGTCTACACCAAGCCGCCCGTCTGGCGCGGCCACGGCATCCCCGACGTGCTGCTCAGCGGCCACCACGGGAAGATCGCGCGCTGGCGCCGGGACGAGGCCCTCCGGCGCACCGCCCGGCACCGCCCCGACCTCATCGAGCGGTGCGACCCCGCGGCCTTCGACAAGAAGGACCGGGAGACCCTCTCCATCCTCGGCTGGGCCCCCGAGCCAGGTGGCCGATTTTGGCGCAGGCCGGACGACGTGGAAGAATAGGCCGCTGCCGTACGCCCGGCCGGCGCCCCTGCCACAGGGGGACACGACGCCGCCCCCGGCGCACGCGCCACCCACCCCGACTTACTAGTTGCCGCTGATGACCTGTGGCATCAGCGAGGAAGCAGACGATCATGTCTCACGTGCTCGACGCCGTCAACGCCGCGTCCCTGCGGTCCGACGTCCCGGCGTTCCGTCCCGGTGACACCGTGAACGTCCACGTTCGCGTCATCGAGGGCAACCGCTCCCGTATCCAGCAGTTCAAGGGTGTCGTCATCCGCCGCCAGGGCTCGGGCGTCTCCGAGACCTTCACGGTCCGCAAGGTCTCCTTCTCCGTCGGCGTCGAGCGCACCTTCCCGGTGCACAGCCCGATCTTCGAGAAGATCGAGCTGGTCACCCGCGGCGACGTCCGCCGCGCGAAGCTGTACTACCTCCGTGAGCTGCGCGGCAAGGCCGCGAAGATCAAGGAGAAGCGCGAGAACTGAGCGCCGGCCCAGCCCGCGCGCCCACGCTTCGGTGAGCCGCACCGGGCGGCCGGTTAGGCTCTGCCCCTGATGGACACCGAAGCCACGCACCCGGAGCGCGACCTCCCTCCCGACGCCGAAAGGCGGCCGGGGCGGGGGTCGCGCTTCGCGCTTTCCCGGCGTACCGCCGCCCTGATCGGCATCGCCTGGGCCGCCGTGCTGCTGCTCCTCGGCCACTTCGTCATCCAGCCCTTCCAGATCCCCAGCCGCTCCATGGAGCCGACGCTCCAGGTGGGCGACCGCGTCATCGTCAACAAGCTCGCGTACCGCTTCGGCGACCGGCCCGAGCGCGGCGACGTCGTCGTCTTCGACGGAACCGGCTCCTTCGTCCGCGCCCCCGCCGAGGAGAACCCGGTCGCCGGACTCGTGCGCGGGGCCGCGCGGGCGCTGGGCCTCGCCGAGCCCGACGGGACCGACTTCGTCAAGCGCGTCGTGGGCGTCGGCGGCGACCGGGTGAAGTGCTGCGACAAGGGCGGCAGGATCGAGGTGAACGGCGTCCCCGTCGCGGAGCGGTATCTGTACCCCGGCGACACGCCCTCCTCGGTCCGGTTCGACATCGCGGTGCCGCGGGGCACGCTGTGGGTCATGGGTGACCACCGCAGCCAGTCCAGCGACTCCCGCGACCACCTGGGCTCCCCGGGGGGCGGCGTGGTGCCCGTCGACATGGTGATCGGCCGCGCCGACTGGATCGGCTGGCCCGCCCGCCGCTGGTCCGCCGTGGAGGCGACCGGTGCCTTCGAAGCCGTACCGGACCCTCCCGCGCCGGGCTCCGCCGGTTCGGGCGGCGGACGTGGGTAGCCGCGGGCGGCGGGCCGGGCACCGCGCCGATCCCGGGCGGCCCGCCGGGACGCGGCCCGGGGAGGCCCGGCCGCTGCCCGGCCGGGCGGAGCGGCGCAGACTCGCCCGCAGGGTGAAGCGGCGCAGACGCCGCTCGGCGGTCAAGGAGCTCTCCCTCCTCGTCACCGTCGCGGTGGTCATCGCGCTCGTGCTGAAGACCTTCCTGCTGCAGGCGTTCGTCATCCCGTCCGGCTCCATGGAGCAGACGATCCGCATCGACGACCGCGTCCTCGTCGACAAGCTGACGCCCTGGTTCGGGTCGCGGCCCGAGCGCGGCGACGTCGTCGTCTTCCAGGACCCGGGCGGCTGGCTCCACCACGAGCAGGCCCCGCGGGAGGACGCCCCCGTCGTCGGCCAGCTCAAGCGGGGCCTCTCCCTCATCGGCCTGCTGCCGTCGGACGACCGGCAGGACCTCATCAAGCGGGTCGTCGCCGTCGGCGGCGACACGGTGAGGTGCTGCGACGCGCAGGGGCGGGTCACCGTCAACGGCGCCCCCGTGGACGAGCCGTACCTCCATCCGGGTAACGCGCCCTCGCAGATCCCGTTCGACGTGCGGGTGCCGGAGGGACGGCTGTTCGTCCTGGGCGACCACCGCTCCAGCTCGGCCGACTCCCGGTTCCACCTGGACGAGGAACACCAGGGGACCATCGCGGAGGACCAGGTCGTGGGGCGGGCGTTCGTCATCGCCTGGCCCTTCGGGCACTGGAGCCGCCTCGGCGACGGCGGGGCGTTCGACGCCGTGCCGGACGCGCCGACGGGGGCGGCGGCGGCCCTCGGCACGTCGCATAGTGTGTCCCCCTGGTACGCGAACGGATCGCAACGGCTCCCGACCCCTGCGGAACTCCCGCTCGTTATGGGAGTGATGGGCCTTCCCCTGCTTCGGGGGCGGGCGAAAGCACGGACTGAGGAGTGGACGTGGGGGATCTGGCGGTCGGCGCACGATCCGGACGCGAGGAGCCGGAGAAGGGGCGCGGACGGATCGCGGACGCGTCCCCCGGCCCGGGCGGGACATCCGCCGCGGGCGTGACCGAGAGCGCGGCCGTCCGGGGTGGCGCGCCGCACGGCGCACGGAGCGCCGAGAACACCGAGGGCGACACAGTGGACAACGACCAGACCGTGGGCGGCGGCGGGAACGGCGGCGGCCGGGACGGCGGCGAGGGCGGCGACGGCGACGGCGGGGAGGGCCGGCCGGCCAGGCAGCGCTCCTTCTGGAAGGAGCTGCCGCTGCTGGTCGGTATCGCCCTGGTCCTGGCGCTGCTCATCAAGACCTTCCTGGTCCAGGCCTTCTCCATTCCGTCCGAGTCGATGATGGACACCCTCAAGCGCGGCGACCGCGTGCTGGTGGACAAGCTGACCCCGTGGTTCGGCTCCGAGCCGGAGCGCGGCGAGGTCGTCGTCTTCGAGGACCCGGGCGGCTGGCTGAACGAGCCCGCGCCCGAGCCCAACCCGCTGCAGCGCTTCCTCAGCTTCATCGGCCTGATGCCGGCGGCCGACCAGCAGAACCTCATCAAGCGGGTCATCGCGGTCGGCGGCGACACCGTGGAGTGCAAGAAGGGCGGCAAGGTCCACGTCAACGGCAAGGCGCTGGACGAGACCTCGTACCTCTACCCCGGCTCCACGCCGTGCGACGACGAGCCGTTCGGCCCGGTCAAGGTCCCCGACGGCCGGATCTGGGTCATGGGCGACAACCGGCAGAACTCGCTCGACTCCCGCTACCACCAGGAGCTCCCCGGCGACGGCACCGTGTCCAACGAGGAGGTCGTGGGCCGCGCGGTCGTCGTCGCGTGGCCGGTCGGCCGCTGGTCCACCCTGCCGGTGCCGGACACCTTCGACCAGCCCGGACTGAGCGCCGCCGCCGCGGCCGCCGCCGGGCCGGGCGCACTGGGCCTGGCGGGGGCCGTGCCCCTGGTGCTGTGGCGCCGCCGCCGGCTCGCCGCGCGCGAGGAGGCCGGCGCCCGCGGCTGAGGGGTCTCCGCGAGGGCGCTTCGGGGCCGGCCCCGCGGGTGCGCGCCGCTGCGGCGGAGAGCGCGGCCGTACCGCTGGGCCGGGCGCACCGCCCGGCGCCGTGGCCTCGGCCGGCGCACCGCCCGGAGCCGTGGCCTCGGCCGGGGGCGTACCGCCCGGTAGCGGGCGCGGGTAGGGTGCCGTCCCGGGGCACACGACCTCCTGATCGGGGAGCGCTGGGATGGGCGGATCGATACGTGATACGGACGGCCGCGGCCGTCTCGGCGGCGTGCTGTCGGGACTGGCCGTGGCCGTCGGCTGTGTGCTGTTCCTCGGCGGCTTCGCCTGGGGCGCCGTCCTCTACCGGCCCTACACGGTGCCCACCGACTCGATGAGCCCGACCGTGACGGCGGGCGACCGGGTGCTGGCCCAGCGGATCGACGGTTCCGAGGTGCGGCGGGGCGACGTCGTCGTGTTCACCGACGCCCGGTGGGGCGGCCTGCCCATGATCAAGCGCGTGGTCGGGCTCGACGGCGACCGGGTCGCCTGCTGCGACGCGGACGGCCGGCTCACCGTCAACGGCACGCCCGTCCCCGAGCCGTACCTGCGCTCCCAGGGCTGGGGCGGCAAGGAGGCCGCGTCGCCGACCGGCTTCTCCGCGACCGTGCCGGACGGGCACCTCTTCCTCCTCGGCGACCAGCGCGCCGGGTCGCAGGACTCGCGGGTGCACCTCCAGGAGCCGGGCGGGGGCTCGGTGCCGCGCGGCGCCGTCACCGCCCGGCTGGACGCCGTCGTGTGGCCGGTGGGCGGGGCCGCGGTGGTCGACCGGCCGCTTTCCTTCGCGGCGCTGCCGGGCGGGGTCTCGGAGCCGGGACCCGTACGGACGCTGGGGTGGGCCGTGCTCGCCGGTGCGGTGCTCGTCCTGGGCGGCGCGGCCTACGGACCGCTGGCACGGCTGGGCGCCGGACGCGGCTCCGGCGCGGGGCGGGTCCCCGGTGCGGGGCGGGGGCAGGACTCCGGGCGTACGGGGCCGGGGGCGGCGCCGGGGGCGCGGCCGCCGGGCGGGGCGCGGGACGCGTCGCCGGACGGCTCCTCGGGCGGGGCCCGGCGGCGGCTGACGGGCGAGGGCTGACGGCGTGGTGCGGGAGGCGCGGGCGGTGGACGTGAGCGGACGGGTGGACGAGCCGCGCGGGGCGCGGCCCGGGAGCGCGCCGGGTGGGGCGGCCGGCGGGGACGCGTCCCTGGCGGGCGTGCCGGGTGGGGCGGCCCGCGCGGAGGGGCCCGAGACGGAGGGGCCCGAGGCGGACGGGGTCGCGGTGGGCGTGGCGGGCGGGCTGCCGCCCGGTGGGCTGCGGCGGGTGGCGCGGGTCGTCCTGCTCGATCCGGACGACCGGATCCTGCTGATGCACGGCCACGAGCCGGACGACCCCGCGCGGAGCTGGTGGTTCACGCCCGGCGGCGGGGTCGAGGGCGACGAGACGCGCGAGGAGGCCGCGCTGCGCGAGCTGGCCGAGGAGACCGGCATCACGGACGCCGAGCTGGGGCCCGTGGTGTGGCGGCGGATCTGCTCCTTCCCCTTCGACGGACGCCGCTGGAACCAGGACGAGTGGTACTACCTGGCCCGCACCCGGCACCGGACGGCCGCCCTGGGGGAGCGCCTCACCGACCTGGAGGTCCGCAGTGTCGCGGGGCTGAGGTGGTGGACCTCCGCCGAACTGTCCGCGGCCCGTGAGACGGTGTACCCGACACGACTCGCCGGGCTGCTGCGCACGCTGCTCGACGAGGGCCCGCCGCCCGCGCCGGTCGTCCTGTCCCCGGAAATCGTCTGAGGGCAGAGGTGACTGGCGCACAATGGGGGCACGCACGGCTGAAGGGGAACATGCCATGAGCGCCGAGGACCTCGAGAAGTACGAAACCGAGATGGAGCTGAAGCTCTACCGGGAGTACCGCGACGTCGTCGGGCTGTTCAAATACGTCATCGAGACCGAGCGTCGCTTCTACCTGACGAACGACTACGAGATGCAGGTGCACTCGGTGCACGGCGAGGTCTTCTTCGAGGTGTCGATGGCGGACGCGTGGGTCTGGGACATGTATCGGCCGGCCCGCTTCGTCAAACAGGTACGTGTGCTCACGTTCAAGGACGTGAACATCGAGGAGCTCAACAAGTCGGATCTGGAGCTTCCGGGCAGCTGATTCACCCGCACGGGTGAGGCGGTTCTCCACAGAGGGCCGGTTGTCCACCGGTCGCGCACCAAGATCCGCAAGGTGGGGGCCGAGGCGTCACAGTCGGTACCGGAGGTGGTGCCGAGATGAACGCCACGGGGGCACTCGGGCAGTACGGGGAGAGGCTGGCGGTACGCCGGCTGGGCGAGGCGGGCATGTCCGTCCTCGCGAGGAACTGGCGCTGCGGTCGGAGCGGCGAGATCGACATCGTCGCCCGCGACGGCGACGCGGTCGTGGTGTGCGAGGTGAAGACCCGCCGGGCGGGGTCGTTCCAGCATCCGCTGGCGGCGGTGACGCCGGCGAAGGCCGACCGGCTGAGGAGACTCGCCGCGTGCTGGGTCGACCGGCACGGCGGGCCGCCACCGGGCGGGGTCCGCATCGACCTGGTCGGTGTGGTGCTGCCCCGGCGCGGCGCCCCCGTCGTCCAGCACGTGCGGGGGGTGGCCTGATGGCGTTCGCCCGTACGTGCTCGGTGGCACTGGTCGGTGTCGACGGGGTGGTGGTCGAAGTCCAGGCGGACCTGGAGCCGGGCGTCGCCGCGTTCACCCTGGTCGGCCTGCCGGACAAGAGCCTCACCGAGAGCCGCGACCGGGTGCGGGCCGCGGTGGTCAACTCCGGGGCGCAGTGGCCGCAGAAGAAGCTGACCGTCGGGCTGAGCCCCGCCTCGGTGCCCAAGGCCGGCTCCAGCTTCGACCTCGCCATCGCCGTCGCCACGATGGCGGCGGCCGAGCTGATCGACCCGCGCGCGATCGCGGACCTCGTCCTCATCGGGGAGCTGGGCCTCGACGGCCGGGTCAGGCCCGTGCGCGGGGTGCTCCCGGCCGTCCTCGCCGCGGCCGAGGCCGGGTACGAGCACGTCGTCGTGCCCGAGCGGACCGCCGGGGAGGCGTCGCTGGTGCCCGGCGTGTCCGTACTGGGCGTACGGAGCCTGCGCCAGCTGGTCGCCGTCCTCACCGACGGGCCCGTACCCGAGGAGGAGCCCGACGAGGAGGGCAGGCCCGACCCCATGCTGGCGGGCCTGGTCGTGCCGGGCGCCGGGGTCGGCACCGGACTGGCCGCCGACCCGGGCGAGGGCCCCGACCTGGCGGACGTCGCCGGCCAGCGCGGGGCGCGGCTCGCCCTGGAGGTCGCGGCGGCGGGCGGCCACCACCTGCTGCTGTCCGGTCCGCCCGGCGCGGGCAAGACCATGCTGGCCGAGCGGCTGCCCGGACTGCTGCCGCCGCTGACGCGCGGCGAGTCGCTGGAGGTGACGGCCGTCCACTCCGTGGCGGGCATCCTGCCGCCGGACAGGCCCCTGGTGCGCCGGGCGCCGTACTGCGCGCCGCACCACTCGGCGACGATGCAGTCCCTCGTCGGCGGCGGCAACGGACTGCCGCGTCCGGGAGCCGTGTCGCTCGCCCACCGGGGGGTGCTCTTCCTGGACGAGGCGCCCGAGTTCTCCGGCAAGGTCCTGGACGCCCTGCGGCAGCCG
Source organism: Streptomyces fradiae ATCC 10745 = DSM 40063 (assembly GCF_008704425.1). Classification (NCBI taxonomy): domain Bacteria; kingdom Bacillati; phylum Actinomycetota; class Actinomycetes; order Kitasatosporales; family Streptomycetaceae; genus Streptomyces; species Streptomyces fradiae. Next base: position 4,998,812 of record NZ_CP023696.1, read on the forward strand.
CTGGAGTCCGGCCAGGTGGTGGTGGCCCGCGCGGCGGGCGTGGTGCGGCTGCCGGCGCGCTTCCTGATGGTCCTCGCGGCCAACCCGTGCCCGTGCGGGCGGCACAGCCGGCAGGGCGACAGCTGCGAGTGCCCGTCGTCGGTGATCCGCCGCTACCAGGCCCGCCTCTCCGGGCCGCTGCTCGACCGCGTGGACCTGCGCGTCGAGGTGGAGCCGGTCAGCCGCGCCGACCTGCTGGCCGCGAGAGGCGAGCCCACCGCCGCCGTAGCCGCCCGCGTCCTGGCCGCGAGGGAGCGGGCCGCCGCCCGGCTGATCGGCACCCCCTGGACCCGCAACGCCGACGTGCCCGGCCACGAGCTGCGCACCCGCTGGCACCCGGCCCCCGGCGCCCTGGCGGCGGCCGAACGGGACATGGAGCGCGGCCTGCTCACCGCGCGCGGCCTCGACCGGGTCCTGCGCACCGCGTGGACCCTCGCCGACCTCGCGGGCCGGGCACGCCCCGAGGCCCACGACGTCGACCTCGCGCTGGAACTGCGCACCGGCATCGCGCGCGGCGTCCCCGTCAGCGCGGGAGGCCCCCGATGACGCCCGCGGCCGGCGCGCCGGCCCCGGCTCCCGGACAGCCGCCCGGACACGGGTCCGGACGCCGGCCGCCCGCTCGGGCCCCGAAGCCGCCTGCACGGCCCGGTGCGGGAGCGCCCGGAACGGAGCGCACCGGGCCCTGGGCTCCGGAGCGCGCGGGGCCGGGCGCACCGGCGGTGGAGAGCGCCGGGCCGACGGCGCCGGTGGAGCACGCCGGGCCGGGCGCGCGGGAAGCGGAGGACACCCGGCCGGGCGTCCCCGACGAGGAGCGGATCGCCCGTGCGGCGCTGAGCCGGGTGATCGAGCCGGGGGACCCCCACGGCGGGCGGTGGCTGCGCGAACTGGGCGCCGTGGAGGTGCTGCGGCGGCTGAGCGCGGAGCCGTACCGCCCAGGAGCGCTCACCGGGGCGAGCGAGCGGCGCCTCCAGGGCTACCTGGGGCGGATGCCACGGGTGCGGCCCCGCCGGGACCTGGAGGCCGTCCACGCGCTCGGCGGGCGGTTCGTCGTCCCCGGCGACGCCGAGTGGCCGAGCCAGCTCGACGACCTCGGGGACGCCAGGCCCGTCGGCCTGTGGGTGCGGGGCGCCGCCGACCTCCGGCGGTGGGCGCTGCGCTCCGTCGCCCTCGTCGGCGCCCGCGCCTGCACGCCCTACGGGGCGCACATGGCGGCCGTGCTCGGCGGAGGGCTCGCCGAGCGCGGCTGGGTCGTCGTGTCCGGGGCGGCGTTCGGCATCGACGGCGCCGCCCACCGGGGCGCCCTCGGCGCGGAGGGCGCCACCGTCGCCGTACTGGCCTGCGGCGTCGACGTGGCCTATCCGCGCGGGCACGCCGGGCTGATCGGCCGCATCGCCCAGCAGGGACTGGTGGTCGGCGAGCTGCCGCCCGGCGACCACCCCACACCGGGGCGGTTCCTGCTGCGCAACCGGGTCATCGCCGCCCTCACGCGGGGCACCGTCGTGGTGGAGGCGGCCTACCGCAGCGGGGCGCTCGCCACCGCGCGGGACGCCCTGCGGCTCGGCCGCCACACGATGGGCGTGCCCGGCGCCGCGACCAGCGGGCTGTCCGCCGGGGTCCACGAGCTGCTGCGCGGCGGGGCCGTCCTGGTCACGGACGCGGACGAGATCGCCGAACTCGTCGGCGACATCGGGGAGCTGGCCCCGGACCGGCGCGGGCCCGTCGTGCCCCGGGACCTGCTCGACCCGGTGACCGCGCGGGTGCTCGACGCGCTGCCGCCGCCCGGCCGGGAGGCGACCGTCACCGGCGTGGCGGCGGACGCCGGGACGAGCGTTGACGACGCACTCGGCCGACTGTACGAGCTGCACTCCCTCGGACATGCCGAACGGCATGGCGACTTCTGGCGGCTGACCACCCCTGCCGGGCGCCACCCGAACGCCCGGCGAGGCGGTCCTTGACCTGGAGCAATCGGGTGAAAAGGTGAAGCGTGTGGCCCTCCTCGCCTCCCCGGCGGTGGTCCGGGCGCCTCCGGGCGCTCCGCCACCCCCATTCGAAGATGCGGCCGATGGGGTGAACCCGCCTACGGACGATCCCCACGCCTTCGCTCACCGCAACGGCCCAGTCACGCTACGCTCACCGCTACTTCCGATTCAGTCCCGCCCACGACGGCAGAACGGCTCAAGGCGACGCATGCCCCAGCACACCTCCGGGTCCGACCGCGCCGCGGTTCCACCGCCCGCTGCCCGGAGCAGCGTGCGGCCGTCCGCCCCCTCGTCGCTGGACGAGCTGTGGCGGTCGTACAAGGACACCGGTGACGAGCGGCTGCGGGAGCAGCTGATCCTGCACTACTCGCCCCTCGTCAAGTACGTCGCGGGCCGGGTCAGCGTCGGCCTCCCCTCCAACGTCGAGCAGGCGGACTTCGTCTCCTCCGGGGTCTTCGGGCTGATCGACGCGATCGAGAAGTTCGACCTCGACCGGTCGATCAAGTTCGAGACGTACGCGATCACCCGCATCCGCGGGGCCATGATCGACGAGCTGCGGGCGCTGGACTGGATCCCCCGATCCGTCCGGCAGAAGGCCAGGGCCGTGGAGCGGGCCTACGCCACGCTGGAGGCGCAGCTGCGGCGCACCCCCTCCGAGGGCGAGGTCGCCGCCGAGATGGGCATCCCCGTCGAGGATCTCCACGCGGTGTTCAGCCAGCTCTCCCTGGCCAACGTCGTGGCCCTGGAGGAACTGCTGCACGCCGGCGGGGAGGGCGGCGACCGGCTCAGCCTCATGGACACCCTGGAGGACACCGCCGCCGACGACCCCGTCGAGGTGGCCGAGGGCCGCGAACTGCGCCGGCTGCTCGCCCGTGCCATCAACACCCTCCCGGACCGGGAGAAGACGGTCGTCACGCTCTACTACTACGAGGGCCTCACCCTCGCCGAGATCGGCCACGTCCTGGGCGTCACGGAGAGCCGTGTCAGCCAGATCCACACCAAGTCCGTCCTCCAGTTGCGGGCGAAGCTGGCCGATGTCGGACGCTGACCGGGTACGGCCCCCGGCGTCGAACGGACGCCCGTAGAGTGGAACCCGTGCCAAGGATTCGAGCGGCCTCCGTGGCCGAGCACCGGACGATGCAGCGCGCCGCCCTGCTGGACGCGGCGCGCTCCCTGCTGTCCGAGGGCGGCACGGAGGCGCTGACCTTCCCCGCCCTCGCCGAGCGCACCGGCCTCGCCCGGTCGTCGGTGTACGAGTACTTCCGCTCCCGCGCCGCCGTGGTCGAGGAGCTGTGCGCGGTCGACTTCCCCGTGTGGGCCGCCGAGGTCGAGACGGCCATGGAGCGCGAGGCCGCGCCCGAGGCGAAGGTCGAGGCCTATGTGCGCCGCCAGCTCCAGCTCGTCGGCGACCGGCGCCACCGCGCCGTCGTCGCCATCTCCGCCAGCGAGCTGGACGACGGCGCCCGCGAGAAGATCCGCGCGGCCCACGGCGGCCTCGTGGCGCTCGTCGTCGACGCGCTCGCCGCGCTCGGCCAGCCCGAGCCCCGGCTCGCGGCGATGCTCCTGCAGGGCGTCGTGGACGCGGCGGTCCGCCGTATCGAGCTGGGCGCCGCCGAGGACCCCGAAGCCATCGCCGACACGGCCGTGGCCGTCGCCCTGCGCGGGGTCGCCCGCCCCTGACCGCGCCCCGCCTCACCCCGGCGGCAGGAGGCGGGACGGCGGTCGGCGCGGCAGCAGCGACAGCGGGTCCAGGTAGGCGTCCCCCCGCAGCAGCCCCCAGTGCAGGCACCTCCCCGCGCAGTGCGAGGCCGCGCCGGCCTCCGTCACCCCGACCACCTCCCCGGCCGCGACCGCCGTCCCCACCGCCACCCGTGCCCGCACCGGCTCGTACGTGATCCGCCGGGGCGCCGCCCCGGCCGGTGCGTCCAGTGTCACCACCAGCACCCCCCGGCCGCCCACCGCCCCGGCGAACGACACCCGCCCCCCGGCCGCCGCCCGCACCGGCGTGCCCGGCGGCGCGGCGAGGTCCACGCCCCGGTGCCCCCGCCCGTACGGCGAATCGGGCGGCCGCCAGCCGCGCACCACCTCGGCGCGGGGCGGCCCGACCGGCCACACCGCCCGCACCGGCGCCCGCCCGCCGGCCACCCCCGCCCCGGCCGGCGCGCCCGCCCCGGCCGGCGCCCCGGCTCCGGCCGGTGCCCCGCGTCCGCCCCCGCCGGGTGGTGCCTCCCGCCCCCCGGCCGCCACGGCATCCGCCTCGCGCGCGGCGGCCGAACGGGCCGACGGCACGGGGGGCCCGGCGGCGCCCGGCGCCCTCGGCGCCGGCAGCAGGAGCACCAGCAGCAGGAGCGGCAGGGCGAGCAGGCCGAGCGAGGCGGGCGGGGCGGGCGGGGAGGAAGGGGCGAGCGGTGCGGGCGGCGGGAGGGCCGCCCGCGCGGAGCGCCGGAGCAGGTACGCACGGTCCATGTGCGCACTCTCCGGCACGTCCACCAGCACCGGGGGGCCACGCCCCCGATCTGTGGACGGCCGCGCCGCTTGTGGACAGCGCCGTCACCCGCTGGTGCCCAGGTCCCGTACACTTCTTCTGGCGACCCGGGCCACCGGGTCGACTTCGCACGCCCCGCCACCACCCTCACCGGACGTGGCAGCGCTCATCGGTCCATTCGTGGCAGCAGCGCGCCGGGGCGTCAGGACAGAACCGACACACAAGGAGATACGGCCATGGCCGTCGTCACGATGCGGGAGCTGCTGGAGAGCGGCGTCCACTTCGGTCACCAGACCCGTCGCTGGAACCCGAAGATGAAGCGCTTCATCTTCACCGAGCGCAACGGCATCTACATCATCGACCTGCTCCAGTCGCTGTCGTACATCGACCGCGCCTACGAGTTCGTCAAGGAGACCGTCGCGCACGGCGGCTCCATCATGTTCGTCGGCACGAAGAAGCAGGCGCAGGAGGCCATCGCCGAGCAGGCCACCCGCGTCGGCATGCCGTACGTCAACCAGCGCTGGCTGGGCGGCATGCTCACCAACTTCTCCACCGTCTACAAGCGCCTCCAGCGCCTCAAGGAGCTCGAGGCGATCGACTTCGAGGACGTGGCCGCCTCCGGCCTCACCAAGAAGGAGCTCCTGGTCCTCTCGCGTGAGAAGACCAAGCTGGAGAAGACCCTCGGTGGCATCCGCGACATGCAGAAGGTGCCCAGCGCCGTCTGGATCGTCGACACCAAGAAGGAGCACATCGCCGTCGGCGAGGCGCGCAAGCTCAACATCCCGGTCGTCGCGATCCTCGACACCAACTGCGACCCGGACGAGGTCGACTACAAGATCCCGGGCAACGACGACGCGATCCGCTCCGTCACCCTGCTCACCCGCGTGATCGCCGACGCCGTCGCCGAGGGCCTCATCGCCCGCTCCGGCGCCGCCGCCGGCGACAGCAAGCCGGGCGAGAAGGCCGCCGCCGAGCCGCTCGCCGAGTGGGAGCGCGACCTCCTCGAGGGCGAGAAGAAGGCCGACGAGGCCGCCGAGAAGCCCGCCGAGGCCCCGGCCGCCGAGGCCGCCGCCGCGGAGGCCCCGGCCGCCGAGGCGCCCGCCGCGGAGGCTCCGGCCGCCGAGGCCGAGCAGGCCTGACCAGCGGTACAGACCGGTGAGGACCGGGCCGCACGGCCCGGTCCCGCCGACCGGTCCGGTCGTCGGCGGAGGGGGCGGCGAGCCCCCTCCGCCACCCCGTAGATCCTGGTAGATCTTCCAGACTTCGAGAGAGATTCACAGATCATGGCGAACTACACCGCCGCTGACGTCAAGAAGCTCCGCGAGCTCACCGGCGCCGGCATGATGGACTGCAAGAAGGCGCTCGACGAGTCCGACGGCAACGTCGACAAGGCCGTCGAGGCCCTGCGCATCAAGGGCCAGAAGGGCGTCGCCAAGCGCGAGGGCCGCTCCGCCGAGAACGGCGCCGTCGTCTCCCTCATCGCCGACGACAACACCTCCGGCGTCATCGTCGAGCTGAAGTGCGAGACGGACTTCGTCGCCAAGGGCGAGAAGTTCCAGTCGGTGGCCAACCAGCTCGCCCAGCACGTCGCCGACACCGCGCCGGCCGACATCGAGGCGCTGCTCGCCTCCGAGATCGAGCCCGGCAAGACCGTGCAGGCCTTCGTGGACGAGGCCAACGCCAACCTCGGCGAGAAGATCGTCCTCGACCGCTTCGCGCAGTTCTCCGGTGGCTACGTCGCCGCGTACATGCACCGCACCATGCCGGACCTGCCCCCGCAGATCGGTGTCCTCGTCGAGCTCGACAAGGAGAACGCCGAGATCGCCAAGGGTGTCGCCCAGCACATCGCCGCGTTCGCCCCGAAGTACCTCGCCAAGGACGACGTCCCGGCCGAGGTCGTCGAGGCCGAGCGCCGCGTCGCCGAGGAGACCACCCGCGCCGAGGGCAAGCCCGAGGCCGCGCTGCCGAAGATCGTCGAGGGCCGCCTCAACGGCTTCTTCAAGGACGCGACGCTGCTCGGCCAGCCGTACGCGCTCGACAACAAGAAGTCCGTTCAGCAGATCCTGGACGAGGCCGGTGTCACCCTGAAGCGCTTCTCGCGCATCAAGGTCGGCATCTGAGTCCGTACGCGACGGACACCGGACCCCGATAGGGTCGAAGCAGTCGTCCGCGCACGCGCCGGACGACCGCAGATCTGACGAGGAGGCCATTGCCGCACAGGGACACCAGCACCCCGGCAATGGCCTTCTTCGTATGTGCACGAGGAGATCTCCAATGAATCAGGGCGCCGCACAGAGCGACGACAACACCGGTAAAAACTCCGGGCGCTTCCTTCTGAAGCTGTCCGGCGAGGCGTTCTCCGGCGGCGGCGGCCTCGGCGTCGATCCCGACGTCGTCCACGCCATCGCCCGCGAGATCGCCGCGGTCGTCCGCGACGGCGCGCAGATCGCGGTCGTCATCGGCGGCGGCAACTTCTTCCGCGGCGCCGAGCTCCAGCAGCGCGGCATGGACCGGGCCCGCTCCGACTACATGGGCATGCTCGGCACGGTCATGAACTGCCTCGCCCTCCAGGACTTCCTGGAGAAGGAGGGCATCCAGTCCCGTGTCCAGACCGCCATCACCATGGGGCAGGTCGCCGAGCCCTACATCCCGCTGCGCGCGGTGCGGCACCTGGAGAAGGGCCGCGTCGTGATCTTCGGCGCGGGCATGGGCATGCCCTACTTCTCCACCGACACCACCGCCGCCCAGCGGGCCCTGGAGATCGACGCCGAGGCCCTCCTCATGGGCAAGAACGGGGTCGACGGGGTCTACGACTCCGACCCGAAGACCAATCCGGACGCCGTGCGCTTCGACGCCCTGGAGTACGGCGAGGTGATCGCCCGCGACCTCAAGGTCGCCGACGCCACCGCCATCACCCTGTGCCGCGACAACAAGCTGCCGATCCTCGTCTTCGAGCTGCTCACGGCGGGCAATATCGCCCGCGCCGTGAAGGGTGAGAAGATCGGCACGCTCGTGAGCGACGAGGGCACCCGGCACTGACCCCAGGGTCGCCCCAGCCGGGGATGGACAAAGGCCTGCCGGTCGGACACCGTGCAGGACAAGACGCGACGCAGGTTCCGCGGCCTTCGTGCACGCCGGGACTAACCCCAAGACACGCAGGAGCAAGTGGTGATCGAAGAGACCCTCCTCGAAGCCGAGGAGAAGATGGAGAAGGCCGTCCTGGTCGCCAAGGAGGACTTCGCCGCGATCCGCACCGGGCGCGCGCACCCGGCCATGTTCAACAAGATCGTGGCCGACTACTACGGCGCCCTCACGCCGATCAACCAGCTGGCCTCCTTCTCGGTGCCGGAGCCGCGCATGGCGGTGGTGACCCCGTTCGACAAGTCCGCGCTGCGCAACATCGAGCAGGCGATCCGCGACTCGGACCTGGGGGTCAACCCCAGCAACGACGGCAACATCATCCGGGTGGTCTTCCCGGAGCTCACCGAGGAGCGCCGCCGGGAGTACATCAAGGTCGCCAAGGGCAAGGGCGAGGACGCGAAGATCTCGATCCGCTCCGTCCGCCGCAAGGCCAAGGAGACCATCGACAAGTTCGTCAAGGACGGCGAGGTCGGTGAGGACGAGGGCCGCCGTGCGGAGAAGGAGCTCGACGACACCACCGCGAAGTACGTCGCGCAGGTGGACGAGCTGCTCAAGCACAAGGAAGCCGAGCTCCTCGAGGTCTGATGAACGACGCTTCCCGGGGGGCCCCGCCGCCAGGCGGACACGGGGGCCCGCCCGACCAGGGGTACGCTCCGGCCGCCCCGGCGGGTCCCGTCCTCGATGAGCATGCCGCCCGGCAGACCCGGCCCATGCCCATCGTGCCCGGCGCCCCCGCCGGCGGGGGCCAGGACGACCATGACCGGGGGGCCGCTCGGCTGAGCGGTCCCCTGTTCCGTGACGAGAGGCCGCAGGAGCCCATGCCCTCGGAACCACCGGAGCCCGCCGAGCCGCAGGGGCGTTCGCGGCACCGGCAGCCGCTGCCCCACGAGGCTCGGCCCCACGAGGCCCGGCACCACGGCGCTCAGCCCCACGGGGCCCCGCAGGGCGCCGCGTCCCACGGGGACCCGCAGGGCGAGACCCCGCACCGTGAGGCTCGCCACGACGCCCCTCGGCAGCCCCGGCAGCCCCGGCAGAAGAAGCAGGCCGGGCGCGACCTGCGGGCGGCCATAGGGGTCGGGGTCGGCCTCGGCGCGGTGATCGTCGCGTCGCTCTTCGTCCAGAAGGCCGTCTTCGTCGGCGTCGTCGTGGTCGCCGTCGTCGTGGGCCTCTGGGAGCTGACGTCCCGCCTCCGGGAGCGCAAGGAGGTCCGGGCGCCGCTCGTCCCGCTCGCCGCGGGCGGCGCGGCGATGGTCGTCGCCGGGTACGTCCGGGGCGCCGAGGGCGCCTGGGTGGTGATGGCGCTGACCGCTCTCGCCGTGCTGGTGTGGCGGATGGCGCAGCCGCCGGAGGGCTACCTCAAGGACGTCACCGCGGGGGTGTTCGCCGCCTTCTACGTGCCGTTCCTGGCGACGTTCGTCACGATGATGCTGGCCGCCGACGACGGGCCGCAGCGCGTGCTGACGTTCCTGGTGCTGACCATCGTCAGCGACACCGGCGCGTACGCGGTGGGCTGGCGCTTCGGCCGGCACAAGCTGGCACCCCGGATCAGCCCCGGCAAGACCCGCGAGGGGCTGTTCGGCGCGGTGGGGTTCGCGATGGCCGCCGGCGCGCTGTGCGTGGAGTTCCTGATCGACGGGGGCACCTGGTGGCAGGGGCTGGTCCTGGGCCTCGCCGTCGCGGTCAGCGCCACCCTCGGCGACCTCGGGGAATCCATGATCAAGCGGGACCTGGGCATCAAGGACATGGGCACCCTGCTGCCGGGGCACGGCGGGATCATGGACCGTCTCGACTCGCTGCTGCCGACGGCCCCGGTCGTCTGGCTGCTGCTGGTCGCCTTCGTCGGAGGCGGTTGACAGACAGCGGGTACGCTGGAAGGGCCCGTGCGTGCCGGGAGTCGTGACAGACCCCGGCCGGCGCGGGCCCTTCGTCGTCCCTGCCGCCGCGGGGACGGTCCCCGTGAGGTCTCCTGGCCTTCGGCACCGTGCCGCCGAGCTTCCCGCCGCCCGTGGGACCGCCAGACCTCGCCGTCCTGAGGAGACGCTCAATCGTGGCCCGTCCAGTTCCCGGAGAACTCACCTTCGTCGCGCCCCGCGGAGCCAAGAAGCCGCCGCGGCACCTCGCCGACCTCACCCCCGCCGAGCGCAGGGAGGCCGTCGCCGCGCTCGGCGAGAAGCCGTTCCGCGCCAAGCAGCTCTCCCAGCACTACTTCGCGCGGTACGCCCACGACCCCGGCGCGTGGACGGACATCCCCGCCGCCTCCCGCGAGAAGCTCGCCGGGGAGCTGCTGCCGGAGCTGATGACCGTCGTCCGGCACATCTCCTGCGACGGCGACACCACCCGCAAGACCCTGTGGCGGCTGCACGACGGGACGCTGGTCGAGTCGGTGCTGATGCGCTACCCCGACCGCGTCACCATGTGCATCTCGTCCCAGGCGGGGTGCGGGATGAACTGCCCGTTCTGCGCCACCGGCCAGGCCGGCCTCGACCGGAACCTGTCGACCGCCGAGATCGTGCACCAGATCGTCGACGGCATGCGCGCCCTGCGCGACGGCGAGGTCCCCGGCGGCCCCGCGCGTCTGTCGAACATCGTGTTCATGGGCATGGGGGAGCCGCTCGCCAACTACAACCGGGTCGTCGGCGCCATCCGCCGCCTCACCGACCCCGAGCCGGACGGCCTCGGCCTGTCGCAGCGCGGCATCACGGTCTCCACGGTCGGCCTCGTCCCCGCGATGCTCCGCTTCGCCGACGAGGGCTTCAAGTGCCGTCTCGCCGTCTCGCTGCACGCCCCGGACGACGAGCTGCGCGACACGCTGGTCCCGGTCAACACGCGCTGGAAGGTCCGCGAGGTCCTCGACGCGGCGTGGGAGTACGCGGAGAAGTCCGGGCGCCGGGTCTCCATCGAGTACGCGCTGATCCGCGACATCAACGACCAGGCGTGGCGGGGCGACCTCCTCGGGCGGCTGCTGAAGGGCAAGAGGGTCCACGTCAACCTGATCCCGCTCAACCCGACGCCGGGCTCCAAGTGGACCGCGTCCCGCCCCGAGGACGAGAAGGCGTTCGTCGAGGCCATCGCCGCGCACGGCGTGCCGGTCACCGTCCGCGACACCCGCGGCCAGGAGATCGACGGGGCGTGCGGCCAGCTCGCCGCCGCCGAGCGCTGACGCCGGCGGCCCCGGCCGGAAGCGCCCGATGTAGGCTGAGCTCGAACACGTTCACATTCCGACAGGGGAGCGCCACAGCGCTGAGAGTGCGGTGAGTCCGAGGCCGCAGACCCTCTGAACCTCGCCCAGGTCATTCTGGGTAGGGAGTTCGGTCTTCACTCGAGCTGTTGCGCCCTGCCCGCCGCGCCCGCGGCGGGCAGGGCCGCGTCTCTTCCTGGTCACACCCAGGAGGACATCGGTGGGCACCACCAAGAAGATCACCGCGGGCGCGGTCGCCGCGGCCCTGGGCGCCGTGACGCTCACGGCGTGCGGGGGCGAAGGCGGCGGGTCCGGCGAGAAGCCGGGCGGCGCCGGGTCCAAGACCGTGACGCTCGTCAGCCACGACTCCTTCGCCGCCTCCGACGCCGTACTGAAGGAGTTCACCGCGCGGACCGGCTACACGGTCAAGGTCCTCAAGAGCGGGGACGCCGTCGAGGCGGTCAACAAGGCCGTCCTCACCAAGGGCGCCCCGCAGGGCGACGTCTTCTTCGGCGTCGACAACACCACCCTCTCCCGCGCCCTCGGCAACGACGTCTTCGAGCCGTACGAGGCGAAGGGCCTCGACCGGGTCGACCCCGCCGTCCGGCTCGACGGGGACGGGCACCGCGTGACGCCGGTCGACTACGGCGACATCTGCGTCAACTACGACAAGCGGTACTTCGCCGACCGGAAGCTCGCCCCTCCGGCGACCTTCGACGACCTGGCGAAGCCCGCCTACAAGGACCTCCTCGTCGTGGAGAACCCGGAGCGGTCCACGCCCGGCCTCGGGTTCCTGCTGGGCACCGCCGCCGCGTACGGCGACACGGGCTGGCAGGACTACTGGAAGAAGCTGAAGGCGAACGGCGTCAAGGTCGTCGACAGCTGGGAGATCGCCTACAACCAGGAGTTCTCCGGCTCGGCGGGCGGCAGGAAGGCCGGTGCGGACCGGCCGCTGGTCGTCTCGTACGCCTCCAGCCCGCCCGTCGAGGTCCTCTACGGCGACCCGAAGCCCGCCGAGGCGCCCACCGGGGTGTCCACCGGCACCTGCTTCCGGCAGATCGAGTTCGCCGGGCTGCTGAAGGGCGCGGCGAACCGGGAGGGCGGCAAGGCCCTGATCGACTTCATGATCGGGAAGACCTTCCAGGAGGACGTGCCGCTCACCATGTTCGTGCACCCGGTGGCGAAGGACGCCGCGCTGCCCGAGCTGTTCACGAAGCACGGGGTGGTCATCGACAAGCCGCTGACCCTGGCCCCTGACAAGATCGCCCAGAACCGCGACCCGTGGGTCCAGGCGTGGTCCTCGCTCGTCCTGAAGTAGACGCCCGCCCCGCGAAGGACGCCGCGGCCCGCGCCGCCCGCTCGGCGCGGGTCCGGGGCGGCGCCGTGCGCGGGGCGCTCGCCGCGCTGCCCGCCGCCTTCTTCGCGCTGTTCTTCGCCTACCCGGTCGCCACCATCGTCGGGCGGGGCCTCAAGGGCGACGAGGGCTGGCGCCTCGGACGGCTCGGCGAGGTGCTGACCCGGCCGGACATCCTGGACGTGCTGTGGTTCACCACCTGGCAGGCGCTCGCGTCGACGGCGCTCACCCTGCTGGTGGCGCTGCCCGGCGCGTACGTCCTCGCCCGCTTCGACTTCCCCGGCAGGCGGGTGCTGCGGGCCGTGGTCACGGTGCCGTTCGTGCTGCCGACCGTCGTCGTCGGCACCGCCTTCCTGGCGCTCCTCGGGCGGGGCGGGCTCCTCGACGAGGCGTGGGGCGTCCGCCTCGACACGACGGTGTGGGCGATCCTCCTCGCCCACGTCTTCTTCAACTACGCCGTCGTCGTGCGGACCGTCGGCGGGCTGTGGGCGCAGCTCGACCCCCGGCAGGAGGAGGCCGCGCGGGTGCTCGGCGCGTCCCGCCTCGCCGCCTGGCGCCGGGTCACGCTGCCCGCGCTCGGCCCGGCGGTGGCCGCCGCCGCGCTCATGGTGTTCCTCTTCACGTACACCTCCTTCGGTGTCGTCGTGATCCTCGGCGGGCCCGCCTACCGCACGCTGGAGGCGGAGGTCTACCGGCAGACCGCCCAGCTCCTGGACCTGCCGACGGCCGCCGTGCTCACGCTGGTGCAGTTCGCCGCCGTCGGCTGCGTGCTGGCCCTGCACGCGTGGACGGTGCGGCGCCGGGAGAGCGCGCTGCGGCTGGTCGACCCGGCGGGCACGGCGCGCCGGCCGCGCGGGGCGGGGCAGTGGGCGCTGCTCGGCGGGGTGCTCGCCTCCGTCGCCCTGCTGCTGATGCTGCCGCTCGGGGTGCTCGTGGCCCGCTCCCTGGACGCCTCCGGCGGCCTCGGCTACTACCGGGCGCTGCGGTCGGTGGAGGCGAGCGGCGGTACGTTCACCGTCCCGCCGCTCCAGGCCGTGTGGAACTCCCTGCAGTTCGCGTGCGCCGCGACGGCCGTCGCCGTCGTGGTGGGCGGGCTCGCGGCGGCGGCGCTCACCCGGCGCGCGGGCCGGCTGGTGCGGGGCCTCGACGCGCTGCTGATGCTGCCGCTCGGTGTGTCCGCGGTCACGGTCGGCTTCGGTTTCCTGATCGCGCTGGACGAGCCGCCGCTGGACCTGCGCTCCTCGTGGTTCCTGGTGCCGCTGGCGCAGGCGCTGGTGGGGGTGCCCTTCGTCGTGCGGACGATGCTGCCGGTGCTGCGGGCGGTGGACGCGCGGCTGCGGGAGGCGGCGGCCGTGCTGGGGGCGTCGCCGCTGCGGGCGTGGCGGGAGGTGGACCTGCCGATGGTGCGGCGGGCGCTGCTGGTCGCCGCCGGGTTCGCGTTCGCCGTGTCGCTCGGCGAGTTCGGCGCCACGGTGTTCATCGCCCGCGCCGACCACCCGACGCTGCCGGTGGCCGTGGCGCGGCTGCTCGGCCGGCCCGGTGAGCTGAACTACGGGCAGGCCATGGCGCTGTCCACGATCCTGATGGTGGTCTGCGCGGTCGCGCTACTGCTGCTCGAACGCGTCCGCGTGGACGGCAAGGGGGAGTTCTGACGATGCTGCTGCGGCTGGACGGCGTCACCGTGCGCTTCGGCACCCGCACCGCGCTGGACGCGGTGGACCTGGAGGTCGCCGAGCACGAGATCGTGTGCGTGCTCGGCCCGAGCGGCAGCGGCAAGTCGACGCTGCTGCGGGTCGTCGCGGGGCTGCAGCCCGCCGACGCGGGCCGGGTCCTGCTGGCCGGGGCCGACCAGGCGGGGGTGCCGGTGCACCGGCGCGGGGTCGGGCTGATGTTCCAGGACCACCAGCTGTTCCCGCAGGCCGACGTGGCGGGGAACATCGCGTTCGGGTTGCGGATGCGCCGGGTGCCGCGCGCCGAGCGGGAGGCGCGGGTCGCCGAGCTGCTGGACCTGGTGGGCCTGCCGGGCGCGGGGCGCCGCCCGGTCGCCGCGCTGTCCGGCGGCGAGCAGCAGCGCGTGGCGCTGGCCCGCGCGCTCGCCCCGGGCCCGCGGCTGCTGATGCTGGACGAGCCGCTCGGCCAGCTCGACCGGGGGCTGCGGGAGCGGCTGGTCACGGAGCTGCGCGGGCTGTTCGGGCGGCTCGGCACGACCGTGCTGGCCGTCACCCACGACCAGGCCGAGGCGTTCGCGCTGGCCGACCGGGTGGTCGTCATGCGAGAGGGGCGCGTCGCCCAGGCGGGCACGCCGCTGGAGGTGTGGCAGCGGCCCGCGTCCGAGTTCGTGGCGCGCTTCCTGGGCTTCGACAACGTGGTCGCCGCGACCGTGAGCGGTGACGCCGCCGACACCGTGTGGGGCAAGGTGCCCGTCCCGCCCGGCACCCCGCAGGGCGCCGCCCGGCTGCTGGTGCGGCCCGCGGGCGTACGGCTGGGGGACGCGGCGGAGGGGCTGCGGTGCACGGTCGAGGGGCGTACGTTCCGGGGCCACCACGTGGCGGTCCTGCTGCGGCCCGCCGACGCGGACGCGCCGGTGCTGGAGGCCGAGTGCGCCCTGCGGGACGCCCCGGAGCCGGGGGCGACGGTCGGGGCCGTGTTCAGTCCGGACGAGGTCGTCGTCCTGGGCTGACGGCGGGCCCCTCTCACCGGCGCCCGCCCGCTTCTCACCGGCGCCCGCCCGCTGACGGCGGATGGCCCACGCCGGCGCCCTCCCGCCCGACGGCCGGCCGCCGACCACCGGCGGCCCTCCCGTACGCCCACGGCCCGGCCGTACCGCCATCCGGGCGCCCACCGCGCCCGCCGGGGCGGCGGGGGCCGGGAGCGCGGTACGGATGGGGCGGGGGAACCGTGCGCACATCGGAGGCACCCGTGGCCCGCCATGTCCTGATCATCGCCAACGACCCGCCCTACGGCACCGAGCGCTCCTGGAACGCCGTCCGCCTGGCCGGCTCCCTCGCCCGGCGGCCGGACGCCGAGGTCCGCGTCTTCCTGCTCGGCGACGCCGTCGGCTGCGCGGTGCGGGGGCAGGAGGTGCCCGAGGGCCACTACCGCCTGGACCGGATGCTCGCGGCCGCCGCCCGGCACGGCGCCGTGACGGGCTGCTGCGGGACCTGCGTGGACGCCCGGGGGCTCACCGGGGCGCAGCTCGTCGAGGGAGCCCGTCGCTCCACCCTCGACGAGCTCACCGACTGGACCCTGTGGGCCGACCGGGTCATCACCTTCTGACCCGGCCGGCACCGGCCCAGCGCGCCTCAGCCCCGCAGCGGCAGGGCCGTCAGGGTGGCCGCCAGCCAGGTCAGCGGGGCGAAGGCCGCCAGCAGCGCCCCCGCGCGCAGCAGCGCGGCCGAGCGCAGCAGCCCCGCCGGGGCGCCGATCCGGAGCAGCGCGGACGTCGTACCGGCCCGCAGCTGCCGGGTCTCCACGGCGGCGACGAGCACGGCCGCCACCGAGCAGGCCAGGACGACCGTCGCGCCGAGCCCGGACAGCGGGCCGAACGGGCGCGCGTCGGTCGCGGCGTACAGGCTGCTCGCCGTGAGCCCCGCCGCCAGGACCGCGCAGAGCACGCCGAGCGGCCGGCCCAGGCGGCGGGCCTCGGCCATCAGCGTCCGCCCCGCCAGCAGCCGGGCCGCGCCCGGCCGGTACGCCTGGAGGAGCCGCCCGCACAGGTGGGTGAGGCCGGGTCCGGTCACGACCAGGCCCAGCGCGAGGAGCGCCCAGCCCGCCAGCACGGGGGCGGGGCTGCCGGGCACGCCCCCCGGCAGGGGCAGGGCGCCGCCGGTGTCCCGCGCCCCGTGCATCCCCAGCGCGAGGCCCGCCGCCATCAGGGCGACGCCCCACGGCAGCCCGGTCGGCGCGGGCGCCGGGGCGAACGGGCCGCGCGCCGCGGCGGTCGCGGGCGCCGTCCCGCCGGTGTCCGGCGCGGCCCCGGTCCCGGCGGCCCGCCCACCGCCGCCCGCACGGCGCCGCCCGGCGGGCCGCAGGGCCAGCGCGACGGCGGCCGACGCGGCGGCGGGCACGAGCGCCAGCAGCGTCAGCGCCGCCGGCAGGGGCAGCGGCCGCCCGGCGCCCAGCGGTTCGGCCGCGGCGCCGCCGAAGGGCAGCCCGGCCAGGTCGCCGCGCAGGTACAGGAAGACCAGGAGGGCCAGCGCCGAGCCGAGCGTGCAGGCGACGGCGGTGGACGCGGCGGCGAGGGCGGTGAGCCGGACGGGACCGAGCCCGAGGGCACAGAGGCCGGGCCGGGGCCGGGTGGCCGGGTCCGTACGGGCGACGGCGACGGCCAGGTGCGCACAGGCGGCGAGCGGCGGCGCGCACCAGGCGAGCCGCAGCGCGGAGGCGTACGGCCGGTCGGGGTGGGCCACGGCGTAGCCGAGGACGCACAGCAGCAGGAGGCCCGCCCCGGCCGCGGCGGCGGCCACGAGCAGCCGCCGTACCAGCAGGAAGGGGTGGGCGCCGCGGGTCAGACGGAGAGCGAGCACGTGTCCCGCCCCTCCGGCTCGGTGGCCGTCACGGAGGTGACGCGCCGTCCGTCGAGCAGGGCGACGGTGCGGTCGGCGAGGGCGGCGACCTCCGCGTCGTGGGTGGCGAGGACGACGGTGAGGCGGTGGGAGCGGGCCGCGCTGGTGAGGGTGCGCAGCACCTGCCGCCCGTCGGCCGTGTGGAGGGCGGCGGTCGGCTCGTCGGCGAAGAGGACGGCGGGCTGCGCGGCCAGCGCGCGGGCGACGGCGACCCGCTGCCGCTGGGCCTGGAGGAGGGCGCGCGGCCGGCGCCCGGCGCAGGCGCCGATGTCGAGGCGCTCCAGCCATTCCAGGGCGGCGGCCTTGGCGGCGCGGTGCGGCGTGCCGCGCAGCAGCAGCGGCAGGGCGGCGTTCTCCCACGCGGTCAGCTCGGGTACGAGGGAGGGCCCGGGGTCGATCCAGGCGAAGCGGTCCCGGCGGAGCCGTTCGCGCGCGGGGCCGCTCATGGTGTGGACGGGGGCGCTGTTGAACCAGACCTCGCCCTCGTCGGGGACGGTCTGGCCGGACAGGCAGCGCAGCAGTGTCGTTTTTCCACTGCCGCGAGGACCCTGGACGGCGAGGATCTCGCCGTCGCGGACGCCGAGCGAGACGCCCAGGAGTGCGGGGGAGCCGTCGTGCGTGTGGTGCAGGGAACGCGCCCACAGCACGTCGTTGTCGGGCGGGGCCACCATGTTCCTCATCCCCTCGGATCAGCTCGGAGCCTACGGACGCCCCCCCGAACCGGTCGGAACATAACACGCGGGTCGCCGGGCCCCCACGGGATGGCGCCGGAACGGGAAACGGCCGCGGCCCGGATGCACCCGCGTGGGTGAATCCGGGCCGCGGCCGGCCGACGTCCGGCTCCGATCGGCCAGGGCGGGGGCGATCGGAGGACCGGTCAGAGCTTCGTCCAGGCCTCGGTGAGGGTGGCCCGGAGGATCTGCTCGATCTCGTCGAACGTCGACTGGTCGGAGATCAGCGGCGGGGCGAGCTGGACGACCGGGTCGCCGCGGTCGTCGGCCCGGCAGTAGAGCCCGTTGTCGAACAGCGCCTTGGAGAGGAACCCGTACAGCACGCGCTCGGTCTCGTCCGCGTCGAAGGACTCCTTGGTCTGCTTGTCCTTCACCAGCTCGATGCCGTAGAAGAAGCCGTTGCCGCGCACGTCGCCGACGATGGGCAGGTCGTGCAGCTTCTCCAGCGTCGCGCGGAAGGCGCCCTCGTTGTCCAGGACGTGCTGGTTGAGGTTCTCGCGCTCGAAGATGTCGAGGTTGGCGAGGCCGACCGCGGCGGAGACCGGGTGGCCGCCGAAGGTGTAGCCGTGCAGGAAGGTGTTGTCGCCCTTGTAGAAGGGCTCCGCCAGGCGGTCGGAGATGATGCACGCGCCGATGGGGGAGTACCCGGAGGTCATGCCCTTGGCGCAGGTGATCATGTCCGGCACGTAGTCGAACTTGTCGCAGGCGAACATCGTGCCGAGCCGGCCGAAGGCGCAGATGACCTCGTCGGAGACGAGCAGCACGTCGTGCCGGTCGCAGATCTCGCGGACCCGCTGGAAGTAACCGGGCGGCGGGGGGAAGCAGCCGCCGGCGTTCTGCACCGGCTCCAGGAAGACCGCGGCGACGGTGTCGGGGCCCTCGAAGAGGATCTGCTGCTCGATCTGGTCCGCGGCCCAGCGGCCGAAGGCCTCCGGGTCGTCCCCGAAGAGCGGGGCGCGGTAGATGTTGGTGTTCGGCACCTTGTGGGCGCCGGGCACGAGCGGCTCGAAGGGGGCCTTCAGACCGGGCAGGCCGGTGATGGACAGGGCGCCCTGCGGGGTGCCGTGGTAGGCGACGGCGCGGGAGATCACCTTGTGCTTGGTCGGCTTGCCGACGAGCTTGAAGTACTGCTTCGCCAGCTTCCAGGCGGTCTCGACGGCCTCGCCGCCGCCGGTGGTGAAGAAGACCTTGTTCAGATCGCCGGGGGCGTGGTGGGCCAGGCGCTCGGCCAGCTCGACCGCGCGGGGGTGGGCGTAGGACCACACGGGGAAGAACGCGAGCTCCTGCGCCTGCTTGTACGCGGTCTCGGCGAGCTCGGTGCGCCCGTGGCCGGCCTGGACGACGAAGAGGCCGGCGAGGCCGTCGAGGTAGCGCTTGCCCTTGTCGTCGTAGACGTAGGTGCCCTCGCCGCGGACGATGGTCGGCACGGGGCTGTTCTCGTACGACGACATGCGGGTGAAGTGCATCCACAGGTGGTCGTAGGCGGACTGGGAGAGGTCGCTGCGGGAGTTGCTCACGGCTATCGGGTTCCCCACATGTAGGTCTGCTTCTTGAGCTTGAGGTAGACGAAGCTCTCGGTGGAGCGCACGCCGGGGAGGGTGCGCACGCGTTTGTTGATCACGTCCAGCAGGTGGTCGTCGTCCTCGCAGACGACCTCCACCATCAGGTCGAAGGAGCCCGCGGTCAGCACCACGTACTCGCACTCGGGCATGGCCGCCAGCGCGTCGGCGACGGGATCGACGTCGCCCTCGACGTTGATGCCGAGCATCGCCTGGCGCCGGAAGCCCACGGTGAGCGGGTCGGTGACGGCGACGATCTGCATGACGTTCTGGTCGAGGAGCTTCTGGACGCGCTGCCGGACGGCCGCCTCGGACAGGCCCACGGCCTTGCCGATGGCGGCGTAGGGACGGCGTCCGTCCTCCTGGAGCTGTTCGATGATCGCCAGGGACACGGAGTCGATCGCGGGGGACGATCCGCTGCCGGTCCTGGAGTCTGCGCTTCGGCTGGCCACGTCCTCACTGTGCACCGGGACTCGTCGGTTTCGCAACCCGCTGCTGATGAAATTCGTTGTCTGGGGTCTTCGATCTCACTGAATCCGTAGTTGTGGAGCGTCGGGCCTGTCGAAAACGTGGGACCAGCGACTAGGCTGGTGGTCCACTCACCGGATATCGACCACGCGGGCCCGGAGAGTGGGACAGGAACACCGAAACCGACAGGAGGGGTGGCCACGTGACCACCGAGCTGCGTCGTCTGCGCAACTACATCAACGGCGAGTTCCGGGATGCCGCCGACGGCCGGACCATCGACGTCGTCAACCCCGCCACCGGGGAGGTCTACGCCACCTCCCCGCTGTCGGGCCAGGCCGACGTGGACGCCGCCATGGAGGCAGCCGCCGCCGCGTTCCCCGCCTGGCGGGACGCCACCCCCGCCGAGCGCCAGCGCGCCCTGCTGAAGATCGCCGACGCCTTCGAGGAGCGCGCCGAGGACCTGGTCGCCGCCGAGTGCGAGAACACCGGCAAGCCCTTCGGTCTCACCCGGACCGAGGAGGTGCCCCCGATGGTCGACCAGATCCGCTTCTTCGCGGGCGCCGCCCGGCTGCTGGAGGGCCGCTCCGCGGGCGAGTACATGGAGGGCATGACCTCCATCGTGCGCCGTGAGCCCGTCGGCGTCTGCGCCCAGGTCGCGCCGTGGAACTACCCGATGATGATGGCCGTGTGGAAGTTCGCCCCGGCCCTCGCCGCGGGCAACACCGTCGTCCTCAAGCCCTCCGACACGACGCCCGCCTCGACGGTCCTCATCGCCGAGATCATCGGCTCCGTCCTGCCCAAGGGCGTCTTCAACGTCGTCTGCGGCGACCGCGACACCGGCCGCATGATGGTCGAGCACGCCACCCCGGCCATGGCCTCCATCACCGGCTCGGTGCGCGCCGGCATGCAGGTCGCCGAGTCCGCCGCCAAGGACGTCAAGCGCGTCCACCTGGAGCTGGGCGGCAAGGCGCCGGTCGTCGTCTTCGAGGACGCCGACGTCGAGAAGGCCGTCGAGGACATCTCCGTCGCGGGCTTCTTCAACGCCGGCCAGGACTGCACCGCCGCCACCCGCGTACTGGTCCACGAGTCGATCCACGACGAGTTCGTCGCCGCCCTCGCCAAGGCCGCCGCCGGCACGAGGACCGGCGCGCCCGGCGACGAGGACGCGCTGTACGGCCCGCTGAACAACGCCAACCAGCTCAAGCAGGTCAGCGGCTTCATCGACCGCCTCCCGGCGCACGCCAAGGTGGAGGCCGGCGGCCACCGCGTCGGCGACAAGGGCTACTTCTACGCCCCGACCGTCGTCTCCGGCCTCCGCCAGGACGACGAGATCGTCCAGAACGAGGTCTTCGGCCCCGTCATCACGGTCCAGTCCTTCCGCGACGAGGAGCAGGCGCTGGAGTACGCGAACGGCGTCGAGTACGCCCTCGCCTCCTCCGTGTGGACCAAGGACCACGCGCGCGCGATGCGCATGTCCAAGGCGCTCGACTTCGGCTGCGTGTGGATCAACACCCACATCCCGCTGGTCGCCGAGATGCCGCACGGCGGCTTCAAGAAGTCCGGCTACGGCAAGGACCTGTCGGCCTACGGCTTCGAGGACTACACCCGCATCAAGCACGTCATGACGTCCCTGGGCTGACGCCCCGCGGGCCGGCGTCCGGCCCGGCGTCCCGCCGCACCGCGCACGGAAGGGCGGCCCCCCGCCGCGGGGGGCCGCCCTTCCGTGCGCCGCCCCGCGGGCCGGCCCCCGCGACGTCCGGGGACGCGAGCCCCCGCGGTGCCCAGGGCCCCGGCCCCGGCCCCGGGCCCGCGCCACCGCCGCCGCCCCCGGCCGTCGCCGCGGGGCGGACCCGGTGGCTCCCGGAACGCCGGACGCCCTCCGGGCCCGCCGGGCGACGCATCCCGCACCGCCCGGGTGCGGCGTCGCACCGCCGCACCCGGGGGCGGCGTCACACCGCCCTGAGCAGCAGCGCCGTGTTCTGGCCGCCCAGGCCGAAGGACGTGCTCAGCGCCGCCCGCACGGGACGGCGGCGCGGCGACTTCACCACCACGTCCAGCTCGATCTCCGGGTCCAGCCGGTCCAGGTTGGCCGTCGGCGGGATCGCCTGGTGCCCGAGCGTCAGCACCGCGCAGGCCGCCTCCACCGCGCCCGCGCCGCCGCCCGCGTGGCCCAGGACGCCCTTGACCGCCGTCACCGGCGGCGGCGCCCCCCGGAACACCCGCCGCAGCATCCGCGCCTCCGCCAGGTCGTCCCCCAGCCCCCCGCTGCCGTGCGCGTTCACATGGTCCACGTCCTCCGGGCCCAGGTCCGCGTCCGCGAACGCCGCCAGCACCGCCCGCTCCACGCCCCGCCCCCGCGCGTCCACGCCCACCCGGCCGGTGCCGCCCGGCCCCGCGCCGGCCGCGCCGCACCCCTCCGCCGCCGCGCCGTACCCGGCGAGCACCGCCCGCAGCCGCGCCCGCCGGGCCCGCGCGTCCACCACCCTCTCCAGCACCAGCACCCCCGCGCCCTCGCCGAGCACGAACCCGTCCCGCTCCGCGTCGAACGGCCGGGACGCGCCCGCCGGGTCGTGCGTACGGGACGACAGCGCACCGGCCCGGCCCAGCCCGGCCGCGACCGTGCGGCCCCGCACGGTGTCGCCCGCGCCCGCCACGGCGACGTCGCAGGCGCCCGACCGCAGCAGCTCACGCGCCACGCCGATGGCCGTCACCCCCGCGCCGCACCCGCCCGAGGTGACGAAACCGGGCCCGAGCGCGCCCAGGTCCGCGCCGACCGTCTGGGCGCACACCTCGCGTCCCGCCCCTCCGAGGCCCGGCGCGGCGCCGCCCGCTCCCAGCACCACCGCGATCCGCGCCCCGTCCCAGGACCCGGACCCCAGGCCCGCGTCGGCCACCGCCTCCCGCGCGGCCGCCAGCACCAGCGGCGTCGCCCCCTCGAAACCGGCCCCGGCGGCCCGGCAGGAGAAGTCGACCGGCAGCCCGGCCAGTTCGGGGTCCCGCCGGGCCGTGGGGAAGCCGTCCATCAGCCCGTCCCAGGTGCTCTCCGCGTCCCGTCCGGCGGGGGTGACCAGACCGACGCCGGTGACCGCGATGTCGTTCGACGGGCGTGCGCGGGTGTGCTCGCGGACGTGCAAGGCCGGCTCCGTACGGGTGCGGGGGGAGGGGAGAGCGACACCCTACGGGCGGCCCGCCCCGCCCCGGGGGCCCGGCGGCGCCGGGAGGGGCGTACGCGTCCCAAAAGCACCCGCGCGGGTGACGCGCCGGGCGGCGCGGTGCCGGCCGGGCCCGCGCCCCGCCCCCGCGGCACGGCTGTGCGGGGGCGGGCCACCGCGACCCCGCACGGTGGTGCGGCACGGCGGCGCGCACCGGCCGCCGCCGGGCCGGTCGCGCCCGTCAGGGCTTGCGGGCGACCGCGCCGAACTGGGCGACCACCGGCGGCGGCTGGCCGGGGCCGGGCCGCCAGAGGGAGCAGGAGACGACGCCGGGCTCCAGCACCTCCAGGCCCTCCAGGAAGGAGGTGAACTCCGCGCGGGTGCGGGCCGTGATGGGCGGGGTGGCGTTCGCGTTCCAGAACTCCATCGCCGCCACGTTGTCCTCGCCGCCCAGCTCGGGATCGGCCGTCGGGTGGGTCAGTACGAGGTGGCTGCCGGAGGGGACGGCCGCCATGAGGGTCCGCACGATCCGCCGGGCCTCGTCCGTGTCGAGGACGAAGTTGAGGATGCCGAGCATCATCACGGCCACCGGGCGGGCCAGGTCCAGGGTCCTCCCGGCCGCCGCCAGGATGGCCTGCGGGTCGTGGGCGTCCGCGTCGACGTACTCGGTGGCGCCCTGCGGGGTGCCGGTGAGCAGGGCGCGGGCGTGGGTCAGCACGATCGGGTCGTTGTCGACGTAGACGATCCGCGCGTCGGGGGCCGCGCGCTGGGCGACCTCGTGGGTGTTGTCGGCGGTCGGCAGGCCCGTGCCGATGTCGAGGAACTGCCGGATGCCCGCCTCCGCCGCCAGGTACGTGACGGCGCGGCCGAGGAACGCCCGGTCGGCGCGGGCGACTTCGCCGATGCCGGGGTGGAGGGAGGTGACGCGGTCGCCGACGGCGCGGTCCACGGGGTAGTTGTCCTTGCCGCGCAGCCAGTGGTTCCAGACGCGCGCGTTGTGGGCGATGTCGGTGCGGATGCGGCCGGTGTGGTGGGACGTCACGTACGGGCTCCCGTCAGTACGGAGTTGAGCGTGTCCACGCGGTTGGTGGTGATGGAGTCCACCCCGTTGCCGATCAGCTTACGCATCGACCTGCGGGTGTCGGCCGTCCAGGCGGCCACCAGCAGCCCGTCCCGGTGCACCCGGTCCGCCAGCGCCGCGCTGACCAGCCCGAAGCGGTAGTTGAGCCAGCGCGGCGCCACCGCGTCGATGAGCACCGGGCGGGCCGGCGCGAGCGTCGTCCACGTCAGGGCGATCTCGGCGGCCGGGTCGGCGGCGCGGACCAGCAGCATGGCGGGCGCGCCGGAGCAGTAGTAGACCCGGTCCTCGGCGTCGCACTCGCGGACGGCGCCGACCACGGCCCGCACGGACTGCTCGGTGGCGCCCGGCAGGTCGATCATCACGCGGTGCGGGGCGGCGGCGGTCAGCGCCTCGTGCAGGGTGGGCACGCCCTCCGGGCCGGTCAGCTCCCGCACCTCGGCGAGGGAGAGGGAGGCCAGCGGCCGGTCCACCCGCCACAGCCGCCGCAGCGTGTCGTCGTGGAGCAGGACCGGGACGCCGTCCCAGGTCAGCCGGACGTCGATCTCCACGGCGTCCGCGCCGCGGGCCAGCGCCGAGCGGATCGACCCGAGCGTGTTCTCGCGGACCCGGTAGGGGTCGCCCCGGTGGCCCACGACGGTGACGGTGCGCATGGGGCCATTGTCGCGGCGGTCGGGGTCAGGAGGCGAGTCACCGGTCCGCCCCAGGACGCGAGCCACCGGTCCGTCTCAGGACGGCGAGCCACCGGTCCGTCTCAGGACGGCGAGCCACGGCCGGGGTCAGGAGGCGAGCCACCGGTCCGTGTACGCGTCGATCTCCGCCGCGATCCGGCTCTTGCCCGCCGGGTCGAGGAAGGACGCCTCGACGGCGTTCCGCGCGAGGGCGGCGACCCCGCGCTCGTCCAGCTCCAGCAGGCGGGCGGCGACCTCGTACTCGGTGTTCAGGTCCGTGCCGAACATCGGCGGGTCGTCGGAGTTGACGGTGACCAGCACCCCGGCGGCCACCATCTCCCGGATCGGGTGCCGGTCGATGTCGGCGACGGCGCGGGTGGCGATGTTGGAGGTGGGGCAGACCTCCAGGGCGATGCGGTGCTCGGCGAGGTGGGCGAGGAGCGCCGGGTCCCGCGGGGCGCTCGTGCCGTGGCCGACGCGCTCGGCGCGCAGCTCCGTCAGGGCGTCCCAGATCGTCTGCGGCCCGGTCGTCTCGCCCGCGTGCGGCACCGAGTGGAGCCCGGCGGCGATGGCCCGGTCGAAGTACGGCTTGAACTGAGGCCGGGGCACCCCGACCTCCGGCCCGCCGAGGCCGAACGACACCAGGCCCTCGGGCCGCAGGTCCACGGCGAGGCGCGCGGTCTCCTCGGCGGCCTCCAGGCCGGCCTCGCCCGGGATGTCGAAGCACCAGCGCAGGATCACGCCCAGGTCGGACTCGGCGGCCGTGCGGGCGTCCTCGATCGCCTCCATGAACGCCTTCTCGTCGATGCCGCGCCGGGTCGAGCTGTACGGGGTGATCGTCAGCTCGGCGTACCGGATGTTCTGCCGCGCCATGTCGCGGGCCACCTCGTACGTCAGCAGCCGGACGTCCTCGGGGGTGCGGACCAGGTCGACGACCGACAGGTACACGTCGATGAAGTGGGCGAAGTCGGTGAAGGTGAAGTAGTCCGCCAGCGCCTCCGGGTCCGTCGGCACCAGGGAGTCGGGGTGGCGGGCGGCCAGCTCCGCGACGATCCGGGGGGACGCCGAGCCGACGTGGTGGACGTGCAGCTCCGCCTTGGGCAGGCCCGCGATGAAGGGGCGCAGGTCGGTCATCGAGGTCCTCCGTCTGGGCGATCCGTCCCTGGTCACGGCTCATCGTAGGCGGGTCGTTAGCATGGCCGGACACGATGGGGGAGGCTCATGCCAGAGAACAGCGACCGCAACGATCCCTGGGCGCCGCCGGAGAGCCGGCCCGCCCAGCAGCCGGGGGTCGGCCTCGGCAAGGGCGGCCCGCCGCCCTCCGGACCGCACGACCAGCCGACCGTGACGTCGATGCCCGCCGCCGGGTACGGCGCCCCGTCCGGCGACCCGCTGCCGCCGCCCCCGGTCGCGCCCGGCGGCCCCGCGCAGCCCGCGCCCGGCCCGTACGGCTACCCGGCGCAGCCGACCCCGGCGGCGGGCACCCCGGGCGGCTACGGCTACCCCCAGGGCGGCTACTCCCAGGGCGGTTACCCCGGCGCGTACGGGACGTACGGCGGCGCCGCGGCGTGGGGGCCGGGCCCGGCGAACGGCCTGGGCATCGCGGCGATGGTGATCGGCATCGTCTCGCTGGTGATGTGCTGGGCGTACGGCCTCGGAATCATCCTGGGCGTCCTCGCCCTGGTCTTCGGCATCATCGGACGCAAGCGCGTCCAGCGGGGCGAGGCGAACAACGGAGCCATGGCCACCGCGGGCATCGTCACGGGTGTGCTCGGCATCGTGCTCGGCGCGGTGGTGCTGGGCGCCATGATCTGGGCGATCGTCGAGAGCACCGAGCACGGCGGCCGGGACGACCACGACCCCTACGCGACCTCGCTGGTCGTCACGGAGCCGGGCACCGCGCTCCGCCCCTGATCGCCGGGCCCTACGATGGGCCGACGCATCCGTGGAGGGGAGACCACTCATGTCCGATCCGTACCAGCAGCAGCCCGGTGGCTACGGGCAGCCCGACCCGTACGGCGCGGGCCAGCCGCCGCAGCCCGGCTACGGCTACCCGGCGCCGGCCACCCCTCCGCCGCCGGCCGGCTACCCGACCGCCCCCCAGCCCTCGCCGTACGCGGCGCCCGCGCCCGGCTACGGCGCCCCCGCCGTCCAGCCCAGCAACGGCATGGGCACGGCCGGCCTGGTGCTCGGCATCATCGGCGTCGTGTGCGGCGTGATCGTCGTCCTGTGGCCCCTCGGCATGCTCCTCGGCATCCTCGCGATCATCTTCGGCGCGGTCGGCCGCTCCAAGGCCGTCCGGGGCGAGGCGACCAACAAGGGCGCCGCCACGGCGGGCCTGGTCACCGGCATCATCGCGACGGTCCTCATCCCCGGCATCCTCCTCCTGGTGGCGGTCAGCGCCGCCGGCATGGCGTCCGGCCTCTGACCCGTACGGCTCCGACGCCACCCACGGCCCGGCCCGCCCCGAGCGTGCCGGGCCGGGGCGTGTCCGTGCCGGGCCGCTCGGGGCACGGCGGGACCGGGCGGTTTTGGGGCGGGGCCTCGGGAAGGCGCGTACGGGCCGGGCGGAGCCCCGGCGGCGGCGTCCGTCGGCACGCCCCCACGCCTACCCCTCGCGCAGCTCCTCGCGGGCGTCCATCAGGGCGAAGCCGAGCAGGTTGAGCCCCCGCCAGCGGGCCGGGTCGTGGGCGCGCTCGTCGTCGGCGGCGAGGCCGATGCCCCAGACGCGGTCCATCGGGCTCGCCTCCACCAGGACCCGGTCGCCCGTGCCCAGCAGGTAGCCGGCCAGCTCCGGGCTCTGCCCGAACTTGTGGCGGCTGCCGGCCACCACGATCCCGTACCGCTCGCGCTCCCAGACCGCCTCGTCGAAGCCGCGCACCAGGCGCCCCGCCTTCTTCGCCAGGGCCGGGTCTGCCGCCGAGACGGCCTGCCGCTCCGCCTCCGCGTCGCCGAACAGCCGCGCCTTGGCGGCCATCATCCAGTGCTCCGCCGTCGCGTACTCCACCCCGTCCACCGTGAAGGGGGACGGCCACCACTGGCTCAGGCAGCTCGCCCCGAGCCGCCCGTCGGGGCGCGGCCGGTGGCCCCAGAAGTGCAGGTACCGGACCCGGTCACCCCGGCCGACCCGCTCGATCAGCGCTTCGCGTCGTTCCATGCCGGCCAGCATCGCAGCCGCCCCCCGCTCCCCGTACGGGCTTTTCCGGCACCGGGCGCGACAGGGCCGACCGAATCCGTCGCTTGACCAAATGGCAACAACGGAATCCCTTGTTGGGCGTGCGGGCCTCTGCCAGGATCGGCACCCACATCACGGCCGGACCATGAAAGAGCGTCCATGGACGAACGTTTCCGCACGGCCGCCGAGGCGGGGCGGCGCCGCACGGACGGCGCCCGTCCGGCGCCGCAACCGGCCACCGCCCGTCCGGCGCCGCGAAGGGCATGCCAACCTACTCCTTCGAGACGTACACGCAGGTCACGCAGGCGATGCGCGACCACACCGCGGGCGCCCGGAAGGACCGGCACCGCACCGTCCTCACCGGACCGGTGACGACGGACCCCAGCCCGCAGGCGCACCCGCCCGCCGCCCGTCCCGGCGGCCCGACCCCTCCGAAAGGCACAGCGCATGGAGCAGTACGAGCCCGACGGCCTCTCCGAGGCCCAACGCGCCGCGATGCGGCGCAGCCTGGAGACCGGCAGGGGAGCCCTCACCCGCCGCTCCCTGCTGCGCGCGTCGGGTGCCGGCGCCCTCGCCCTCGGCGGCGCCGCCGGGCTGGGCGCCTGCGGCATCCCGCCCGCCAGGCGGGAGGGGCAGGGCCCGGCGGCCACCGACCACTCGGCCCGCGAGAAGCGGCTCGCCTTCTCCAACTGGACGCAGTACATCGACGTCAGCGACGACGAGAAGCGCCGCCCGACGCTGGAGGCGTTCACCCGGCGCACCGGGATCACCGTCACGTACACCGAGGACATCAACGACAACGTCGAGTTCTTCGGCAAGATCAAGCCGCAGCTCGCCGCCGGCCAGGACACCGGGCGGGACCTGATCTGCGTCACCGACTGGCTCGCCGCCCGCATCATCCGCCTCGGCTGGGCCCAGAAGCTCGACCCGGCGAACCTGCCGCACGCCTACGCCAACCTCGCCCCGCAGTTCCGCCGCCCCGACTGGGACCCCGGCCGCGCCCACTCCTACCCGTGGACCGGCATCTCCACCGTCATCGCCTACAACGCCAAGGCCACCGGCGGGCGCACCGTCGACTCCGTCAGCCAGCTCCTGGACGACCCGAAGCTGAAGGGCCGCGTCGCCTTCCTCTCCGAGATGCGCGACACCGTCGGCATGACCCTCCTCGACATGGGCGAGGACCCCGGCACGGTCACCGCCGCCCAGTACGACGCGGCGATCGGCCGCCTCCGCAAGGGCGTGGAGACCCGGCAGATCCGCCGCTTCACCGGCAACGACTACACCGCCGACCTCAGCAAGGGAGACCTGGCCGCCTGCCTCGCCTGGGCGGGCGACCTCATCCAGCTCCAGGCCGACAACCCCGACATCCGCTTCGCCG
Organism: Streptomyces fradiae ATCC 10745 = DSM 40063; assembly: GCF_008704425.1. NCBI lineage: Bacteria > Bacillati > Actinomycetota > Actinomycetes > Kitasatosporales > Streptomycetaceae > Streptomyces > Streptomyces fradiae. The sequence goes on from NZ_CP023696.1 coordinate 5,027,765, forward strand.
TCCCGGCCGCCGGCTACCTCACGGCCACCGACAACCTCCTGGTCCCCACCGGGGCACGGCACAAGTCCAACGCCGAGAAGCTCATCGACTACTACTACGAGCCCCCGGTGGCCGCCCGCCTCGCGGCGTACATCAACTACGTCTGCCCCGTCGACGGCGTACGCCCGGAGCTCGCCCGGATCGACCCGGCGCTCGCGGCGAACACGCTGATCCTCCCCGACAGGGCGATGGCCGCGAAGTCGCGCGCCTTCCGCTCCCTCACCAGCGAGGAGGAGACGGCGTTCGAGGAGAAGTTCGCCGCGCTCATCGGCGCCTGAGCCCCGCCCCGATCCGCTCCCCTCGACCCCGGGACCCACACCCATGACCGACACCCCCACCGGCGGCGACGTCCGCCTCGCCGGGATCAGCAAGACGTACGGCTCCTTCACCGCCGTCCACCCGCTCGACCTGACCGTCCCCGAGGGCTCCTTCTTCGCCCTCCTCGGCGCCTCCGGCTGCGGCAAGACCACCACGCTGCGCATGATCGCCGGCCTGGAGGAGCCCACCACCGGGGCCGTCCTCCTCGGCGACCGGGACGTCACCGACCTGCCCCCGCACAAGCGGCCGGTGAACACCGTCTTCCAGTCGTACGCGCTCTTCCCGCACCTCGACGTCCACGAGAACGTCGCCTTCGGCCTGCGCCGGCGGGGCGTCAAGTCCGTCAAGCGGCAGGTCGACGAGATGCTCGACCTCGTCCAGCTCGGCGACAAGGCCCGCCACCGCCCCCACCAGCTCTCCGGCGGCCAGCAGCAGCGCGTCGCCGTCGCCCGCGCCCTCATCAACCACCCCCGCGTCCTCCTCCTCGACGAGCCGCTCGGCGCGCTCGACCTGAAGCTGCGCCGCCAGATGCAGCTGGAGCTCAAGCGCATCCAGACCGAGGTCGGCATCACCTTCGTCCACGTCACCCACGACCAGGAGGAGGCCATGACCATGGCCGACACGGTCGCGGTGATGAACGCCGGCCGCGTCGAGCAGCTCGGCCCGCCCGCCGCGCTGTACGACAACCCGCGCACCACCTTCGTCGCCAACTTCCTCGGCACGTCCAACCTCGTCGAGGGGCGGGTCACCAGCGCCGGCGCCGAGGTCGCCGTCACCGCGGGCGGCGCCGCCCTCACCCTGCCCGCCGACCGCTGCGCCGCCCCCGCCCGCGCCGGCGGCGCCCTCCTCGTCGGCGTCCGCCCGGAGAAGATCGCGCTCACCCACGCCGACGACGCCGCCACCGTGCCCGCCGGGCGCAACCGGCTCACCGGCCGGATCGCCGACACCTCCTTCATCGGCGTCTCCACCCAGTACACCGTCGACGGACCCGCCGGCACCGGCCTCCAGGTCTACGAGCAGAACATCGAACGCGACCCGCGCCTGGCCCCCGGCGCCGAGGTCGTCCTCCACTGGAACCCCGCCCACACCTTCGGCCTCGACGCCGCGCAGGACGCGGAGGCCGGGGTCGAGACGGTGGAGGGCGCCGCGTGACGACCGCCACCGACACTCCGCCCGGCGCCGCGGCCCCGGCCGCCCCCGCCGTGACGAGGCGCCCCCGGCGCGGGCGGCTCGTCCCGTACTGGCTGCTGCTGCCCGGCGTCCTGTGGCTGCTGGTCTTCTTCGCCCTGCCGCTGGTCTACCAGGCGTCCACGTCCGTGCAGACCGGCTCGCTGGAGGAGGGCTTCGAGGTCACCTGGCACTTCCCGACGTACTGGGAGGCCCTGCGCGACTACCACCCGCAGTTCGCGAGGTCGCTGCTGTACGCCGGGACCGCGACCCTGCTGTGCCTGCTGCTCGGCTACCCGCTCGCGTACCTCATCGCCTTCCGCGCCGGGCGCTGGCGGCACGTGCTGCTGGTCCTCGTCATCGCGCCGTTCTTCACCAGCTTCCTCATCCGGACGCTGGCCTGGAAGACGATCCTCGCGGACGGCGGGACCGTCGTCGGCGCGCTCGACGCCCTGCACGTCCTCGACGTCACCAGCCGGCTCGGCTGGACCGAGGGCGACCGGGTGCTGGCCACGCCGCTCGCCGTCGTCTGCGGACTGACGTACAACTTCCTGCCGTTCATGATCCTGCCCCTCTACACCTCGCTGGAGCGGATCGACGGGCGGCTCCACGAGGCGGCCAGGGACCTCTACGCCTCGCCCGCCACCACCTTCCGCAAGGTCACCTTCCCGCTGTCCATGCCGGGCGTCGTCGCCGGCACCCTGCTCACCTTCATCCCCGCGAGCGGCGACTACGTCAACGCCGAACTCCTCGGGTCGACCGACACGAAGATGATCGGCAACGTCATCCAGGGGCAGTTCCTGCGGGTGCTCGACTACCCGACCGCGGCGGCGCTGTCCTTCCTGCTGATGGCCGCCATCCTCATCCTGGTGACGGTCTACATCCGCCGGGCCGGAACGGAGGAGCTGGTCTGATGCCGCGTTCGAAGCCCCTTCCCACGCCTGCCTCCCCACCCCCTTCCGGGGCCCACTCCGGGACCCTCGCGAAGCCGCACCCGGCGCCGTCCGCCGGACGCGGGCCGGCGCCGCGGTCCGCGCCGCGCTCGGTGCCGGGCTGGATACGGCGCCACCTCGTCGTCCTCGCGGGCCTGTGCACGCTGGCCTACCTCGTCCTGCCCAACGTCGTCGTCCTCGTCTTCTCCTTCAACCAGCCCAACGGCCGCTTCAACTACACCTGGCAGCGGTTCTCGCTCGACGCCTGGAAGGACCCCTGCGGCGTCCCCGACCTGTGCGGCGCGCTCGGCCTGTCGCTCCAGCTCGCCGCCTGGGCCACGCTCGGCGCCACCGTCCTCGGCACGCTGATCGCCTTCGCGCTGGTCCGCTACCGCTTCCGCGCGCGCGGCGCCGTCAACGCGCTGATCTTCCTGCCGATGTCCATGCCGGAGGTGGTGATGGCCGCCTCGCTGCTCACCCTCTTCCTCAACATGGGCGCCGAGCTGGGCTTCCGCACGGTCCTGGTCGCCCACGTCATGTTCTGCCTGAGCTTCGTCGTCGTCGCGGTCAAGGCGCGCGTGATGTCCATGGACCCCCGTCTGGAGGAGGCCGCCCGCGACCTGTACGCCGGGCCCGTCCAGACGTTCCTGCGGGTCACCCTGCCCATCGCGGCGCCGGGCATCGCGGCCGGCGCGCTGCTGGCCTTCGCGCTCTCCTTCGACGACTTCGTCATCACCAACTTCAACGCCGGCTCGACCGTCACCTTCCCCATGTACGTCTGGGGCTCCGCGCAGCGCGGCACCCCCGTACAGATCAACGTCGTCGGCACGGCGATGTTCGCCGTGGCCGTACTCGCCGTCGTCGCCGCGCGGTTCCTGACCGCCCGGCGCAAGCGGACCCGGAGCCGCCGGTGACACCCCACCGGTAACCCGCAACCCCCGAGGGAGTTGGAAGCCATGGCCCCAGCCGCCATGCGTACCGCCGCACGATCGCTGACCGACGCCCGGCCCGCCCCCTTCTGGCTGGAGGACCCCGGCAGGCCCGCCGCCCGGCCCGCCCTCGCCGGCACCGACCACTGCGACCTGCTCGTGGTCGGCGGCGGCTACAGCGGGCTGTGGACCGCGCTGCTCGCCAAGGAGCGCGACCCCGGACGGGACGTCGTGCTCATCGAGGGCCGGGAGGCGGGCTGGGCCGCCTCCGGCCGCAACGGCGGCTTCTGCGCCGCCTCCCTCACCCACGGTCTCGGCAACGGCCTCGCCCGCTGGCCCGCCGACCTGCCCGCGCTGGAGGAGCTCGGCGCCCGCAATCTCGACGCGATCGAACGGGCCGTCACCGCGTACGGCATCGACTGCGACTTCGAGCGCACCGGCGAGATCGACGTCGCCACCCGCCCCCACCAGCTCGCCGAGGTCCGCGCCCTGTACGAGCGGGCCCGCCGGCTCGGCCTCGCCGACGGCCTGGAACTGCTCGACCGGGACGCCGTCCGCGCGCAGGTCGACTCGCCGACCTTCCTCGGCGGCGTCTGGGACCGGCGCGGCGTCGCCCTCCTCCACCCGGCCAGGCTCGCCTGGGGCCTCAAGCGCGCCTGCCTCGACGCGGGCGTGCGGATGTACGAGAACACCCCCGGCCTGCGGCTGGCCCCCGCCGGCGCCGCCATGGCGGTCCGCACCCCCTACGGCCGCGTCCTCGCCCGCCGGGTCGCCCTCGGCACCAACGCCTTCCCGTCCCTGGTCCGCCGCGCCCGCCCGTACACCGTGCCCGTCTACGACTACGCCCTGGTGACCGAGCCGCTCACCGCCGCGCAGCTCGACTCGGTCGGCTGGCGCGCCCGCCAGGGCCTCGGCGACCTCGCCAACCAGTTCCACTACTTCCGCCTCACGCCCGACAACCGCGTGCTGTGGGGCGGCTACGACGCGGTCTACCCGTTCGGCGGGCGCGTCCGCGCCGAACTGGACCAGCGCCCCGAGACGTTCCTCACCCTCGCCGAGCACTTCTTCCGGTGCTTCCCGCAGCTGGAGGGGGTGCGCTTCACCCACACCTGGGGAGGTGTCATCGACACCTGCTCCCGCTTCTCCGCCTTCTACGGCACGGCGCACCGGGGCCGGGTCGCGTACGTCGCCGGGTACACCGGACTGGGCGTGGGCGCCTCCCGGTTCGGCGCGGACGTGATGCTGGACCTGCTGGCGGGCGAACGCACCGCGCGCACCGCGCTGGAGATGGTCCGCACCAAGCCGCTGCCGTTCCCGCCGGAGCCCCTGGCGTGGGCGGCCATCGGGGTCACCAAGTGGTCCATGGCCCGCGCCGACACCCGCGACGGCCGCCGCAACCTCTGGCTGCGCGGCCTGGACCGGCTGGGGCTGGGCTTCGACAGCTAGATGAGTGAGTCCGATGTCTGTGCTGGTCGCGACCATGGCGAAGGGCGCCCGTCGGTCAGTGTGTGAAGACTGGTGCTCCACGCCGACCGGGAACGCTGCCAGGGCGCCGGCATGTGCGCGCTGACCGCCCCGGACCTCTTCGACCAGGACCCCGAGGTCGGCCGCGTCGTCCTGCTGCGTCCTGCGGCGGCGTACGGGACCGGGCCGACCGGGGCGGCCGCCCGGGAGGCCGTCTCCCTCTGCCCCGCCGGAGCACTCTCCTTCGCCCCGGACCCGCCCGACGCCCCGCCGGTGGGCAGGACATGACGCCGCGAGCGGTCTGTGACGCGGTAGTCCGTGAGGCGGGTGGTCCGTGACGGGTGGTCCGTGACGGGAGGTCCGTGACGCGGGAGGTCCGTGAGCCCGTCGGGGCGCGGGGACGGCGAAGCGGGCGCCGACCGAGCCCCTCCGCCCGGGTCGATAGGGTGCCGCCGTGACCGGCTCCCCGCAGCGTCCGCTGCTCTTCCTCGACGTCGACGGACCTCTCATCCCCTTCGGGGCGGAGCCCCACGAGTACCCCAGCCATCCGACGGGGCACGTGCCGGGCTGCGGGGCGCATCCGCTGCTGACCCGGATCGACCCGGCGCACGGGCCCCGGCTGGCGGCGCTGTCCTGTGACGTGGTCTGGGCGACGACGTGGGCGGACGACGCGAACGAGTGCGTCGCCCCGCTCATCGGCCTGGCGGAACTGCCGGTGGTGCGCTGGCCCGAGCCGTCCGACGCCGATGACCGGGACGCGCGGGACGGGTTGCACTGGAAGGTCCGCGGCCTCGTCTCCTGGGCGGCGGGCCGTCCGTTCGCCTGGGTCGACGACGAGATCACCGGGGTCGACCGGGCATGGGTCACCGCCCACCACCCGGGGCCCGCCCTGCTGCACCGGGTCGACCCCCGTCGTGGGCTGACGGAGGTCGACTACGCGGCTCTCGACTCCTGGCTGCGACGGCCGGCCTGATCCCTCACGCGCTCCGGTCGGTGGTCCGCGGCCGGGGGGCGAGCTTCTCCGTGAAGCGGGCGCGGTTGATGACCGCCCGGGTGTGGCGCCCGCTGAGGACGGTGGCGGCCGCGTCGCGTGCGACGACGTCGAAGACGAGCTTGCGGCCCTCCACCCCGGTCAGGGTCGCCGAGACGGTCACCTCCTCGCCGACCGGGGTCGGTGCGAGGTGGGCCGAGTCGTGCGCGAGCCCCACCGTCATGTCCTGGTCGGTGACGGCCGGGTCGATCACCTTCATCGCGGCGATCTCGCTCAGCCACAGGAGGACCGGCGTGGCGAGGACGGGCAGGTCGTTGCCCCAGTTGGTGGCCGCGTCCTTGTCGGTGACCCGGTGGACGACGTCGGCGCTCCTGCCGATCAGGGAGGCGAGGTCGGTGGCGCCGGTCTGGGCGGGCGTGCTGGTCATGGTGTCCCTCGCTGTCGGGGTTCGGGGTTCGCAGTTCGAGGCGCTGAGTGAGGTGTCGGGCGCGGTGCCGGCGTGGGGGCGCGGCGCGGTGCGCGCGATGTGGTGATCGTCCGTCAGGCCGTGTGCGCCGAGGCGTCGGTGGCCGGCCGGGTGTACACGGTCATGGGGATCGCCGCCGCGCAGACGACGCAGCCGGCGAGCACCAGGACCGGACGGGGGCCGAAGTGGCTGCCGATGACACCGGCCAGGGCGGAGCCCACCGGCAGGCAGCCGAAGGCGATCAGCCGGTACGCCGACGTGACCCGGCCCAGGAGGTGCTGCGGGACCGTGCGCTGCCGGTACGACACGGTGACGACGTTGATCAGGATGAGCAGACCGGTGAGACCCAGTCCGACGCCGAGCACGGCCACCGTGGGGCGCAGTCCCGGCAGGAGGAAGCCGGCGGCCATCCCCGCGAGCCCCAGCGCCATGCTGGGGCGCGCCCCCAGGCGGCCGATGGCGGTGGCGGACAGCAGCCCGACGACGAGGCCGCTGACGCCCGCGACCATCAGCAGGGACCCGTACGACGCGCTGCTCAGCCCCAACGGGCCGGGGGGCAGGGCCAGTACGGGCAGCGCGGCGTAGACCGCGGCCCAGGCGAGGTTCAGGGCGCCCACGCCCAGGGCGTAGACGAACAGGGTGCGGTTGCCGACGAGGAAGCGCAGTCCGGTGCGGATGTCGGCGATGATGCCGGGCCGCCCGGCAGGGGAGGTGTCGCCCCCGGCCCCTGGGGCCCCCGGAGACCCCGGAGCGCCCGGAGCCCCCGGAGCGCCCGGGGCGTCCGGGGCGGTCTTCCCGGAGGCGGGCAGGGCCAGGAGTGCCAGGACGGTGGCGAGGTAGAGCAGGGCGGTGGCGCCGAAGGCCAGACCGGCGGACAGACCGAGCAGGATGCCGCCGAGGGGCGGGCCGGCCATCTGGTTGGTGGTGATCTCGGCGGCCTGGAGCCGCGAGTTGGCCCGTTCCAGCTGGTCCGGCGCGACCAGGCCGGGGGTCGTGGTGTGGAACGCCGTGTCGAAGATCGTCTCCCCGATGCCGAGGAGGAACGCGGCCGTGGCGAGTACGGCGATGTCCGCCCGGCCGAGCGCCAGTAAGAGCGCCGTGGTGCCGAGGACGACGACGCGCCCGCTGTTCACGATCCGCATGAGCCGGCGCTCGTCGCACCGGTCGACGAGGAGGCCGGAGAAGAGCGCGAAGACCAGCCACGGGGCCCGCGACATGGCCGCGACCAGGGCCACCCCGCCGGCACCGCCGCCGAGGTGGACGGCGGTGACGGGCAGGGCGACCTGGTAGATGCCGTCGGCCAGGTTCGAGCCCGCGCACGCGTGCCAGAGCCAGACGAAGGGGCGTCCGAGGGGGGTGGGCGGCCGGGTGTCGGACGCCACGGGGGTAGCGGTCATGAGGTCCTCGTTCGGTTCGCGTACGCGGGTGCGGGGGTGAACCGCCGTCAGCCCCTGTGGTGCGCCAACATCTGGTTGAGGATGTTCTTGCGCTGCATCTCGGTGGTTCCCCCGGCGATAAGGGTGCCCAGGGCGTCCTGGACGATGCGGGTCAACGGGCCGCGCTCGTAACCGGCGTGGCCGTGCAGGCGCATCAGGTTCTGCGCGGCCTCGACCAGCCCCTCGGACCCAGTCAGCTTCGCAACCGAACAGCGCAGGGACGCCTCCGGGTCGCCGGCGACCAGCGCCTCGATGCCGGCCATCGCCGTCGCCCGGGCGACCTCGATGGTGATGCGGATGTCGGTGAGGCGCCCCTGGACGTACTGGTGCTCCAGGATCGGCTGGCCGAACGCCTCGCGCCGCCACGTGAAGGAGATCACCTCGTCGAGGCGCGGCTCCAGGAACGCCGCGGCGACGAGACCGTAGAGGGCGCGGTCGAAGCTGATGATGTCGTACAGGGTGCGCAGCCCCTCGCCGGGCGCGCCCAGCACGGCGCCCTCCGGCAGCGCGACGTCCTCCAGGTGGATGGCGCCCGTGGGGCTGGTCCGCAGTCCGAGGAGCTCCTCGGCCGGGCCGCGCCGGACGCCCGGGCTGTGCAGGTTCACCAGGAACAGGGTGATGTCGCGGCGGCCGAGCTCGGGTACCCGGCCGAGGATGAGCGCCCGGTCGGCGACGGGCGCGTTCGTGATGTGGTCCTTCAAGCCGGTCAGGCTCCACCCCTCGGGGGTGCGCACGGCGGTGGTCCGCGTGCGGGCCACGTCGGACCCGCCGTGCGGCTCGGTGAGGGCGGTCGCGCCGACGGCACCCTTCATCAGGGACGGCAGGACCGTCCGGTGGTGGTACTCGCCGCCGTGCTCGACCAGGGCGCGCACCAGGCCGGCGTGGGCGATCAGGGAGAGGACGAAGCCGAGGTCGTCGCCCTCGCGGGCGATGTCGGCGATGCGCTCGGCCAGGTCACGCCACGTGCCCCCGACACCGCCGAGGTGCTCGGGGACGCCGACGCGCCACAGACCGCGGTCCGCCAGGCGCTGCCAGGACAGGCGGTCGAGGATCTCGGCCCGGTAGGCGCCGTCGGCGCGGGGGGCGATGTGCGTGCGGGCGAACTCGGCGAAGCCCGGGTCGTGCGGGAGCTCCCCCCGCCCGCCCCGGGGCTCCTCCAGGTGGGGGAGCGGGCCGGCGGGGGTGGACGAGGTGATGACGGGTGCGGTCACGTGAGGGTTCTCCTGGCTCTCGGACGGGGTGGCTGGACGGGGTTACCGGTGCCGGCGCGCAGGCGCGGGGCACCGCGTGGGCGGGTCGGCGGGGGCGTGCATGGCGTGGGTGGCGTACGTGGCCACGGGTGAAGTGCGCGCCCTGCGTGCCGGGGTCGGGCGGTCGCGGGGACGTGCGCGGGGCCGGGGCGGGCCGGCCGCCGGCGGCGGCGCAGCGGGACGGGGAAGAGGCGGTCAGTACCAGCGCAGGACGAGCGCACCCGCCGTCATGCCCCCGCCCACTGCGGCCAAGACGACGACGTCACCGCGCCGGATGCGGCCCGCGGCGTGCGCCTCGGCCAGGGTGATGGGCACCGAGGCGGCGGCGGTGTTGCCGTAGCGCTCGACGGTGGTCGGGATCCGGTCCAGCGGGATGCCGGCCCGGTTGGCGCACTCCTCGATCAGCCGGGCGTTGGCCTGGTGGGTGACGAGGAGGTCCACGTCGCCGACGTCGAGTCCGGCCGAGGCGAGCGCGCCCTTGACGACGCGGGGGACGGCCTGGGTGGCGAAGTTCCACACCCGGCGCCCGTCCATGTGGAAGTAGTGCCGCCGCTCCCGCACGGTGCGCGCGTCCGCGGGCTCGGTGGCGCCTCCCGCCGGGACGCCGACCACGTCCAGCTGGGCGCTGTCGGCGATCAGGTCGCAGCCGAGGACGCCGTAGCCGTCGGGCACGTGCCCGAGGACGGCGGCGCCGGCGCCGTCACCGAAGAAGACGCAGGTGCCGCGGTCCTCGTAGTCGAGGATCCGGCTGTACGTCTCGCAGCCGACGACCATGACGCGGCGGTGCTGGGGGAAGCTCCCCATCAACCCGGCGGCGGTGGCGGCCGCGTAGATGAAGCCGCTGCACACCGCGCCGACGTCGAAGGCCGGCACCTGGGTCAGCCCCAGCTTGGCGTGGATGTGGCAGGCGGTGGACGGCTGGATCCGGTCGGGCGAACTGGTGGCGACGACCAGCGCGTCCACCTGGTCCACCGTGAGGCCGCCGTTGTGGAGGGCGGCCACCGCCGCCCGGTGCCCCAGGTCGGAGGTCGTCTCGTCCGGCCGGGCGCGGCGGCGCTGCCGGATGCCGGTGCGGGAGGTCACCCAGGCGTCGGAGGTGTCCACCGTCCGGGCGAGGTCGTCGTTGGTGACGATGTGGTCGGGCAGGTACGAGCCGGTGGCGAGGATGCCGATGGCCATCGGTCTGCTCCTTGGGGTCAGGCTGCCTGTCGACGGCGGGCGGCGAGCACGTCGTCATAGGCGGCGGTGAAGCGTTCCAGCACCTCGTCTACCTGGCCGGGCGTGATGATCAGTGGCGGCGCGAAGACGACGGTGTCGCCCATGGCCCGCAGCAGCAGACCGCGCTGCTTCGCCACCTCCAGGACCTCCTGGCCCAGCCGTCCGGGCTCCGCGTCGGCCTGCTCCGGGTCGAACTGCACCCCGCCGAGCAGGCCGTAGTGCCGCACGTCGCGGACCAGTTCGGCCCCGCGGAACTTCTCCAGCCCCCGTGCCAGGTGGGGGGCCACCTCGCACACGTGACCGGGGATGTCCCGTTCGCGCACGATGGCCAGGGTCTCGCGGGCCACGGCGGCGGCCACCGGGTGGCCCGAGTAGGTGAAGCCGTGCCCGAAGGTGCCGATCTGCCGGCTCCCCTCGGCCAGGACCTCGCTGACCCGCTCGCCGACCAGGGTGGCGGAGACGGGCAGGTAGGAGGAGGACAGGCCCTTGGCGCTGGTGATGATGTCGGGGCGCAGCCCCAGGGCCGTGGTGGCGAACATCTGCCCGGTGCGGCCGTAGCCGGTGATGACCTCGTCGGCGATGAACAGGATGCCGTGGCGGTCGAGGACTTCCTGGATCCGGGCGAAGTACCCGGCCGGGGGGATGATGAGCCCGCCGGCGCCGAGGATCGGCTCGGAGATGAAGGCGGCGACCGTCTCGGGCCCCGTCTCCAGGACGAGGTTCTCGAAGTCCCGCACGAGCCAGTCGACCTGCTCCTCCTCGCTCATGCCGCGCGAGGCCGGGTGCAGCGGGTCGGGGCAGTGGGCCGAGAGGAAGTCGTCGCCGGCGAGCCCGAAGCCGTGGTGGATGTGGGGCAGCCCGGTGGCCGAGCCGGCGGCCAGGGTGGTGCCGTGGTACCCGCAGTGGTGCGAGATGACCTTGCGGCGCTCCGGCCGGCCCTGGGCCCAGTGGTAGTAGCGGGCGAACTTGATGGCGCTGTCGTTCGCGTCGGACCCGGAATTGCCGAAGAAGACCCGGCCCATCGGTATCGGAGAGATCTCCGCGATGTCGGCTGCCAGGGCGAGCGCGACGTCGTTGGTGCGGTGGTTGAACGAACCGTAGAACGGCAACCGGTTCATCTGCTCCGTGGCCGCCCGCACCAGGCGGGGTTCGCTGTAGCCGAGGGTCACGCTCCACAGGCCGGCGACGCCGTCGACGTACCAGCGGCCCTCGGCGTCACGGACCTCGATGCCGGAGCCCTCGGTGATGACGTGCGGTGGCGTGTCCAGGTAGAGGGGGGTGTGGGGTTCGAGCATGCGGGTGGGTGCAGTGGACATGGTGGCTTCTTCCCGTGCGCGGGGCGGGGCTCAGCGGCCGCCGCCCACCTCGAGGACGGACCCGGTGATATAGGAGGCGGCCGGGGAGAGCAGGAAGACCACGGCTTCCGCGACCTCCTCCGGGGTGCCGATGCGACCCATGGGCACGGTCGCCTTGAGGCGTTCGGGGCGGTCCGGGACCCCGTTGGCCTGGTGCAGTCCTGTGTGGATCAACCCGGGGGCGACGGCGTTGATCCGTACGCCGTCGGCCGCCGCCTCCTGGGCGGCGCCCCAGGTGTGGGCGTTCACGGCGGCCTTCAGGGCGGCGTAGTGGACCCATTCGCCCCCACCGCCGGTACGGGCGCCGGTGGAGGAGATGTTGACGACGCAGCCCCCGGGGCCGCCGCGGCTGAGGGCCATCGCCCGCAGCGCCTCCCGCGTGCACAGCACCACGCTGCGCAGTACGGCGCGGTAGGCGGTGTCGAGCCGGGCGACGTCCAGGTCGATCACCCGACCCAGACCGCCGGTCACCCCGGCGTTGTTGACGACGGCGCTGAGCGGGCCGAGCTTGTCCGTGGCGGTCGCGAAGAGCCGCACCACCTCGCCCTCCTCGGTGACGTCGGCCTGGAGGGCCAGTGCCTCGACACCCGCCTCCCGCACGTCCCGTACGACCTGTTCGGCGCCGGCGGCGCTGGTCCGGTAGTTGACGCACACCGGTCGTCCCAGCGCCGCCGCGCGGCGGGCGATGGCGGCACCGATGCCCTGGCCACCGCCGGTGACGATGATCATGCGGTCAGCCGTTGACGACGCCGTAGCGGTCGCCGAGGAAGAACTCCTCGAACGCCTGACGGGTGTAGACGTTGTGAGTCTTCAGCAGCCAGCGCTGCTTGAGCCCCTCGACGTCGTGGATCGCGTGCACCTCACGCCCGTGGATCACGTGCCGGTTGGAGAAGGTGACCGAGTCGCCCGGCTTGGACACGCGCATCCGCTTGCGGGAGTGCAGCGCGGCGACGAAGCGGCCCAGGACCTGCTGCGCCTCCTCGTCCAGCCCGCGCGTGCGCCCCTCGAAGACCCGCGCGCCCTCGTCGCCGTTGAGGACGGCGTGGTCCTCGGCCCGCCGGCCCTCCAGGAGGTTGCCCTCCCGGGTCGACACGTCGTCGAAGGGCGTGTGGAAGCGCCGCTGCGCCAGGATCTCGCGGTCCCCGTCGCTGAGCTCCTCCAGGGCGTGGGCCGTGACCGTGAACGTGGAGTACACCTCGTTCGTCGGGGTGTCCCGGAGCGTCAGCGTGTTGACGAAGTCGGGGCTGACGAAGTGGTTGGTGAAGTCGCGGTGGAACTTCAGCGTGCCGAGGGTCTTCTGCGACTGGGTGTCGAACATGGACTCCTTGGGGTAGATGTCGTGGAAGAAGTCACCGCCGTTCACGCTGAGGTGGCCGATGATCTCGGTGCCCGTGAGGACGGCGTAGGCGGCCAAGAACCCCTCGGCCACGAACGTCTTCTTCAGGCGGTACTTCTCCTGTACGGGGTCGGTCGAGCCGAACCTCGGCAGGTCGAGGTCGATGGGCGCGTTGCCGATCACGACGAGCGGGCGCTCGGCGAAGTCACGCAGCATCGACATCTCGCAGAAGTCCGTGAACCTGCTGCCGAGCCGCTGGTCACGGTGGAGCCGGGTCATGTCGGAGATGTAGGAGTCGAAGTCGCTGTAGGGGCTGGTGGCGATGTCGGTGAGCACCGCCCGCAGCGCGTCCCGCTCGGCGTCGGTGAAGACGAAGTCGTACTTGATCTGCTGCATGGTGCGTCCTTCCACGAGGGCGTGAGGGTGTACGGCCGTGGGGCCGTGGATGCGGGATGGGATCAGGGAGCGTGACCGCACCGCCGCCGCGCCCGTACCCGCGCTCGGCGGGCCGGACGGACAGGGGAGGGCGCGGTGGGGTTCGGCCGCGAGGCGTCCCCGGGGCGCCGGCGGTCGCGGCCGCGCGGGGACGCCGCTCGGACCGGCCGGGATGACGAGGGTCGTACCCGGCCGGATGGTGGCGGCGCGCGGTGACGGGGGTGGGCGGGGGGGGTGAACCGGCCGACCGTGGGCATCGGCCGGTCGTGGGCACCTGGCGGACCGGCGCGCACCGGTGGGCCGACACCGGCCGGCCGCGGGAGCCCGGCCGGGCACGGACGGCGGGCCGTGCGTCGGGCGTACGGTGCCACGGCCCGTCACGCTGACGGACGTCGGCCGGTTCGGGCCGTCCGGTGGCTCCTGGCCGCCCGGCGCGGCGCGGGGCTGCCGCGCGGGCCCGCCGTTGGCGACAGCGGTGCGCGAGGGTCAGTCGGTGATGACGGCCGTGTGGGAGTCGAGGACCTCCAGGTCGCGGCGGAGCGTGTCGAAGTCGTCGTTCCAGAGCAGGACGCTCGCCGCGAAGTCGCGGATGTCCTGCGGGGCGGAGGTCGTCTGACCGACCTCCACGTTCCACTGCCAGTGGTGGTCACTGCGCAGTCGCGCGCGGTCCAGGCGGGAGACGCGCCCCTCGGCCTTGGGGAAGTACACCCAGGCCGCGTGGGGCCCCTCGGTCCTGCTACCGGGCAGGCCCTCGCCCCGCTGCAGACGGAAGTGCGCCTCCTCGATGTCCAGGCCCCAGCGGATCCGGCTCGTGGAGGGCACGAGCGCGGCCGGGGCCCGTGCGGCGATCTCCAGGAACACCAGACTGCCGTCGGGCCGTTGGTAGATCTCGTGGTGGTAGGCGCCGTTGCGGGGCTTGTCCGCCAGGGCGTCGAGGACGCGGCGGTTGAACTCCAGCAGGGACGGCCGGGCCGGGTGGTCGTCCGGGAGGGTGTGGCTCGCGCACACCCGGCCGTTGACGTACTCGTAGCACGGGTGGAGGTAGGCGTTCGCCTCCGCGTGCACGATTTCGCCGTTCTGGACGGCCGTGTCCACGTGGTACAAGGTCCCCCGCAGGAACTCGTCGACCTCGAACCGGCGGGACCCGGCCTCCTCGGCCCACGCGTGGAGCTCCGCGGCGTCGTCCAACCGCCGGGCGCCCACGCTGCCGGACTCGTCCAGCGGTTTCACGAACATCGGCCAGCCGAGGGCCTCCTCCAGCGCGGCGACGTACCCCTCGGGATCGTCGCGGTGGGCGGCGGCGTCCCAATCGCGGTGCGCCGGCAGGGCGATGCCGGCGCACCGCAGGGCCTCCTTCATGGCGATCTTGTTCGTGAACGGTGCGAGCCGTGCGGGCTCGTCACCCGCAAGTCCGAGCCGTGCGCGCACCTCGGCGACGACCCCGAGGGAGTACTCGTCGTGGCACAGCAGGGCCACCTCGTCCCGGTCCGCCCCGGGCAGGTCGTTCCGCATCTCCTCCACGCACGTCGCGAGGGAGTCGGCGGTGAACTCCTCCAGTACGGCCGTCTTCGAGAAGACGTCGGCGCGGCCCCGCTTGAGGAGCTTCTGATGCTGTGCCGGGCTGGTGACCAGCCAGGTGCGGCGGTGCGGGCGGCTCAGGAGGGCGGGGTCGATCCGGAAGGAGGCGACGTCCTGCACGACGATGTCGGTACGCACGTCTCAGCCCTCACGCAGCGGGACGAAGTCCCATATGTTGCCGTGGCGGACGACTGTCGGCGCCGACTCCGGCGACAGCGCCGGCGCGGGCGCCGGGGAGGCGACCAGGACCACTCCGGCCGTCACCGCGGCGATGGTCCATGCGGCCGTTGACCGTTCCATCTAGTTCCCCTTCATCACACGTCGATCCGGGCAAGCAGACGGCTATCCGGATACTCCTGGGGCATGCTCAGCTTCGTGTGACAGGAAGTGGTCAGACCGCTACTGGACAGGGGAAAGGCATGACCATCCGACTGGATCGCGTGGATGTGGAGCTCTACCGGGCCGAGATCCAACGGCCCAAGAACGGCGAGGCCGAACTGGCCCGGCGGTTGGGAGTGGCACCCGAAGAGGTGTGCCGGCGCAGGCAGCGGCTGACCGAGCTGCGTCTGCTCGAACAGGTCGACGACGAGACCTGGGTCGCGCGCAGCCCGCACGCAGCCGCCGACGCCCTGCTGGGCGAGGAGGAGAGGCAACTGGAACGACGACGTCTCGGCGTCGCGCAACGCCGCGAGGCACTCACCGCCCTGACCGCCGACTACCTGGACGCCCGGCGCCTGCGGTCCGACGCCGGCCAGGTGGAGGTGCTCCAGGGGGTCGAGACCGTCCGCGCCACGCTCAGCGAACTGGCCGCGCTCGCCGCCACCAGCGTCGACTCGATGGCCCCGGGCGGGGCCCAGAGCGAGCACGCCATCCGCGCCGCCCTGCCCCTCGACAAGGAGTTACTCGGCCGCGGAGTCGCCCTCCGCAGCCTTTTCCTCGACTCCGCACGATCGCACTCCGCCACCATCCGCTACCTCAAGGACATCCACGACGCGGGGGCCCACGTCCGTACGACGAGTCTCCTGCCCACGCGCATCCTGATATACGACCGCGAGACGGCCATAGTCCCCCTGGACGCGCAGAACACCGCGCGCGGCGCGGTGGTCGTCCGTGACCTGCCGCTGCTCAACCTCCTCAACCACCTCTTCCACCTCTACTGGGACCAGGCCACCCCCCTGGACGCCGCCCGCACGAGGCCGGTGGAACTCAGCGACCTGGAACGGACCGTCCTGCGGCTGATGGCCGCCGGTCAGCTGGACGAGGTCATCTCCCGTCACATCGGCCTGTCGGTCCGCACGACCCGCCGGATCATCAGCGACCTCACCAGACGCCTCGGTGCCCACAGCCGCTTCCAGGCCGGGGTACGGGCCGCCGAGCGGGGGTGGATCGCCTGACCGCCGCCGCCCATCTGCCGCACCCCGGCTGCGGTGGGCGACCCGCTCCGCCGCCGTGCGGCGCCGCGCCGGTGACCCGCCGCCCGGAAGAGCGGTGCGGCGGCGGAGCCGTGGCACGATCGGAGCATGATCCAAGCGTGTCTGAACGGTCGGCGCACGACGCGGGACCACTCGGCGGTACCCCTCACGGCGCGGCAGTTGGCGCGGGACGCCGCGCTCGCCCGTGCCGCCGGGGCCTCCGGTGTGCACCTGCACCCCCGGGACCGCCACGGCAGGGAGAGCCTGGACGCGGCGGTCGTCTCGGAGGCCGTACGCGCGGTCCGCCGGGCCTGTCCCGGACTGGAGGTCAGCGTGTCGACCGGTCTGTGGATGTGCGAGGGGGACGCCTCCGCGCGCGAGGCCGCCGTGGCCCGTTGGGCCGACACGGAGCACCGCCCGGACGTCGTGTCGCTCAATCTCGACGAACCGGGCTTCGACCGCATGGCGGGCGCCTTGGGGGAGCTCGGTGTCGGCGTCGAGGCGGGCGTGTGGTCGGCGGCGGACGCCGAGCGCCTGCTCGACGGCCCCCACGCCGCCACCTGCCACCGCGTCCTCGTGGAGATGATCGACCTCCCCACCGAGCGGGCGCTTCCCGAGGCCGACGGCATCCTGGACCGACTGGCGCGGGCGCGGCTCGACGTCCCCGTCCTCCTGCACGGCGAGGGCGAGTGCACCTGGCCCGTCCTGGACCACGCGCTCGCCCTCGGCCTGCAGACCCGCATCGGCCTGGAGGACACCCTCACCGACCCCGAGGGCCAGGGCGTGGACGGGAACGCCGTGCTGGTGCGCCACGCCGTCACCCGCCGGGCGCGCGTCCACTGACGCCCCGCCACGCCGGCCCGCGGGTGCGTCAGCCGCGGGTGCCGAGGTCCAGTCGGTCGGCCAGCCCGGCCGCGCCGAACGCCGCGACGAGCCGGTCGCGGCCCTCGGTGAAGTGCGCCCAGCTGTCGTAGTGGACGGGCACGACACGGCGGGCGCCGAGGAGGACGGCGGTGTCCACGGGCCCGAACCGGGCCGCGATCTCCTTCAACAGGTCGAGTGAGGCGTTGTCGCCGCTGACGTAGACCGTGGGGAGGCCCTCGCCGGTGAGGACGAAGCCGACGACCTGGCCGGTGATCGCCTCGACCTCGTCGCGCTCCCCGGGGCCGTGGAGGGCGGGCACGCCGGTGACGGTCACCGTGCCGCCGCCGGGGCGTTCCAGCTCGACCGACTCCCAGTCGGCCAGGCCCTTCGCCCCGTCCCTCAGGCGCTCCCCGCCGCCGGGCGGTGCGCCGTCACGCTGCCCGGCGGGCAGCGCCTTGATCTCCTCGACACCCCCGCAGGTACCGAGCGGTGGCTCGTCGACCGCGGACTCGCCCCAGTCGACACCGGCATGCAGGAGCTCTGCGCCTCCCTGCTGCGCTCCCTGCGCGAGCACGTCCGCGCCCTCCTCGCGGCCCACGTCGCCGGCCTGCCCGCCCCCGCCGACGCGCTGGCCGCCCTCAACGGCGCGCTCACCCGGGCCCCCGCCGCCTCCCTGCTCCGCTGGAACCCGGACCGCGGCCTGTACCGCGAGACGGCCCACCCGGTCGCGCAGATCGTCGAACACGCCCTCGCCGTCCCCGCCGCCGACCTGCTGACCGGCCCCGACGCCGACCGCCTCACCGCCTGCGGCTCCACCCCCTGCAACCGCTACCTGCTCCGCCACGGCCGCCGCCACTGGTGCTCGGTCCGCTGCGGCGACCGCGCCCGAGCCGCCCGCGCCTACGCCCGCCGCACCGCGGCCGCCGCCCCGCATCCCGGCGGCACCACGACGCCGCCGGACGGCACGCGACCGCCCCGGGCGCGGCTTTGACGGATCCTTGATGGCGGACCGACACCGCGCCGGAAACGCTCGGGCCCCGCGGGGAGAGACGGTCGCCCCCGCCGTCGCCTCGCGCCGTCGCCACGGCAGTGCCGCCGGGGGAGAGCCACGTGCGCGGCGGGTACGGCGTGACCGTCGTCGGCATCAAGCGCCCGGGCCGGGCCTTCACCTACGCGACCGCCGAAACGGTCATCGAGAAAGGGCGACGTCATCGTCGGCAGGACGCAGGCCGTGGAGGCGTTCGCGGCGCTCGGGGTGGCGTGCGGGCGTCGCGGAGGCCCCTTCGGGCGCTCGGGTGCGCGCACGCGCCGCCGCCACCGCCGCGGCAGGGGAGGCCGGGGAACGGCCGGTCGACTGCCCCTCCGCGGCGTGCGCTAGTAGGCCGTCCGCCCGATGTCCCGTACCCGCGGGCGGGCGCCGGGCCTGGCGGGTGCCGGGGGCTCGGGCGGACGCCGGCGGGCCGGGCGGCCGGGCGGGCGCCGTGGGGCGGACATGGGCGGCCGGACGGGCGTCGATGGCCGGGCGCTGATCGCGCGCCGCATCGCGCGCCTCCGTGCGCCGGTTCACTCCACCGGGGCGGGCCGACCCGCGTAATGATCCCCGCGCGCCCGCCTCTCCGGTGTGAAGGCACTGCCGAGCAGGGCAGTCACACACGGACATGGAGGCTGTGGCATATGACGGGTTCTCGGGGATCGGGGAGTGAGGGCGCTCCGGGCGCCGCGGCGGCCGCGGGTGCCGCCGGGGCCGGTGCCGGGGCCGCCGGGGGCGCGGGTGTCCGGGCCGCCTCGGGTGCCGTGGGCGGCGCGGGGGGCGCGGGGGGCGCCGGGGTGCCCGGGAGGGGCGGCCCGTGCGGGGCCAGGGCGGTGGTGGAGTGGCTGGCCGCGGTGGCGCCCGACCCCGGCGCCTGCCGCTGGGAGTGGGAGCGCGACCCGCGGGGGGTCGCCCTCCTGCCCGCCGGGCGGCGCTGGGACGTGCTCATCATCCCGGCGCGGCTGGGCTATCCGACGCTGGACGTCCTCCAGCGGCTCGTGGCCAGGCCGGGCCCCGTGCTCTGCGACTTCGGCGACGAGCGGATGGGCTTCTTCGTCCCGCCCGGGACGGCCGCGCGCTGGCTGGGCACGGGGGTGCGCGGCGCCGGTCGCGGCACCTGGATCGTCGTCCCGTACCCGGGGCGGACCACGGGCGCCGCGCGCTGGCTGGTGCTGCCGGACGGGGTGGGGACCCTCACCGACCCCGCGCTGCTGGAGCTGGCGATGCACGAGGCGGCGGCGCGGCTCGCGGCGGGAGGTGACGACGGGAGGTCTTGACACGGCGATTGGTCTGGACCATTTTGTGTGCGCCGCACCCGACACCCCCACATCCGGAGGCAGTTGTGTACCGCACCCGTCGCACCAGACCTCTCGCCGCCACCCTGGCGGCCGTGCTCGCGGCGGGCGGACTCCTCGCCGCGGCCCAGACCGCCGAGGCCCGCCCGCACCGCACGGCCCCCTCCGGGGCCGCCGCCCCCGCCCCGGCCGCCGCCCCCGCCGCGTCAGCCCCGGCCGCCGGACGGGCCGGGGCCGCCGACGCCGAGCTCCTGCGCAACGGGGGCTTCGAGACCGCCCTGGACGGCTGGACGTGCACGGCGGGGAGCGGGACCGCAGTCGCCTCGCCCACGCGCACCGGCACCGGCGCCCTGAAGGCCGTCCCCGCGGGCGGCGACAACGCCCGCTGCTCCCAGACCGTCGCCGTACGCCCCGACTCGGCGTACACGCTGAGCGGCTGGGTGCGCGGCGGCTACGCGTACCTCGGCGCGTCCGGCACGGGCACCGGGGACACGTACGCCTGGACGCCCTCGGCCGCCGACTGGCAGCGGCTCACCACCGCCTTCCGCACCGGCCCCGCCACCACCTCGGTCACCGTCTACACCCACGGCTGGTACGGCACCCCCGCCTACCACGCCGACGACCTGTCCCTCACCGGCCCCGGCGGCGACCCCGTCACCATCCCCGACACCCCCGGTGGCCTGGCCGCCGGCACCCCCACCGCCACGAGCGTGCCGCTCGCCTGGCGGCCCGTCGGCGGCGCGACCGGCTACACCGTCTACCGCGACGGCGTCAGGGCCCAGACGGTCACCGGCACCTCGGCCACCGTCACCGGGCTCGCCGCCGACACCGCGTACGCCTTCCAGGTCACCGCCTCCAACAGCGCGGGCGAGTCGCCCAGGTCCCCGGCCGTCACCGCGCGCACGGCCCCCCGCGACACCCCGGGACCCGGCCCGCACCTGCCCGCCCACGCCCTCGTCGGCTACCTCCACGCCAGCTTCGCCAACGGCTCCGGGTACACCCGCATGGCCGACGTCCCGGACTCCTGGGACGTGATCAACCTCGCCTTCGGCGAGCCCACCTCGGTCACCTCCGGCGACATCCGCTTCGCCCTCTGCCCGCGCACCGAGTGCCCGCACGTCGAGTCGCCCGAGGAGTTCAAGGCCGCGATCAGGGCGAAGCAGGCGGCGGGCAAGAAGGTGCTCATCTCCATCGGCGGACAGAACGGCCAGGTCAGACTGGCCACACCGGCCGCCCGCGACGCCTTCGTCGCCTCCGTGTCGAAGATCATCGACGAGTACGGCCTCGACGGCCTCGACGTCGACTTCGAGGGCCACTCCCTCTCCCTCGACACCGGCGACACCGACTTCCGCCGGCCCACCACCCCGGTCGTCGTCCACCTGATCAGCGCGCTGAAGACCCTGAAGGCGAGGTACGGCGACGGCTTCGTCCTCACCATGGCGCCCGAGACCTTCTTCGTGCAGCTCGGCTACCAGTTCTACGGCTCCGGCCCCTGGGGCGGCCAGGACCCGCGCGCCGGCGCCTACCTGCCCGTCATCCACGCCCTGCGCGACGACCTCACCCTGCTCCACGTGCAGGACTACAACTCCGGCCCGATCATGGGCCTGGACAACCAGTACCACCACATGGGCGGCGCGGACTTCCACATCGCGATGACGGACATGCTGCTCACCGGCTTCCCCGTCGCGGGCGACGCGAGCCGCTTCTTCCCGGCGCTCCGGCCCGAGCAGGTCGCCATCGGCCTGCCCGCCTCGCCGAACGCGGGCAACGGCCACACCCCGCCCGCCGAGGTGGCCAAGGCGCTGAACTGCCTCACCCGGAACACCGACTGCGGGAGCTACCGCCCGCACGGCACCTGGCCCGCCCTGCGCGGGCTGATGACCTGGTCCATCAACTGGGACCGCTTCAACGGCTGGGAGTTCTCCCGGAACTTCGACGCCTACGACTGGCGCTGACCCCCGGGCGCGGCGGCCCGCACGGCACCGGCGCGCCCCGCCCGCGCGGCGCGCACGGCACCGGCCCCGCCGAGCACCGCGCCGCACAGCAGCAGGCTGCCCGCCACGTCCAGCGGCCAGTGGTAGCCGCGCAGCACCAGTCCCGCGCCCGTCGCCGCCGTCAGCACCGCGGCGACGGGCACGAGCGCCCGGCGGTGGACCAGCAGCGCCGCCGCCCCGTACGCCACCAGCGACGTCGCGGTGTGCCCGGACGGGTAGTAGCCCGTCGCGTCGGTGAACGGCCCCGGCCGGTCCAGCAGCAGTTTCAGCGGGATTACCAGGGCGGGCACGAGCACCATGGCCGCGGCCGCGTACAGCGCCGCCCGCCGCCGCCCGCGCCACAGGGCGTACGCCGCGGCGGCGGCCAGCACCGGCAGGGCGACGGGCGGGTTGCCGAGGTCGGCGCCGAGTTCGGTGAGCCACGCGGGTCCCCGGCCGGCCAGCACGCGCCCGGCGCGCTCGTCCAGCGCGGCGAGCGGGCCGCGTACCGCCACCTGCCAGGTGACCAGCGCGAACCCGCACAGCGAGAGCACCGCCACGACGAAAGCCGGCCGTCCCGGAACAGGGGGGGTTGTTCCGGGACGGCCGGCGGGACCGGTGTGCCGCTCGCCCCGGGGGGTGTGGGGCGGGCGACGGTCCGATCGGTGAGGATCGCCGGCACGCGAGGCGCCGGCACCGTGCGCGAAGGCACGTCCGGGGCGGTACTGGGGAGGTCCCGTCCCGGGTCCGCCCGCAGTCCCCTGCGAGCGGGGTTCTTCTCTCATCGGCGCCGACGTTACGCGACGCGAGAGGGGACCGACAGCCGGACCCCCATCCCGCCATCGGCCCCCCACACCTTCTTCACGTACCGGTGCGTACGGCTCCCACCCGCCTCCCGGCGGTGGGACACCCGGCACCGGGCGGTCTGCGCCGAGGTGCCCGGTGCCGGGTGCGTCAGATGCCGGCGAAGGCGTTCTCGAGGATGTCCAGGCCCTCGTTCAGCAGCTCCTCGCCGATCACCAGCGGCGGCAGGAAGCGGAGCACGTTGCCGTAGGTGCCGCAGGTCAGGACCAGCAGGCCCTCCGCGTGGCACGCCTTCGCCAGGGCGCCGGCGGCCTCCGGGTTCGGCTCCTTGGTGGCCGGGTCCTTCACCAGCTCGATGGCGATCATGGCGCCCCGGCCGCGGATGTCACCGATGCTGCATCCGACCTTGTCGGCGTACTTCTCCCGCATGGCGGCGAGGCGGCCCTTCATGACCTCCTCGATGCGCTTGGCCTTGCCGTTGAGGTCGAGCTCCCTCATCGTCTCGATGGCGCCGAGCGCACCGGCGCAGGCCACCGGGTTGCCGCCGTAGGTGCCGCCCAGGCCGCCGCCGTGCACGGAGTCCATGATCTCGGCGCGGCCGGTGACGGCGGCGAGCGGCAGGCCGCCCGCGATGCCCTTGGCCGTGGTGATCAGGTCCGGGACGATGCCCTCGTCCTCGCACGCGAACCACTGGCCGGTGCGGCAGAAGCCGGACTGGATCTCGTCCGCGACGAAGACGATGCCGTTGGCGTTGGCGAACTCCACGATCGCGGGGAGGAAGCCCTTGGCCGGCTCGATGAAGCCGCCCTCGCCGAGGACCGGCTCGATGATGATGGCGGCGATGTTCTCGGCGCCGATCTGCTTGGTCATCTGGTCGATGGCCTGGGCCGCGGCCTCGGGGCCGCAGTTCTCCGGGCCGGTCGGCCAGCGGTAGCCGTACGCCACCGGGACGCGGTAGACCTCGGGCGCGAACGGGCCGAAGCCCTGCTTGTACGGCATGTTCTTGGCGGTCAGCGCCATCGTGAGGTTCGTACGGCCGTGGTAGCCGTGGTCGAAGACGACGACGGCCTGCCGCTTGGTGTACGAACGGGCGATCTTGACCGCGTTCTCGACGGCCTCGGCGCCGCTGTTGAACAGCGCGGACTTCTTGGGGTGGTCGCCCGGCGTCAGCTCGGCCAGCGCCTCGCAGACCTCCACGTACCCCTCGTACGGCGTGACCATGAAGCAGGTGTGGGTGAAGTCGGCGAGCTGCGCGGAGGCGCGGCGCACGACGGCCTCGGCGGAGGCGCCCACGGAGGTCACGGCGATACCGGAGCCGAAGTCGATCAGGCGGTTGCCGTCGACGTCCTCGATGACGCCGCCGCCCGCGCGGGCGGTGAACACCGGGAGCACCGAACCGACGCCGCCCGCGACGGAGGCGACGCGGCGGGCCTGAAGCTCCTGCGACTTCGGGCCGGGAATGGCGGTGACGACGCGGCGCTCCTGCGGAATTTCGGTCATGCGGGGCTCCTGGGGGTGCTGACGGACGCGGTGGGTCTGCTTTCTCCCGCAGGCTAGGCCCGCGCGGGGCGGCCGGGCATGCGCCGTTCGGGAGTGGTTCGGCCCGTGTCGTTGTCCGCGGCGGACATAGCGGTGCCGACCCGCCCGCGCGCTCCCGCGCGGACCCGCCCCAACACCGCGCCCGGGCACTAGATTGGCCGGTGCAGACGCGCGCGGCCTGGCAGCACAGGGGGCAGGGACGGATGGACAGGGACGCTACGCCACACGACACCCGGGGCACCCGCCCCATCCCCCCACCCCACCCCCCGGCCCCGCCGGCGGCGTCCCCGGCCCCGCCCGCGCGACCGCCCGCGCCCCCCGCGCCCGCCCCGGCGCAGGCCTCCGGGTACGCCGTCCCGCCGTCGCCGTCCGGGTACGTCGCCTCTTCGGCGCCGCCCCCGCCCGCCCCGCTCCACGCGCCCGTGCCGCAGGCCGGGTCCTCCGTCGTGGACTGGCTGCGCACCCCCCGCCCGGAGTCGGAGCCCGGCGTGTGGCGGCTCGGCCACCGCCCGCGCCCCCAGGAGGAGCCCGAGCGGGTCCCCGCCCGGCGGCTCTTCGCCGGAGCGGTGATCTCCCTGCTCAGCGGCTGGCTGCTGTGGTCCCTGCTCTGGAACGGCTACCTGGGCCACTACTGGCTGTGGCCGCTGCTGGTCCTCACCCCCGACTCCTGGCGGTTCGAGCCCGCGACCTGGGCCACCGCGAGCTACGTCTACTACGCCCTCGTCGGCGGCGCCCTCCTGGTCTTCTTCGCCCGCGTCGGCCATGTGCCGGAGATCTTCCGCCGGTACGCGCGCCGCCCCCGCGCCAAGGCCGCCGCGCTTCCGCCGCCGCGCTCCGGGGCCGACCCCGCCGACTGGCCCGAGCTGCGCGCCGCCGGGCTGGACGAGGCGGCCGACCGGCTCGCCGAGGCCGCCCGCACGGGGGCGCTCGGCGACGTGGACTACGCCCGCATCCAGCGCGCCTGGCAGGGTGTGCGCACCCGGCCGGGCCGCCTCGCCGCCTTCACCGAGTCCGTCCGGGACCGGGGCCCCGCCGCCTGCGCCCACCCCTCCGGGGCACGGGACCTGCCGGTGCGGACGGCCACCCACGACCTCGCCACCGGCCAGGTCCGCATCGGCACGGCCGCCGACCACCCCCGCAACCCGTACGCCCGCCGCACCACCGGCGTCGCCCTCGAACCGGACCTGCTGGGCACCTCCCTGCTCGCGGTGGGCCCCGCGGCCTCCGGCAAGACCGTCCACCTGGTCCGGCCCGTCACCGAGGCGCTGTGCCTCCAGGCCCTGGCCAACCGCGCCGCCGTCGTCGCCGTCACCGCGCAGGGCGCGCCGCTCGCCCCGGACGAGGCGTTCGACGTGGTCATCGCGGTCGGGCGCCCCGACGCGCGGTACGACCTCGACCTGTACGGCGGCGCCGACGACCCCGACGAGGCCGCCCGCACCCTGGCGGAGGCCCTGGTCGGGGACCTGGTGCCGGACAGCCGCCGCGCCGCGACCGCGCTGGCCCAGCTCATCGGCCCCTACCGGGCCGCGTACGGGCGCTTCCCCGCCGTACCGGAGCTGCGCGAACTCCTCGGCGGCTCCCCGCAGGCCCTCGCGGAGCTGCGCGCCGCCGTCGCGGGGGATCCCGCCCAGCTCAGGGAGCTGGACGCCCGCGCCCGGCAGGCGGAGCGCGGCGACGACGTGGCGGTGCTCCTCGCCGAGCGCGTCGCCTTCCTGGACCGCCCCGCCTTCGCCCACGCCTTCCGCACCGACGGCGAGGGCCACCGCTTCTCGCTGCGCGCCGTCGAGCACCCGCTGCGCGTCCGCGTCGACCTGCCCGAGCGCGGCCACGCCGAGGCGTCGCGGATCGTGGCGCGGCTGCTGTTCGCCCAGTTCACGGAGGCCGCGCTCGGCCGCGCCGACCGGTCGCTGTTCGCCTGCCTGGTCCTGGACGACGCCACCGACACGATCACCGCCGACTCGGTGCGCGCCGTCCAGCGCCTGCGCTCCGCGCACGCGGGCGTCGTCCTGTCGCTGCGCACCCTGCAGGACGTGCCCGAGGCGCTGCGCGGGCCGCTGCTGGGCGCGGTGGGCTGCCGGATGGCGTTCTCGGGGCTGGCGCCGTGGGACGGGGGCCGGTTCGCCGAGGTGTGGGGCACGGAGTGGGTGCAGACCCGCGACGTCACCAACCGGCAGATCATCTCCGACGAGCCGCTCACCAAGGCCGTGCACCTCATGCGGCGCCTGGTCACGGGCCGGGCCGCCACCGCCGAGGCGGTCACCGTGCGGGAGGTCGAGCGCCAGCGGTGGTCCGCCTCGGAGCTGGCGCACGGCGTCCCGGCCGGGCACGCGGTCCTGTCGGTCACGGGCGTCCGCGGCGAGTACGCCCCGCCGCTGCTGGTCGACCTCCGGGGCTGACCCGAGGGGGCCGGCACCCGCGCCCCGGGGGTCGTGCCCCGCGCCGTCGGGGTGCCGGGAGCCGTGCCTCTCGGGCCGGGGCCCGCGCGCCGGGGGCCGGCCATGTACGTGGGAATCAGGAACGTGCCGGTCCTGCCGGGGCCCGCGCGCCCGGGGGCCGGCCCCCCGGGGGCGCGCGGCGGGAGCCGTGCCGTGCGGGTGCCGGGGCGGGCGGTCGCGCCCGTGCCCCAGGGGTCGTGCCGCGCCGTCGGGGTGCCCGGGGCCGCGGTCAGGGGGTCGCGGGGCCTGTCCGGGGCACGCCCGCGCCCGGGTCGTGAGCGGCCTTCCCGCCCACGACCCGGCGGGTGCCCGTCCCGTCGCCCCGCGAGACGTCCCCACCCCCGCGCCCCCGACGCGTCGTGCCCGGTGCCCCGCGGCACGTGCCCTTCATGCCCTGCGGGGCGCGCCCACCCGCCCCCCGGTCGGCGCCGGCGCCGACCGGGGGGACGTACCCCTACGTCCTGGCAGAATTGAGGGGAGCCGTTCATACGGGACGGCGAAATACCGCCCCGTGTCCCCTTCCGAAGGCCCGCCGGTCCCATGCCGCTCACCCTCGCCTCGCTCGTCCAGCACTCCGCGCTGAAGCTCGCCGTACGGGCCGGCGCGGACCGCCTCGACACGCCCGTCCGCTGGGCCCACGTCAGCGAACTGGCCGACCCCGTCCCGTACATGGAGGGCGGTGAGCTGCTGCTCACCACCGCCATGACGCTCGACGCCGAGGACGCCGACGCCATGCGCCGGTACGTCCGCCGGCTCGCCCGCGCGGGGGTCGTCGGGGTCGGCTTCGCGGTCGGCGTGAACTACGACGAGATCCCCGGCGCCCTGCTTCAGGCGGCCCGCGAAGAGGGGCTGCCCCTGCTGGAGGTGCCCCGCCGCACCCCGTTCCTCGCCATCTCCAAGGCGGTGTCCGCCGCGCTCGCCGCCGACCAGTACCGGGCCGTCACGGCGGGGTTCGAGGCGCAGCGGGAGCTGACCCGCGCCGCCCTCGCCGAGGGCCCGGACGCCGTGGTGGCCCGGCTGGCCGCCCACGTCGACGGCTGGGCCGCGCTGTACGACGCGTCGGGCGCCGTCCTGGCCGCCGCGCCGGAGTGGGCGGCGCGGCGTGCGGCCCGGCTCACCCCGGACGTGGAGCGGCTGCGGGAGCGGTCCGCCCCGGCCAGCGCCGTGGTGGGCGGCACCGACGACCGGGTGGAGCTCCAGTCGCTGGGCACCGGGCGGCGCGTGCGGGGCGCGCTGGCGGTGGGCACGGGCGCGCCGCTCGGCACGGCGGAGCGGTACGCGGTCCACTCGGCCGTCGCCCTGCTGACCCTCACGACGGAGCGGTCGCGGTCCCTGCAGGCCGCCGAGCAGCGCCTGGGCGCGGCCGTGCTGCGGATGATGCTGGCCGGGCAGCCCGACCACGCCCGGACGGTGGCGGGCGACCTGTACGGCGGGCTGCTCGACGCCCCGTTCCGGCTGCTCATCGCGGAGGCGTCGGGGGACGCGGACCAGGCGGCCGAGCCGCCGCTCGACGTGCTGGCCGACGCGCTGGAGGCGGCCGCCGCCCGTGCCGGGGAGGCCGTGCTCACCGTCCCGGAGGGCGAGGACCGGCTGGTGGTGCTCGCCCAGGACGGGGGAGCGGTGGTCACCGCCTGCGACGCGTACGCCGCCCGCGAGGCCGACGAGGCGGGCGTCGTGATCGGCCTGTCCGCCCCGGCCGGCCCGATAGCGGCGACCACCGCCTACAAGCAGGCCGAGCAGGCGCTGTCGGTGGCCCGCCGGCGCGGTCGCGCCCTCGTCGAGCACGAGGAGCTGGCCGCCGGCTCGCTGCTGCCCCTGCTGGCGGACGACGCCGTGCGGGCGTTCGCCGACGGCATGCTGCGCGCCCTGTACGAGCACGACGCGACCGGCCGCGGCGACCTGGTCGCCTCCCTGCGGGCCTGGCTCTCCCGGCACGGCCAGTGGGACGCCGCGGCGGCCGACCTGGGCGTCCACCGCCACACGCTGCGGTACCGGATGCGGCGCGTCGAGGAGATCCTGGGCCGTTCCCTGGACGACCCGGACGTCCGCATGGAGCTGTGGCTGGCGCTGAAGACGACGGGAGGCCGCCCGCCGGGACCGGACCGGCCCCCCACCACCCGCTGACGGGGGAACGGCGAAACGCCACCGCCCGCGCCGGGGAACGCCGCGGCAGCCTCGGCGGCGCCGGCGGTGGCGGAGATCACGGAAGCGGCCAACCCCCGCCGGCCGACGGAAGCGGCCAACCCCCGCCGGCCGACGGACGCGGCCAACCCCCGCCGGTCGACGGACGCGGCCACCACCCCCGCCGGCCGAGAGCGTCGAAACCGCCCCATCAGCCTTCGAAACCACGCCCCGTCTGCCCGAATCCGGGCAAATCCTTTGCCGATCAGGCGCCGGATCCTTACTCTCCTGGTCATGACAACCGCGCGCATCAGCGGCACCGTGTGGGCCGCGCTGGGGATCGTGTACCTCGTGTGGGGCTCCACGTACCTCGGCATCCGCATCGCCGTCGAGACGATGCCCCCCTTCCTCTCGGCCGGCGCCCGCTTCGTCGTCGCGGGCCTCCTCCTCGCCGCGCTGCTCGCCTGGCGCCACGGGCCGGGCGTCCTCAGGGTCACGCGGCCCCAGCTCGCCTCCGCCGCGGTGGTCGGCGTCCTGCTGCTCGTCGGCGGCAACGGCCTGGTGGTCCTCGCCGAGACCACCGTGCCGTCCGGGCTCGCGGCCCTGCTCATCGCGGTCGTCCCGGCCTGGGTGGTCGTGCTGCGCACCGCGTTCGGCGAACGGCCCGGCCCCGCCGCGTATGCGGGCGTCGTCTTCGGGCTGGCCGGGCTCGCCCTGCTCAGCCTCCCCGGCCTGAGCGGCGACGTGCGGATCGGCGGCGTCCTCACCGTCGTCGCCGCCACCCTCATGTGGTCGGTGGGCTCCTTCTCGTCCTCCCGCATCCCGATGCCGCGCAACCCCTTCACGGCGAGCGCCTACGAGATGCTCGCGGGCGGCGTCGGCTGCGCCCTCGTCGGCCTCGGCCGGGGGGAGCAGCGCGGGCTGGACCTGGCCGAGGTGTCCGCCCGCTCCTGGACCGCGCTCGCGTACCTCGTCGTCTTCGGCTCGCTGGTCGCCTTCACCGCGTACGCCTGGCTGCTCCAGACCGCGCCGATCTCGCTCGTCGCCACGTACGCCTACGTCAACCCGGTGGTGGCCGTCCTCCTCGGCTGGCTGGTCCTCGACGAGCGGCTGACCTGGCCCATCGCGGTCGGCGGCGCCGTGGTCGTGGCGGGCGTGTGGCTCATCGTCCGCGCCGAACGCCGCCCCGCGCCGCCGGAACCCCCCGCGCCCGCCACCGCCCTCGCGCCCGCCGCCGACGGCGGCGCGGCGCCCCGCGACCCCGGCGCCGAGGCGCCACCGGCCACGGTGGTGGGCGGCCCCGGCACCGACCGCCGGTAGCCCCCGGGGGCGGCGCGACCGGGCAGCCCCAGGGCCTCCGCCCGCGGGGCCACGCGCCGATCCGGCGGACCCGGCGCCGCCACCACTCCACGGCGGACAAACGCCCAGCGGCCTGACCGGGCCTACCGTGTGAGCCGAGCGCCATGCGCACACGCGCCAGACACCCACTACTCGGAAGGGCCGGGACCGCGATGACCGTCACCCACGCCTTCTGGCTCGCCGGCCGCCAGGCCACCGGCGAGGCCACCTTCGACGTCACCTCCCCCTGGGACGGCCGCCTCGTCGGCCAGGTGAGCGTGCCCACCGAGGCCCAGGTCGAGGAGGCCGTGGCCGCCGCCCACGCCGTCGTCGACGAGTTCGCCGCCACCCCCGCGCACGTGCGCGCCGCCGCCCTCGACCACGTGTCGAAGCGGCTCGCCGAGCGCACCGAGGAGATCGCGCGGCTCATCACCGCCGAGAACGGCAAGCCCCTGAAGTGGGCGCGCGGCGAGGTCGGCCGCGCCGTGTCCGTCTTCCGCTTCGCCGCCGAGGAGGCCCGCCGCTTCAACGGCGGCGAGGCCCAGCGCCTCGACACGGACGCCGGTGGCAACGGCCGCCTCGCCCTGACGCGCCGCTTCCCGAAGGGCGTCGTCCTCGGCATCGCGCCGTTCAACTTCCCGCTGAACCTGTGCGCCCACAAGGTCGCCCCGGCCATCGCCGTCGGCGCCCCGATCATCCTCAAGCCGGCCCCGGCCACCCCGATCTCCGCCCTGATCCTGGGCGAGCTGCTGGCCGAGACCGACCTGCCGGTCGGCTCCTGGTCCGTCCTGCCGGTGCCGAACGACCGCATGCCCGCCCTCGTCCAGGACGAGCGGCTGCCGGTCATCTCCTTCACCGGCTCCGACACGGTCGGCTACGCCATCCAGCGCTCCGTGCCGCACAAGCACTGCACCCTGGAGCTGGGCGGCAACGCCGCGGCCGTCGTCCTCGCCGACTGGTCCTCCGAGGAGGACCTGGACTGGGCGGCGACCCGCATCGCCACCTTCTCCAACTACCAGGGCGGCCAGTCCTGCATCTCCGTCCAGCGGGTGATCGCGGACGCCTCGGTGTACGACCGGCTGGTCCCGAAGGTCGTCGCCGCGGTCGAGGCGCAGGTCACCGGCGACCCGACCGACGAGGCCACCGAGGTCGGCCCGCTCGTCAGCGAGGACGCCGCCAAGCGCGTCGAGGCGTGGGTGGACGAGGCCGTCAAGGGCGGCGCCACCCTGCTGGCCGGCGGCAAGCGCGAGGGCGCGACCTACGCCCCGACCGTCCTCGCCGACCTCCCCGCCGACGCCACCCTCGCCCGCGAGGAGGTCTTCGGCCCGGTCCTGACGCTCCACCGGGTGGACGGCGAGGCCGCGGCCTTCGCCGAGGTCAACGACTCCAAGTTCGGCCTCCAGACCGGTGTGTTCACCCACGACCTGCAGACCGCCTTCCGCGCCCACCGCGCTCTGGAGGTCGGCGGCGTGATCGTCGGCGACGTCCCGTCCTACCGCGCCGACCAGATGCCGTACGGCGGCGTCAAGCAGTCCGGCGTGGGCCGCGAGGGCGTCGCGTACGCGATGGACGACTACACGTACGAGCGGGTCCTGGTCCTCACCGGCCTGGCCCTGTAAGGCTCGTACCGCCGAGCAGGCGGCCGCAGCCCACTGTGCGGGGGCTGCGGCCGCCTTTCCCCATGTCGGCTCAGTGCACGCAGCACCCCTTGGCCGAGGCGGAGGCGCTGCGTCGCGGCGGGGGATCAGAGGGACAGACCGACTGCCTTCTGCAGAACCGTGGTGCTCGACGCGGTGTCGTGGTTCAGGGTGAGTGCCTGGTACGGGAGCTGGGCGAGTCGCGCCAGGAGGCCGTGGGCCGGCCGCGGCTCGGGAAGGAGCCCGAACACGTCCGGGTAGCGGTCCTCGGTGGCGCTGCCGATGAAGTCGCTCGGCTGGACCATGCGGCCCGAGTCGGTCAGCGTCGGCTCGTTGTCCGGTGCGATGGTGGGGAACAGCAGCGCGGCGGCCGTGCCCTCGGTGGCGAGGGTGAGGCCGAGCCAGCGGCTGAGCTGGTCGGGGAAGAACTGAGGCTTCAGCTCCTTGCCGTCGGACT
This sequence comes from Streptomyces fradiae ATCC 10745 = DSM 40063, assembly GCF_008704425.1. Lineage (NCBI taxonomy): Bacteria > Bacillati > Actinomycetota > Actinomycetes > Kitasatosporales > Streptomycetaceae > Streptomyces > Streptomyces fradiae. The sequence goes on from NZ_CP023696.1 coordinate 5,059,584, forward strand.
TCCACAGGGGGGTGCGGTCCCCGGCCAGGAGGGCGTCGGTCACCCGCTGGTGCTGGGTGGGGTGCATCCCCTCGCCGGCCTGGAGGCGTTCGCGGACGGGCTGGTACCAGCCGACCGCGTGGAGCAGGCCGAAGCCGATCGCGGCTGCTGAAGGCCACGGCAGGACCCGGATGGTGTCGCCCTCGGCGCGGGCGAACACGCGGTCGTTGGCGAGCAGGTGGAGCCCCGTGCGGGCGAGGAGGAACCCGCTGGTGGTCTTGCCCGCGCCCTTGTCCCCGAGGGCGAGCACGGTCGCGCCGTCCTCGGGGCGGGTGACGGCGGAGGCGTGGAGGATGTGCCAGCCGTCCGCGAGGAGCTGGCCGCGCACGATCTCCCGCGCGAGGCGCGCGGTCGCCGCGGCCACCGCGGTCGCGTCCTCGCCGACGATCCGGAGCCGCTGGTCGTCGGGCCGCCACTCGTACGCCAGGATGTCGTCGGGCTGGGACGCCAGCACGATGTTGGAGTGGCTGCGCGTGCGGTACACCAGCCGCGCGTTGGCGTAGGTCGTCTCCTCGAACCCGCCGGTGAGGACGTCGGCGGTGAGCGCGTCGTACTCCTCGGGGTCGAGGTCAGCCACGACGGTGGGGCCGGTGACCGTGTCCGGGTCGACGCCGCCGGCGGTCCACCACGTGCCCATGTAGCGGGCCGCCCACGCGGTCACGGAGGGGGTGCTGCTGACGACGGTGACGGCCTGGCCGTCGGCCGTCTCGATGCGGGTAGCGGTGGTCATGCGGGGGTCTTCTCCTTCTCTGCGGCTTGCAGGGTCTCGTACGCGGCGCGGAGCTTCGACTCGGCGGCCGCGAGCTGGCTGGCCTCGTTCGGGGCCAGGGTCGGCATGCATTCGGTGCGGCGGCCGCCGGTGAAGTGCAGCGGCACCCCGAGGTGGACGCCGTCGCGCCAGTGGGCGGACAGCTCGACCACGCCGTCCGTCACGCCGAGCGCGTGGGCCAGGGCGGTCACCGTGGCGGCGGCGGGCCCGCACCGGGTCCGGCCGATCCCGTCCGCGATGCGCCCCGGCCGGGCCGCGAGTTCCTCGCGGATCTCCGTCACCGGCACGGGCACGGGCATGCGACGGCCGTGGACGGTGGTGGTGCTGGCGCAGATCACGGCGTGGTCGCCGTGCTCCCCGATGACGTGCCCGTGGACGGCGGCGGCCGGGACGCGCAGGCGGCGCGCGAGGATCGCCCGGTACCGCGCGCTGTCGGTGTTCGACCCGACGCCCAGGACCCGTGCGCAGCCGGACTCCTCCGCGAACAGCCGGGTCATCACGTCGACGGGGTTGGTGACGACCAGGACCACGCCGCTGTACGCGGTGAACTGGCGGGCCAGGCGCCGCAGCAGCACCCCGTTGGCGCGCAGCCCGGCCATCCGGACATCGCGGGTCGCGGTGTTGGTGAACGCGGCGCGGGGGCAGACCACCACGGCGTCGCAGGCCCGCATGTGGGCGGGCGCCGCGGTGACCAGCCGTACGGGTGAGCCGCCGGCCTGGCCCATGTCCTCCAGATCGGTGACGAGCGCGGCGGCACTGCGCCCGGAGCGCGAGGCGACCGCCACGGTGCGGCACCATCCGGAGGCGGCGAGGAGCATCCCGACGGCCTGGCCGACGGCCCCGGCGCCGATGACGCCGACGGCGGTCACGCGGCGGCCGCCTGGGCCGCCTGGTCCACGCAGGCCCGCCACGCCGACACCGGGGAGTCGGCTTCGAGGAGGTGGCCGCTGGCCTTGTTGAGCATGCGGACGACCGTGGACGCGCGGGCGACGAGGGCCGTCCCCTGGAGGGGGAGCGGCAGTCCGGCCGGTGCGGACAGGCACGTCGTGAGGATGTTCGTGGTGTCCATCAGCCACAACGTCGTTGTCTGGTAGAGCCATGTGGTGCGGTCCCGTCCCGGCTGGGCGGCGGCTTGGGCCAGGACGTGGTCGGTGATGCCGTCGAGGACGGTACGGCTGTGCTCAGCCGGGGCGTGCGCGGTGACGAGCCCGAGGACGAGCCGCGACGCGACCTTCGCGAGGTCGGCGCACGGCTGGCTGCGCATCAGGCCCGGGTCGATGAACAGCGGGCCGCCGCCGTGGTCGGGCCAGATCACGTGCTCCGGCTTCAGGTCGCCATACACGACGGGCCGATCCAGGAGAGCGGGCCCGGCGGAGGCGCGGCGCAGCCGGGACACCACCGCGTCGAGGACGGCGCCGTGGGGGGCCTGGGCGAGATAGCGCGGGCCCGAGACGCCGTTGAACTTGCGCAGGAACGTGCGGCTGATCGACCGCTCGGGGATGGGCAGCCGGTCGACGAGCGCCGTGACCCGCTCGTCCCGGAGCGGCCCCGCGACGGCGGTGGTCACGGCGGCGAGGATCTCGGCGGTCCGGGCCGGGTCGGCGGTGATCCGGTCGGCCAGCGTCACACCGGGCACGGGCTCCGTGAACAGCACCCCGTGTGCGACCCGGACCGCGGGGACCGGAAGGCCGGCGTCGGCGAGCGCCTGGAGCTGGGCGGCCTCGCGGTGGACGAGCGTGTCCGGGGCCGCGACGTACCGGGCCTGCGCGCGCTGGACGGTCGGCCAGTCACCGCACGACCCGCCCAGCAGCGACACGAGCGACGACCCGAGGACGCTGTACTTCGCGATCCACGGCAGGCCGTTCACGTCGACCTGCTGGACGTGGCTGGTAACGCTCGGGATGATGCGCCCGAGGCGTACCGTCGCATCCGGCCAGAGATGGTGGGCGGCGGCCTCCATCTGCCGGATGGCGTGGCCGGTGACCAGGTCCGGGCTCGGCGGCTGGACGACGTCCAGGCCCCAGCCGAGTGTGGTTGATTCGGGCATCGGCGCTCCTTCGGCCATGCGGGGCGGCGCCCCGCGACCCTGTGGGATGAGGGCCGCCCCCGAGGCCGGGGGCATTCGGCTCGTCCCGGCCTCGGGGCGGCTCGCTCATTCAACGGACGACGCCGCGAGGTCCGGGGTGCCAGGAATGGGTGCGTTTCCCGGCGGGGGGCCACGTTGGGGGGCCAGAGTGGGTATCACCCTTGCGACGACACAGGAGGCGCGGCTCATGATGAGTCCGGAGGGCGTCGGCGCCCTCTTACGGGGAGTCCGTGAACAGGCGGGCCGCACCCGCGAGGAGCAGGCTCTGCTGGTCGAGGAAGCCCAGGGCGGCCGGTTCTTCGACCCGGAGAACCTCAAGCGATGGGAGACGGAACGGCGGCTGCCGACACCCGTGTTCCACGAACCGATCGCCCGCGCGTACGGGGTGACGGCCGCTGAGGTGCGCCGCGCCATCGCGGCATCACGGCAAGCCCGCCGCCGGCGGGGCACGGAGGAGATGAGCGACGTGGACCGACGACGCTTCATAGGGGCAGCCGCCGCGACCGTCGGCGTCGCCGGGCTGCCGGGCATCGCCCAGGCGAGGGACGCCATCGACAGTGCCCTCGTTGCGGAGTCCGACGGGGATCTGACGTATCTCGGAGCCGCGTTCGAACGGCACAGCGGCGGCTACGGCGGCCGCCTCCCGGAGGTTGTCCTGGCCGAGATGCGCGCCGACCTCGACCTGCTGCGGGATGTACTGGCCCGTCCCCATCCGGCGGGTGCGCGGGCCGACCTGGTGCGCACGGCGGCGGGGATGGCCGGTCTGGTCGCGATCATCCAACACGACCGCGGCGACCAGCCGGACGCGGCCCGCTGGTTCGCGACGGCGGAGCGGGCCGCGCGCGAGTCCGGCGACCGCCGCGTCACCGGCTGGGTGCTGGCCCGGCACGCCATGGTGCCGCTGAACTACGGCGCACCCCGGCAGGCCGCGGCGCTGGCGGCCAGGGCCCGGCGGGAGACCGGCGCCGCACCGTCGGCGGCAGCAGCGCTCTCCGCCGCCGTCACCGCGCGGGCGCTGGCGGCGCTGGGAGACCGGGCCGGGGCGCGACGCGCGGTGGACGACGTGCGGACGCTGGTGGAGCGGTTGGACGGCGCGGAGACGGCCGACACGTGGACCGGCTATCCGGCGCAGAAGCACCACGTGCACCTTTCGCAGGCGTACACCCTGCTGGGAGACTCCCGCGCGGCCTACGCGGCGCAGGACGAGGCGCTGGCGCTCACGCGGTCGGGGTCGACGATGACGAGGGCACTGCTCGCCCTCGACCGGGCGGCCTGCCTGCATGCGGACGGCGACCCGGCGGCGGCCGCCGAGATGGCGGCCGAGACGCTGGAGCGGTTGCCCGGCGCGTACCGGACGGGCCTGGTCGGGGCACGCGGGCGGGCGTTGCACGGGCGGTTGCCCGGCCGGGCTCGCGACCGACTCGGGCAGGCCCTCGAACGCCGAACGTGACGACGCCCGTCGCGGTGGGGGGCGTTCCACGGGCCCCGGACCTGTGGACCAGACGCCCCACCTCCGGGCCGGGTGTGCGGACCAACTGGCCGACGGCGTCAGCCGCCAGGCCCGGCCCCGCGTCGACGGCACCCCTTCGGCCGCCTCGGGGACGACACCGGCGACGCCGACCACAAGGCCGGCGAGGACGTCCTCGCCGGTCGCCACCCGGCCGGCGCCCTTGCCCCCGGCGGCGACGGTCCCCGGATGGCCGGCGCCACCCCGGCCCCTCCGCCCGCGAGAACCTCCACCACCCGCCTCCGCCGACCGGCCCGCCCGATCGGCCGGGCCCGCCCGCCTGCGAGCGGCCACCTCGGGGGAGCGGTCAACGGCGGGGCCGGATGCGGTGAGAATGGGGGGCATGAGCGACAGCCCAGCACCCCTCGCCGACCCGCACATCGCCTTCGATCCGGCCGAAGGCCGCCGGGACGTCGTCGTCCTCGGCTCCACCGGGTCCATCGGCACCCAGGCCATCGACCTGGTGCTGCGCAACCCCGACCGGTTCCGCGTCACCGCGCTGTCCGCCGCGGGCGGGCGCCCCGGGCTCCTCGCCGAGCAGGCGCGCCGGCTGCGCGTCGCCGCCGTCGCCGTGGCCCGCGAGGACGCGGTGCCGGCCCTGCGGGAGGCGCTGAAGGAGGCGTACGGCTCCGAGCCGCTGCCCGAGATCCTCGCGGGCCCGGACGCCGCCACGCACCTCGCGGCCTCCGACTGCCACACGGTGCTCAACGGCATCACCGGCTCCATCGGTCTCGCGCCGACGCTCGCCGCGCTGGAGGCGGGCCGCACGCTCGCCCTCGCCAACAAGGAGTCGCTCATCGTCGGCGGCCCGCTGGTCAAGGCCGTCGCCAAGCCCGGCCAGATCATCCCGGTCGACTCCGAGCACGCCGCGCTCTTCCAGGCCCTCGCGGCCGGCACCCGCGCCGACGTCCGCAAGCTCGTCGTCACCGCCTCCGGCGGCCCCTTCCGCGGCCGTACGCGCGCGGAGCTGGCGACCGTCACCCGCGAGGACGCCCTCGCCCACCCCACCTGGGCCATGGGCCCGGTCATCACCGTCAACAGCGCCACGCTCGTCAACAAGGGGCTGGAGGTGATCGAGGCCCACCTGCTGTACGACATCCCGTTCGACCGCATCGAGGTCGTCGTCCACCCCCAGTCGTACGTGCACTCCATGGTGGAGTTCACCGACGGCTCCACGCTCGCCCAGGCCACCCCGCCCGACATGCGCGGCCCCATCGCCATCGGCATCGGCTGGCCCGAGCGCGTCCCCGACGCCGCCCCCGCCTTCGACTGGTCCACGGCCTCCACCTGGGAGTTCTTCCCCCTCGACACCGAGGCGTTCCCCTCCGTCGGCCTCGCCCGGCACGTCGGTGAGCTGGGCGGCACCGCGCCCGCCGTCTTCAACGCCGCCAACGAGGAGTGCGTCGACGCCTTCCTCGCCGGCCGGCTGCCCTTCACCGGCATCATGGACACCGTCACCGAGGTCGTCGCCGAGCACGGCACGCCCGCCCCGGGAACCTCCCTGACGGTCGCGGACGTCCTCGAAGCGGAGACCTGGGCGCGCGCCCGGGCCCGCGAGCTGGCGGCCGAGGCCGCACGGACGACCGCGGAGGTCCGCGCATGACGGTACTGCTGACGATCCTCGGCATCGCGCTGTTCGCCGCGGGTCTGCTGGTCTCGATCGCCTGGCACGAGCTGGGCCACCTCTCCACGGCCAAGCTGTTCGGCATCCGGGTGCCCCAGTACATGGTCGGCTTCGGCCCGACGCTCTGGTCCCGCACCAAGGGCGAGACCGAGTACGGCGTCAAGGCCATCCCCATGGGCGGCTACATCCGCATGATCGGCATGTTCCCGCCCGGCGCGGACGGCCGCCTGGAGGCCCGCTCCACCTCCCCCTGGCGGAGCATGATCGAGGACGCCCGCTCGGCGGCGTACGAGGAGCTGCGGCCCGGCGACGAGAAGCGGCTGTTCTACACGCGCAAGCCGTGGAAGCGCGTCATCGTGATGTTCGCCGGGCCCTTCATGAACCTGGTCCTCGCCGTGGCGATCTTCCTCGGGGTCGCCATGTCGTTCGGCTTCGCCACGCAGACGACCGAGGTCGCCGGCGTCCAGAAGTGCGTCATCGCGCAGAGCGAGAACCGCGACCGGTGCGCCACCGGCGACAGGGTCGCCCCGGCCCACGCCGCCGGCCTGCGCGTCGGGGACCGCATCGTCGCCTTCAACGGCGAGCCCGTCGCCGACTGGCCCGAGCTGTCCGCCCGCATCCGCGACACGATCGGCCCCGCCACGGTCACCGTCGAGCGCGGCGGCGAACGGCTCGACCTCCACCCCGTCCTCGAACGGAACATGGTGGTGAAGAAGGACGCGGACGGCGAGGTCGTCCCCGACGAGTACGTCCCCGCCGGCTACCTCGGCTTCGCCGCCAAGACCGAGATCGTCCCGCTCACCTTCGGCCAGTCCGTGGACCGCATGGGCGACATGATCGCGGACGGCGCCCACGCGGTCGTCGCCCTGCCCGGCAAGATCCCCGACCTGTGGGACGCCACCTTCGGCGACGGCGAGCGCAAGGCCGACTCCCCGGTCGGCATCGTCGGCGCCGCCCGCATCAGCGGCGAGGTGATGAACCTCGACGTGCCGACGCAGAACATCGTCGCCACGTTCCTGCTGGTCCTCGCCACCTTCAACCTGTCGCTGTTCCTCTTCAACATGCTGCCGCTGCTGCCCCTCGACGGCGGCCACATCGCCGGCGCCCTGTGGGAGTCCGCGCGGCGGAACCTGGCGCGGCTGCTGCGCCGGCCCGACCCGGGCCCGTTCGACGTGGCGAAGCTGATGCCCGTCGCGTACGTCGTCGCGGGGCTCTTCGTCTGCTTCACGGTGCTGGTGCTCCTCGCCGACATCGTGAACCCGGTGAAGATCTCGTAGTCCCGCCGCGGGCTGCCGGCAGCCCGCGGCCGAGGGCGGCACGGGCGCGGGGACGCGTCCGCGCCGCCCTTCCGTACGGTCCCTCCCCGCGCCTTTCCGCACGTCCCGCGCGTCCGTACGCCGTGCGCGTGGTCCGCGCCGCTCTCCGGTACGCCGTGGTCGTCCGCCGCGCCGCCCTTCCGCACCTCCCGCGAGCCGCCCCGGGGTGCTCCGGGGGCGTGCCACGCGCTCGCCGCGGTGTGCCCGGGGCCGTGCCCCACCTGTAATCTCGGACCCTGGAGCCCGCCGATATCGGGACCTCGATCCACACCTTGGGGTTGCACAGCAGATGACCGCGATTTCTCTCGGCATGCCGTCCGTTCCGACCAAGCTGGCCGAGCGCCGGAAGAGTCGGCAGATCCAGGTCGGCTCCGTCGCCGTCGGCGGCGACGCACCCGTCTCGGTGCAGTCGATGACCACGACCCGCACCTCCGACATCGGCGCGACGCTCCAGCAGATCGCCGAGCTGACCGCGTCCGGCTGCCAGATCGTCCGGGTGGCCTGCCCCACGCAGGACGACGCCGACGCGCTCTCCGTGATCGCCAAGAAGTCGCAGATCCCGGTCATCGCGGACATCCACTTCCAGCCGAAGTACGTCTTCGCCGCCATCGACGCCGGCTGCGCGGCCGTGCGCGTCAACCCGGGCAACATCAAGCAGTTCGACGACAAGGTGAAGGAGATCGCGAAGGCCGCCCGCGAGACGGCCACGCCGATCCGCATCGGCGTCAACGCGGGCTCCCTCGACCGGCGGCTCCTCCAGAAGTACGGCAAGGCGACGCCCGAGGCGCTGGTCGAGTCGGCGCTGTGGGAGGCGTCCCTCTTCGAGGAGCACGACTTCCACGACATCAAGATCTCGGTCAAGCACAACGACCCGGTCGTCATGGTCAACGCCTACCGTCAGCTCGCCGCCCAGTGCGACTACCCGCTCCACCTCGGTGTGACGGAGGCGGGCCCGGCCTTCCAGGGCACCATCAAGTCGGCCGTGGCCTTCGGCGCGCTCCTCTCCGAGGGCATCGGTGACACCATCCGCGTCTCGCTCTCCGCGCCCCCCGCCGAGGAGGTCAAGGTCGGCATCCAGATCCTGGAGGCGCTGAACCTGCGCCAGCGGCGGCTGGAGATCGTCTCCTGCCCGTCCTGCGGGCGCGCCCAGGTCGACGTGTACAAGCTGGCCGACGAGGTCACGGCGGGCCTGGAGGGCATGGAGGTGCCGCTGCGGGTCGCCGTCATGGGCTGCGTCGTCAACGGCCCCGGCGAGGCCCGCGAGGCGGACCTGGGCGTGGCCTCCGGGAACGGCAAGGGGCAGATCTTCGTGAAGGGCGAGGTCATCAAGACGGTGCCCGAGTCGAAGATCGTCGAGACGCTGATCGAGGAGGCGATGAAGATCGCCGAGCAGATGGAGAAGGACGGCGTCCCCTCGGGCGAGCCCGAGGTCTCCATCAGCTGACCCCGGCCGCCCCGCGCCCCAGGCGGCCCCAGGCGGCTCCCGGCGGTGTCGGCCCCCGGCCGCCTGACCGCATCGCCGCCCCGCCGGTGGTCTCCTGACCGTCCCGCCGGCGCGCCGCGCCCCGTCGGCCACCGCCCCCGAGCAGCCCGCTGCCGGGGGCGGCGGCACGTCGCGTACCGGTGAACCGTCTCCGCCGTCCCCGGCCCGGGGCCCTGCCCCTCGACCCCCGCCCTCGGGCGCCGCCCGGAGGCCCCCCGCCCGCCGGCCGGCCTCCCACCGGACCCGGTGCCCACCCGCCCCCACCCGCCCGCATCTCGCCCGAATCCGCTACCGCCCCGGCAACACCCCGCCCCGGTATCCCGGCTCCGGCCCCCCGCCCCGGCGGGGACCGCCTCCCACGCCCCGGCCGAAGGCCCCTGCCCCTCGGCCCCCGCGCCCGCCGGCCCCCGCGCCCGGAGGGCCCCGCCCGCCGCCCGGCCTCCCATTGGACCGGGCGCCCCTGCCCGGCCGCACCCGCCCGCACCGCGCTCGGATCCGCCCCCGCCCCGGCCGCCCGCCCCGGCCGCACCCCGCCCCGGCCGCCCCCTCCCGCCCCCCGGCCGGACCCCGGCCGGACCCCGTCGCCGCCCCGGCGTGCGGCGGGCGGGGCCGGGTACAGTGCGGAGACCGACAGACCCACTGGTGAGGCCCCCGTGTTGACGCACACCACCACCCGGGTCCTCGAACCCGGGGACCTCGGCGCCGCGCTCGCAGTCCTCGACAGCGAGCCGGTGGCCAACGCGTTCGTCACCGCCCGCGTCCAGGCCGCCGGCCTCGACCCGTGGCGCCTGGGCGGCGAGATGTGGGGCTGGTACTCCGAGGGGCGGCTGCGCTCCCTGTGCTACTCGGGCGCCAACCTGGTCCCCGTCTGCGCCACCCCCGAAGCGGTCCGCGCCTTCGCCGACCGCGCCCGCCGCACCGGCCGCCGCTGCTCCTCGATCGTCGGCCCCGCCGAGGCCACCGCGGAGCTGTGGCGGCTCCTCGAACCGAGCTGGGGCCCCGCCCGCGACGTCCGGCGGCACCAGCCGCTGATGGTCGCCGAGCGGCCCTCCGCCGACGTGGCGCCCGACCCGCTGGTCCGCCGCGTCCGCAAGGACGAGATGGACGTGATCATGCCGGCGTGCGTGGCGATGTTCATCGAGGAGGTCGGCGTCTCCCCGATGGCCGGGGACGGCGGGCTGCTGTACCAGGCCCGCGTCGCCGAACTCGTCTCGTCCGGCCGGTCCTTCGCGCGCGTGGAGGATGGCAAGGTGGTCTTCAAGGCCGAGATCGGCGCGGCCACCTCCAAGGCGTGCCAGATCCAGGGCGTCTGGGTCGCCCCCGAGTACCGGGGCCGCGGCCTGTCCGAGACCGGCATGGCCGCGGTGCTCCGGTACGCGCTGGCCGACGTGGCCCCGGTCGCCAGCCTGTACGTCAACGACTACAACACCCCCGCCCGCGCCGCGTACCGCAGGGTCGGCTTCCGCGAGGTCGGCGCGTTCATGAGCGTGCTGTTCTGAGGGACCGGACGGGACGTAGGGTCGGGCCATGGACGACGCCGTGTCGCTTGAACCGCTCGACCTGGCCGCCCGGGTGGACGACGCGCTGGCCGTGCAGGCCGTCGCCTTCGGGCTGAGCGCGGGCGAGGTCGCGGTGCGCCGCCACATCGTGGTCCGCCACATGGCCTGCCGGGGCGCCCGCGCGTACGGGGCGACCGCACCCGACGGCCGCCTCGTCGGCTTCGTGTACGGGATGCCCAACGACCGCGCCCACTGGTGGTCCACCGTCGTCCAGCCGTACCTGGTCCGCGAGGGCAACGACGACTGGCTCGACGACTCCTTCGTGATCACGGAGCTGCACGTCCACCCCTCCCACCAGGGCCGCGGCATCGGCACGGAGCTGATCACCACCATCACCGGCACGGCGGAGGAGCGGCGCTCCATCCTGTCCGCCATCGACACCGAGAGCCCCGCCCGCCGGCTGTACCGCTCCCTCGGCTACGTCGACCTCGCCCGCCGGGTCCACTTCCCCAGCGCCGCCCGCCCCTACGCCGTCATGGGGGCCCCGCTGCCGCTGCGCCGCCGCCCCGCGGCCGGGCCGCCCGGCGACGCCCCGGCGGGCAACTGATTTCCGCGGGCCGGGGGCGCCCGGCTAACCTCCTGCCCATCACACTTTTCACCGCAGGAGAGATCCCCATGGCCCAGGTCCAGCGCATGTCCCGCATGATGATCAAGACACTGCGCGACGACCCGGCGGACGCCGAGACGCTCAGCCACAAACTGCTCGTCCGCGCCGGCTACGTCCGCCGCAACGCCGCCGGCATCTGGTCCTGGCTGCCGCTGGGCAAGAAGGTCCTGGAGAACGTCGCGCGCGTCGTGCGCGAGGAGATGGACGCCATCGGCGCGCAGGAGGTGCTGCTCCCGGCCCTGCTGCCCAAGGAGCCGTACGAGGCGACCGGCCGCTGGGAGGAGTACGGCGCCGAGCTGTTCCGCCTCAAGGACCGCAAGGGCGCCGACTACCTGCTCGGCCCCACCCACGAGGAGATCTTCACCCAGCTGGTCAAGGACCAGTGCACGTCCTACAAGGACCTGCCGGTGATCCTCTACCAGATCCAGATCAAGTACCGCGACGAGGCCCGCCCCCGCTCGGGCATCCTGCGCGGCCGCGAGTTCCACATGAAGGACTCGTACTCGTTCGACACCACCGACGAGGGCCTCGCCGAGTCGTACCGCCTGCACCGTGAGGCGTACGTGCGGATCTTCGACCGCCTGGGCCTGCGCCACAAGGTCGTCTCGGCGGTGTCGGGCGCCATGGGCGGCTCGGCCTCCGAGGAGTTCCTCGCCCCGGCTGCCGCCGGTGAGGACACCTTCGTGTACTGCCCGTCCTGCGACTACGCGGCCAACACCGAGGCCGTCACCTTCGCGGGCGGCGCGCCCGTCGACGGCTCCGGGCACGGCCCCGTCGAGGAGCTGGACACCCCGGACACGCCGACCATCGAGACGCTGGCCGAGCACCTCGGCGTCCCGGCGTCCGCCACGCTGAAGAACCTGCTGGTCAAGGTGGACGGCGAGATCGTCGCCGTGGGCGTCCCCGGTGACCGCGAGGTCGACCTCGGCAAGCTGGAGGACCACCTGGCGCCCGCCGTGGTCGAGATGGTCACCGCCGAGGACTTCACCGGCCGCCCCGACCTGGTGCGCGGCTACGTCGGCCCGCAGGGCCTGGACAAGGTCCGCTACATCGCCGACCCGCGCGTCGCCCCCGGCACGGCCTGGATCACCGGCGCCAACCAGCCGGACAAGCACGCCAGGAACGTCGTCTGCGGCCGCGACTTCCAGGTGGACGACTACCTCGACGTCGTCGTGGTCGAGGAGGGCGACCCCTGCCCGCGGTGTGGCACGGGCCTGAAGCTGGACCGCGCCATCGAGATCGGCCACATCTTCCAGCTCGGCCGCAAGTACACCGACGCCTTCCAGCTCGACGTGCTCGGCCAGCAGGGCAAGCCGGTCCGCGTGACCATGGGCTCGTACGGCATCGGCGTCTCCCGCGCGGTCGCCGCCCTCGCCGAGCAGACGGCCGACGACAAGGGCCTGTGCTGGCCGCGCGAGATCGCCCCGGCCGACGTCCACGTCGTCGCCGCCGGCAAGGCCCTCCAGACCGAGCTGGCCCTGGACGTCTCCGAGAAGCTGCGCGAGGCGGGGCTGCGGGTCCTGGTCGACGACCGGGCCGGGGTGTCGCCGGGCGTGAAGTTCACCGACGCCGAGCTGATCGGCGTGCCCCGGATCCTCGTCGCCGGGCGCCGGTCGGGCGAGGGCGTCGTGGAGCTGAAGGACCGCCGTACGGGCGAGCGCGAGGAGCTGACGGTCGAGGAGGCGGTGGCCCGCCTCACGGCCGAGTAGCCCACGCCGGCGGGCGCCCCCTGCCGGGGCTCCCGCGGGCCGCCCGCGCCGCGTAGCCACGCCGACGGGCGGCCCGCACCCGGCGGCCCATCACCCGGCGACCGTCAGAGGCACCCCGCCGTACCGGCGTCGTCCTCCCGCACCGGCGGGGCGGTCGGCGCCGATGCGCGTCCGGGCGCGGCGGCGGCCGTCCGCGTCCGGTCCGGGGCGCGGGCTCCGCCCTCGGGTTCGGCGGCCGGCTCGGGTCGTCCGCCGCCGCGCAGGCCCGCGGGGCGCGCCCCGGCGAGCGCGGCGGAGGGCCCGGCGCCGTCCGTGACGGCGTCCTCCCGGCCGCCCTGGCCCTCCCGGGCCTCCCCGGCCGCCCGGCCCCCGGACCGCCCGGCGGGGGACCGCTCGGCCGTCCGGTGCTCGGCGGCCTCCGCGGACCGCTCCAGGAACCGCAGCAGTTCCACCGGGATCGGCAGCACCAGCGTCGAGTTCTTCTCCGCGGCGACCGCCATCACCGTCTGGAGGAGGCGCAGCTGGAGCGCCGAGGGCGTCTCGGACATCTCCCGCGCCGCCTGCGACAGCTTCTTGGACGCCTGCAGCTCCGCGTCCGCGTTGATCAGCCGGGCCCGCCGCTCGCGGTCGGCCTCGGCCTGCCGGGCCATGGAGCGCTTCATGGTCTCGGGCAGCGACACGTCCTTGATCTCGACGCGGTCGATGGTGACGCCCCACTCGACGGCCGGGTTGTCGATCATCAGCTCCAGGCCCTGGTTCAGCTTCTCCCGGTTGGAGAGCAGGTCGTCCAGGTCGCTCTTGCCGATGATGGACCGCAGCGAGGTCTGGGCGATCTGGGAGACGGCGAACCGGTAGTCCTCGACCCGGATCACGGCGTCCACCGGGGCGACCACCTTGAAGTAGATCACCGCGTCGACCCGCACCGTGACGTTGTCGCGGGTGATGCCGTCCTGCGCGGGCACGGGCATCGTCACGATCTGCATGTTGACCTTGTGCATCCGGTCCACGAGCGGCACGACGAAGGTCAGCCCCGGCCCCCGCACCCGGCTCCGCAGCCGCCCGAACCGCAGGACGACGCCCTGTTCGTACTGGCGGACGACCCGCGCGGCGGCCCCGACGTACACGATGACGGCCACGCCCGCCAGTACGGCCGCGGTCAGCAGTTCCTCGCCCATGACGACCCCCTGCCGTCGAAGCACTACCGCGCATTCTGTGCGATACGCCCATAGTGCACCCACGGGGCCGCTCGGTGCCCCGGTCCACCACCGCCCACCCGCACCCCGGCGGACATGACGCCGGCGCCCGCCCGACCGCCGGCACCGGCCGTCAACCCGGCCGCCCGCCTCCCGCGGCCCACCGCCCCCGGCCGGCGACCCCCGCCGCCGACCCCGCTCCCGACCTCCGGGCCGCAACCCCGCCCCGGCCCTCGACTCGACCGCCACCCATCGGCTCCGCCCCAGGCCGGCCGCCACCCGCAGTCCACCGCAGACCGCCCCAGGGCCCACACCCGACCGTCCGCCGGTCCAGGGCCTTCCGCCTCACGGCATGTGCCCACCGCCGGTCCACGGCCTTCCGCCTCACGACCTCTGTCCCACCGCCCGGTCCAGGGCCTCCGCCCCGCGCTCCGCGGCCTGCGGCCACCGGCGGCTCAGAGCCAGCCCGCGAACTCCAGCAGCGGCTCCGCCTCGCGCTCCCGCCCGGCCGCCAGGGCCCGCGTGCCCGCCTCCACCGCACGGAACAGCGTCCAGCCGCGCACCCGCTCCGCGTCCAGGTCCAGCGACCCCGCCAGCCGGCTCACCCGCCGCCGCGCCGCCACCGGCCCGGACGCCTCCGCCACCAGGTCCTCGACCCGGTCCCGCACCAGCCGCGCCAGGTCGTAGGCCCGCTCGCCCACCACCGGCTCGGGCCCCACCGCCAGCCACGGCGCCCGGTCGCCGGCCAGCACCTTGCCCTGCCGGAAGCAGCCGTGCAGCAGCAGCGCCTCCGCCGCGTCGGCCAGCAGCGCCTCACGGGCCTCCAGCGCGGCGGCCACCAGGGCGCCCACCGCCTCGTCCGCCCGGAGCGGGGCCATCGCCTCCGCCATCCGCGCCGTCCGGTCGGCCACCGACTCGAAGCGGTGCCCCTCCGGCGGCTCCACCCAGAGCCGCCGCACCGTGCCGGCCGCCTCCAGCAGCGCCTTCGCCTCCGGCAGGGACCGCAGCGACACGTCGGGCCGCAGCCGCTCCAGCAGCAGGCCGGGACCGTCCGGGGCGTCGTCCAGCAGCCGCACCGCGCCCCAGCCGTTCCAGTGGGCCAGCGCCTCCCGCTCCAGAGCGGGCGCGGCGAACGGCGGCGCCAGCTTCAACGCGGCCGGCTCTCCGCCGGGAAGCCGCACCAGGGCCACCACACTGCTGCGCCCGCCCGGCTCCACCACCCGTTCGGCGGTCGCGCCCCGCTCTCCCAGCGCCCGGCGCGCGGTGTCCGGCAGCTCGCCGAGCCACGCGCCCGCGGCGTCCTCGCCGTACGTCTCGCCGAGCGCCCGCACCAGGCGGCGCGGCGGTTCGGACAGGGGGGCGTCAGCGGCGTGGGCCATGCGTGCGGGGCCACCTTTCGGTACTGCGCCCGGGACTGCGGCGCGGGTGAGCGGGGCTCACGGTCGCTCGGCGAGCCCAGGAAAGGCTACGCCGCCGCCCCGCCAGCGCACGGCCCGCACCGCCGCCTCCCGCAGCGCCGCCGCCGCGTCCCGCCGCGCGGCGCCCGAGGCGGCCCGCACGAGGTCGGCGTACGCGCCCGCGACCCGGTCCTCCAGTACGGCGGCCAGCCGCACCGCCGCGTCCGCGTCGGCCACCGGGAACGGCAGCGCGTAGGCGGGCGCCGACACGCCGGGCTCGCCGCCCAGGTCCCGCACCGCCCGCGCGGCGGCGTCCCGCAGCGCCCGGTGCGCCGCGAGGCCCGCCGCGGCCTCCTCCCGGCGCGCCGCGCCGACCCGGGCGCCGACCACGCCGTACCCGTACACCGCCGCGTGCTCCGCGGCCAGCACCGCCTGCACGGCCTCCAGCGCGCTCACCCCCGGCCCCCCTCGCCCAGCAGGTAGGCCTGCGCCGCCCCGGCCGCGGCGACCGACGCCAGCAGCCGGGCCGACTCCGGCGGCGCGCCGACCAGCGCGGCGGTGTGCGCGGCGGCCGTACGGGAGGCCAGCGCGGCGAGCTCCGCCAGCGCCGCCCCCGGCTCGGCCGGCACCCCGCGCGGGAACGCCCCGCCCGCCGAGGCGCCGGACGCCGCCACTCCCGCGGCCCCGGCCCCGGACGCCGTACCGGCCCCGGGCGGGCCCGCACCGGCGTCCGGACCCGCCGTACGGCCGTCCGGTGAGCCCGTACCGGGGGCGCGGGAGCCCGCGCCCGGGTCCGGGGACCCCGTACGGGCGCCGGTCGAGGCCGTCGCGGGGGCACGCTCTCCCGGCGGGGTCAGCGCCGCCACATGGCGCGCCGCCGCCTCGCGGAGCGGGGCCAGCCGCGTGCCCAGCGCCGCCGGGTGGGCGGCCAGCGCCTCGTCGTATCCGGCCAGCAGCACCCCGCTCACCGCCGCCGAACGGCGGAGCAGGGCCAGCTCGGCGCGGCGCGCCGCCTCGGCGGCGGAGGGCCGGGCGGCGCCGCCCCCGCCGGTACCGGGCCCCGTGCAGCCGGCCAGGACGCCCGGCACCCCGGCCGCCGTCGCCGCCGTGACGAGCGCACGTCTCCGCGTCAGCCCCGAGCGCCCCACGCGTCACCCCTTCAGGAAGACCGGACGGAAGATCGGCCGAAGACCGGACGATGCCGGCCGGATGCCGGCCGGGCGATGCCGATCCGATGATGCCGATCGGATGATGATCACCGCAGGCGAGCGTACCCGCGGGTGGCCACGGTGGACGGCAACACCCTCCGCGACCGGATACCCTTTGTCTGACACGCGACGAACCCACAACAGCACACGCGGCCGAGGAGTCACCCGGATGAGCACCACCCAGAGCGAGAGGCTGCGCGGGCTGCTTGAACCGCTGGTCACCGACAGGCAGCTGGATCTGGAAGAGATCGAGGTGTCCCGGGCGGGCCGCCGCACGGTGCTGAGGGTCGTCATCGACTCGGACGACGGCGTGGAACTCGACGCCGTCGCCGACGTGAGCCGCGCCATCTCCCAGAAGCTCGACGAGACGGACGCGATGGGCGAGGGGGAGTACCTCCTCGAAGTGAGCTCCCCCGGCGCCGACCGCCCCCTCACCGAACACCGCCACTTCGTGCGCGCCACCGGGCGCCTGGTGAGGTTCCGGCTGCACGAGGGCGGCGAGCTCGTCGCCCGCGTCCTCGGCGTGGACGGCGAAGGGCTCGACGTCGAGGTCCCCGGGGTGAAGGGCCGCAAGGCCACCACCCGCCGCGTGGAGTTCCCCGAGATCGCCAAGGCGCGCGTGGAGATCGAGTTCAACCGCAAGGACAAGAAGGAAGAGGAGGAGGCGTAGCCGTGGACATCGATGTGAAGCTTCTCAAGGGCTTGGCACAGGAGAAGGAGATCCCCTTCGAGCTGCTGGTCGAGGCGATCGAGTCGGCCCTCCTCATCGCCTACCACCGCACCGAGGGAGCCCGCCGCCACGCCCGCGCCGTGCTGGACCGGCAGACCGGTCACGTGACGGTGTGGGCGAAGGAGGACCCGGCCGACCTGGAGGAGGGGCAGGAGCCCAAGGAGTTCGACGACACCCCGTCGGACTTCGGCCGCATCGCGGCGACCACCGCCCGCCAGGTCATCCAGCAGCGGCTGCGCGACGCCGAGAACGACATGACCTTCGGCGAGTACGCGCGCCGCGAGGGCGACATCGTCGCCGGCGTCGTCCAGCAGGGCAAGGACCCCAAGAACGTCCTGGTGAAGCTGGACGACAAGCTGGAGGCCATCCTCCCGGTCCAGGAGCAGGTGCCGGGCGAGGAGTACCCGCACGGCCTGCGCCTGCGCACCTACGTCGTCCGCGTCGCCAAGGGCGTGCGCGGCCCCTCCGTCACCCTCTCCCGCACCCACCCGAACCTCGTGCGCAAGCTGTTCGCGCTGGAGGTCCCGGAGATCGCCGACGGCTCCGTCGAGATCGCCGCGATCGCCCGCGAGGCCGGCCACCGCACGAAGATCGCCGTACGGTCGACGCGCTCCGGGCTCAACGCCAAGGGCGCCTGCATCGGCCCCATGGGCGGCCGTGTGCGCAATGTCATGGCCGAGCTGCACGGCGAGAAGATCGACATCGTGGACTGGTCGGACGACCCGGCCGACATGGTGGCGAACGCGCTGTCCCCGGCGCGGGTGTCCAAGGTCGAGATCGTCGACCTGGCCGCCCGGTCCGCCCGCGTCACCGTGCCGGACTACCAGCTCTCCCTGGCGATCGGCAAGGAGGGCCAGAACGCCCGCCTCGCCGCCCGCCTCACCGGCTGGCGCATCGACATCCGGCCCGATACCGAGCAGACGGCGCCCCCCGCCGGGGAATAGAGTCGGGGGTGGTCACGTTGTGCCACAGCGAGACCACCCCGCATCACGGCGGTACCACGTCCGCTCCCTCCCGCCTCACGGCGCGGGTGGTGCGGTCCCGTACGACCCCCGTACGGATCACGACAACAACCGTTCGATTCTTGCCCCAAAGGGGTGAGGTCGGTGCGGGGAGGTAGACTTAAGCGTGTCTGGCCGGACGCATGCCCTCACATGCCCTGAGCGAACCTGCGTGGGATGTCGGGAGCGGGCGGCCAAGACCGATCTGCTGCGGATCGTGGCGATCGAGGGCGAGTGCGCCCCCGATCCGCGCGGTACGCTGCCAGGTCGGGGTGCCTATGTGCATCCCGACCCGTCCTGTCTCGATCTGGCGGTCCGCCGCCGGGCGTTCCCCCGGTCCCTCCGGGTCCAGGGTCCGCTCGACACCGCGGACGTACGACGCCACATCGAGCAGGCGGCACCGTAAGGAAAGAAGCACGGCACGGGGAGAGCCCGTGCGGTCAGGTACCTCGCGAGTTGGAAGTAGGTCGAGATTGCGATGAGCACTCGATGAGTACGCGATGAGTACGCCCATGAAGTAGCGACGGTCCGGCGGTACACCGGACCTCAAAGGAGCGAAGTGGCTAAGGTCCGGGTATACGAACTCGCCAAGGAGTTCGGTGTGGAGAGCAAGGTCGTCATGGCCAAGCTCCAGGAACTCGGTGAATTCGTCCGTTCGGCGTCTTCGACGATCGAGGCGCCGGTTGTCCGCAAGTTGACCGACGCTTTGCAGGGACCCGGCTCCGCCGGCAAGTCCGCTGCCAAGCCCGGCGCGCCCCGCAAGGCAGCGCCCGCAGCCCCCGCCGCCAGGCGCGAGGGCTCCCCCGTCCCCGCCAAGCCCGCCGCGCCCACCCCGGCGCAGGCAGGCGGCACCCCCCGCGCGGCGGCCCCGAAGCCGGGTGCGCCCGCGCCGAGGCCCGCCGCCGCGGAGAAGCCCGCGGCGCCGGCCCCCGGCCCGCGCCCCACCCCGGGTCCGAAGCCCGCCCCGGCCAAGCCGGCCCCGGCGGCCCCGGCCCCGACCCGGCCCGAGTTCACCGCGCCGCCGTCGGCTCCCGCCGCCGGTCCCCGGTCCGGTGCCACCCCCGGCCCCCGCCCCGCCGCGCGTCCCCAGACGCCCGGCGGCCAGCAGGGCGGCGGACGCCAGGGCGCCCCGCGCCCCGGCCAGCAGGCCCCCCGTCCGGGTGGCGCCCGCCCCGCCGGTCCGCGTCCGGGCAACAACCCCTTCACCTCCGGCGGCTCCACCGGCATGGCGCGCCCGCAGGCGCCCCGTCCCGGCGGCGCCCCGCGTCCCGGCGCGCCGGGCGCTCCCGGCGGTCCGCGTCCGCAGGCTCCCGGTCAGGCCGGCGGCCCGCGTCCGCAGGCGGGTCCCGGCGGCCCGCGTCCCACGCCCGGCTCCATGCCGCGTCCCCAGGCCCCGCGCCCGGGTGGCGGCCCCGCCGGCAACCGCCCGAACCCGGGCATGATGCCGCAGCGTCCCGCTGCCGGTCCGCGCCCCGGCCCCGGCGGCCGCGGTCCCGCGACCGGCGGGCGTCCCGGCGGCCCCGGCGGCCGTCCGGGCGGCGGCGGCTTCGCCGGCCGTCCCGGCGGTGGCGGCGGCTTCGCCGGCCGTCCCGGTGGCGGCGGTGGCGGCGCCGGCCGTCCCGGTGCTCCGGGTGGCGGCGGCTTCGGCGGCCGTCCCGGCTTCGGTGGCCGTCCCGGCGGCCCCGGTGGCCGCGGTGGCACGCAGGGCGCGTTCGGCCGTCCGGGCGGTCCCGCCCGTCGCGGCCGCAAGTCGAAGCGTCAGAGGCGCCAGGAGTACGAGGCCATGCAGGCCCCGTCCGTGGGCGGCGTGATGCTGCCTCGCGGCAACGGCGAGACCGTTCGCCTGTCGCGCGGTGCGTCCCTCACCGACTTCGCGGAGAAGATCAACGCCAACCCGGCGTCGCTCGTCGCGGTCATGATGAACCTCGGCGAGATGGTCACGGCCACGCAGTCCGTCTCCGACGAGACGCTGCAGCTCCTCGGCGACGAGATGAACTACACCGTTCAGATCGTCTCCCCCGAGGAGGAGGACCGCGAGCTGCTCGAGTCCTTCGACCTCGAATGGGGCGAGAACGAGGGCGGCGAGGAGTACCTCGCCCCGCGTCCGCCGGTCGTCACGGTCATGGGTCACGTCGACCACGGCAAGACCCGCCTGCTCGACGCGATCCGCAAGACCAACGTCGTCGCGGGCGAGGCGGGTGGCATCACCCAGCACATCGGCGCCTACCAGGTGGCGACCGAGGTCAACGACGAAGAGCGCCGCATCACCTTCATCGACACCCCGGGTCACGAGGCGTTCACCGCCATGCGTGCCCGCGGTGCCAAGTCCACCGACATCGCGATCCTCGTGGTGGCGGCGAACGACGGTGTGATGCCCCAGACGATCGAGGCGCTGAACCACGCCAAGGCGGCCGACGTGCCGATCGTGGTCGCGGTCAACAAGATCGACGTCGAGGGCGCGGACCCGGTCAAGGTGCGCGGCCAGCTCACCGAGTACGGCCTGGTCGCCGAGGAGTACGGCGGCGACACGATGTTCGTCGACATCTCCGCCAAGCAGGGTCTGCACATCGACTCCCTGCTCGAGGCCGTCATCCTCACGGCGGACGCCTCGCTCGACCTGCGGGCCAACCCGGAGCAGGACGCGCAGGGCATCGCGATCGAGTCGCACCTCGACCGCGGCCGCGGCGCCGTCGCGACCGTCCTGGTCCAGCGCGGCACGCTGCGGGTCGGCGACACGATGGTGGTCGGCGACGCGTACGGCCGTGTCCGGGCGATGCTCGACGACAAGGGCAACAACGTCGAGGAAGCGGGTCCGTCGACCCCCGTCCTGGTCCTGGGCCTCACCAACGTCCCGGGCGCCGGCGACAACTTCCTCGTCGTCGACGAGGACCGCACGGCCCGCCAGATCGCCGAGAAGCGCGCGGCGCGCGAGCGCAACGCGGCCTTCGCCAAGCGCGTCCGCCGGGTGTCCCTCGAGGACCTCGACAAGGTGCTCAAGGCCGGTCAGATCCAGGAACTCAACCTCATCATCAAGGGCGACGCGTCCGGTTCGGTGGAGGCCCTCGAGTCCTCGCTGCTCCAGCTCGACGTCGGCGAAGAGGTGGACATCCGGGTCCTGCACCGCGGTGTGGGTGCGGTCACCGAGTCCGACATCGACCTGGCGATGGGCTCCGACGCCATCGTCATCGGCTTCAACGTCCGCGCGGCCGGCCGTGCCGCGCAGATGGCGGAGCGCGAGGGCGTCGACGTCCGGTACTACTCGGTGATCTACCAGGCCATCGAGGAGATCGAGGCGGCCCTCAAGGGCATGCTCAAGCCGGAGTACGAGGAGGTCGAGCTCGGCACCGCGGAGATCCGCGAGGTCTTCCGCTCGTCCAAGCTGGGCAACATCGCCGGTGTCCTCATCCGGTCCGGCGTGGTCAAGCGCAACACCAAGGCGCGCCTCCTGCGCGACGGCAAGGTCGTCGCGGAGAGCCTCAACATCGAGGGTCTGCGCCGCTTCAAGGACGACGTCACCGAGATCCGCGAAGGCTTCGAGGGCGGTATCAACCTCGGCAACTTCAACGACATCAAGGTCGACGACGTCATCGCGACGTACGAGATGCGCGAGAAGCCGCGCGGCTGACCCAGCCGGAGCGACTTCAGGGAGCGGAAGCCGGGGCCGGTCGGCGGAAGGAAATTTCCGTCGATCGGCCCCGGCCGCTGCGTGTACGGTTCGGATGTCCCCGCCGCCAGTGACGGCGGGGCCACCCGAACCCGAACCGGCGGGACATCCGGACCATTCATGTATGTGGGGACGCTGTCCTTCGATCTGCTCCTCGGCGACGTACGGTCGCTCAAGGAGAAGCGCTCCGTCGTCCGGCCGATCGTCGCCGAACTCCAGCGGAAATTCGCGGTGAGTGTGGCGGAGACCGGCAACCAGAACCTCCATCGCAGGGCCGAGATCGGCGTCGCGATGGTCTCCGGGGACGTCGGGCACCTCACCGGGGTACTGGACCGGTGTGAACGCCTCGTCGCCGCCCGGCCCGAGGTGGAGCTGCTGTCCGTACGGCGGCGCCTGCACACCGACGATGAAGAGTGAAAGCAAGACGGAAGAGGAGACGGACCGGTGGCCGACAACGCGCGGGCCCGCAAGCTGGCCGATCGCATCCAGGTCGTGGTCGCGGAGACCCTGGACCGGCGAATCAAGGATCCGCGGCTGGGGTTCGTGACCATCACGGACGCCCGCGTCACCGGCGACCTGCGGGAGGCCACGGTCTTCTACACGGTCTACGGTGACGAGGAGGAGCGCGCGGCGTCCGCCGCCGCGCTGGAGTCCGCCAAGGGCATCCTGCGCTCCGAGGTCGGCAAGCAGACCGGCGTCCGCTTCACGCCGACGCTGACGTTCGTCCCGGACGCCCTGCCCGACAACGCACGCACCATCGAGGACCTCCTCGACAAGGCGCGCGCCAAGGACGCCGAGGTACGCCAGGTGTCCACCGGCAAGACCTACGCGGGCGAAGCGGACCCGTACCGCAAGCCCGGCGACGAGGACGACGCCGAGGCGGACGACGAGGACGGCGCCGGCGCCTGATGAGCAGCACAGCGAACACGCCCCTCCCGGCCGGTGCCGGGAGGGGCCCCCGCGACGGCCTCGTCATCGTCGACAAGCCGGCCGGGTTCACCTCCCACGACGTCGTCGCCAAGATGCGCGGCATCGCCCGCACCCGCCGCGTCGGCCACGCCGGCACGCTCGACCCCATGGCCACGGGCGTCCTCGTCCTCGGCGTGGAGAAGGCCACCAAGCTCCTCGGCCACCTCGCGCTGACGGAGAAGGAGTACCTGGGCACCATCCGCCTCGGCCAGAACACCGTCACCGACGACGCGGAGGGCGAGATCACCTCGTCCACCGACGCGTCCCGCGTCACCCGCGAGGGCGTCGACGCGGCCGTCGCCAAGCTCACCGGCGACATCATGCAGGTCCCGTCGAAGGTCAGCGCCATCAAGATCGACGGGAAGCGGTCCTACGCGCGGGTGCGCGGCGGTGAGGACTTCGACATCCCGGCCCGCCCGGTCACCGTCTCCCAGTTCACCGTGTACGACATGCGCGACGCCGTCGCCGAGGACGGCACCCCCGTCGTCGACCTGGTCGTCTCCGTCGTCTGCTCGTCCGGCACGTACATCCGCGCCCTCGCCCGCGACGTCGGCGCCGACCTGGGCGTCGGCGGCCACCTGACCGCCCTGCGCCGCACCCGCGTCGGCCCCTACAAGCTCGACGCGGCCCGCACCCTGGACCAGCTCCAGGAGCAGCTCACCGTCATGCCCATCGCGGAGGCCGCCGCTGCCGCCTTCCCCCGCTGGGACGTGGACGAGCGGCGAGCGAAGCTGCTGCTCAACGGCGTACGGATCGACATGCCCGCCTACGGGGAGGGCCCCGTCGCCGTCTTCGGCCCCGAGGGCCGCTTCCTGGCCCTCGTCGAGGAGCGCGGGGGCCGGGCCAAGAGCGTCGCCGTCTTCGGCTGACGCGGTCGGGCCCGGCCATGGGGCGGATGGCGGGTGACCGTCGTCCGTGGCCGACGGGGCTGCTCGTCCGTGGGCGATGGGCGCCGGGCGCCAGGCGTCGGGCGCCGGGCGTCGGCGGGAGTCGGACGCCGGGCGTCGGTGGGCGATGAGCGCCGGGCCTCTGTCGGTGACGGAGGCCACGCCGCGCCGAACGGGGCGCTGGGGGCGGCACCGCCCGGCTTGTGCCCGGCTGCCTGTCCGGCCCCTTCCGGCCGGGGACCGGCTGCCTGTCCGGCCCCTTCCGGCCGGGGACCGGCTGTCCGCCCTGCTGCGACCGGCTGATCGCCCGGCCTGCGGCCGGTCGCGGGCGGGGCGGGTACGCGGCGTGCCGATCCGCCGGGCCGCGAGGGCCCGGGGGACGGGAGGGCGGGCGTGCCGGCCGGTCGATCGTGGAGCGGGCCGGTCGCCCGGACCCGCTCCACGATTCCCCTCCGCTTTGTCTCTCTCCGCACAAGAATGCCTATTCACCCGCTTGGACGGGCGCTCGGAGTGAAGGCGGGCTCATTGGGGGGCGCGTGGCCCGGCCGGGTTTCCCGGTCCGATCAGCCCGGACCTAACGTCGACCCATGGGACGACAGGACCGGGCGACGCTGGTGAGCATCTGCGACCAGGCCGGCCGGACACGCGGCACCGGCTTCGTCGCCGACCACCTCGGCACGGTCGTGACCACCCACGAGACCATCGCCGGGCTCGGCCGCATCGTGCTGCGCGCCCCCGACGGCAGTGGGTGCGCGGTCACCTCCGACGCGGTCACCGCACTGCCCGCCGACGCCCTGGCCCTCATCCGAGCCGAGGGCCTCGCCGTGCGCCCCCTGGCCATCGCCACCCGCCCCGCCCCGGACGGGGCGTACGTGCGCGTCCACGCCCTCGGCTGGCGCGAGGCCCGCGTCCTGGCCACCGTCCCCGCCTCGTACGCCGACGGGCGCACCGCCCACCCCGTCGGCGACGTCCTGGCACTGGCCATCGGCACCGAGGGCCGCGAAGCGCTCCAGGGCGGCGACGCCGCGGGCAGCCCCGTCCTCGACGCGGCCACGGGCACGGTCCTGGCCGTCCTCGCCCCGGCCCTGCGCACCGGCCACCCCACCGCGGCGCCGGCCCTGCCCCTCGCGACCGCCGCCGCCCGCGCCCCCGGCGGCCCCCTGGCGCGGCTGCTTGGCCGCAACGCCGCCACCGTCCCCTCCTACGGCCCCGACCTCAACCTCGCGGGCGCCCTCCGACTCGCCGGGCTCACCCATCCGGCGCCCCCCGCCGTGCGCCCCGTCCCGCGCCACCACCTCGACCACCACCTCGCCCTCTTCACGGCGGGCGGCCCCGGCGCCGACCCCCGCCCGCCGGCCGCCCGCCCGGCGGTGTGCGCGCTCGTGGGCGAACCCGGCACGGGACGCACCACCCTGCTGGCCGAGACGGCCCGCCGCCACGGCACGGGCGGCGCCCCCGCCGTGTGGCTGCGCGGTGCGGATCTGCGGGACGGCGACCTCTCCCTCGCGGACGCGGTGGGCCGGGTCCTGGGCCGGGCGGGCAGGGCCGTCGCCGCGGCCGACGGCGACTGGAGCGCCTACCCGGCCGCCCACCCCGCCGCCCTGCGCGACCTGGCCCGGCGGGTCGCCCGGCTCGGCGCCGACGCCGGCCGCCCCCTGCTCGTCCTGCTGGACGGCCCCGAGGAGACGCCGCCCGCGCTCGCCGCCCGGCAGCCCGACTGGACCGCCGACACGCTGCGCTGGCTGCGGCGGCACGGCGCGCGCCTCGCCCTCGCCTGCGGGCCCGCCCACTGGGAGACGGCGGGGCCCCTGTACCCGGCGGGCAGCCTGTACGGGTACGACCCAGCCCCGCACGCCGCCGCACCGGCCGGTGCCGCCTTACCGGTCGGGGACCTGACCCGCGAGGAGGCCGAGCAGGCGCGTGCCCGGTACGGCCTGCCCGCCGGGGCGCTCGCCGCGCCGGACGCCCGGCATCCGCTGGCGCTGCGGCTCCTCGCCGACCTGCGGGCGGCGCTGCCCGGCGCGGTACCCGAGCGCGCCGCGCGGGACGACCTGTTCGCCGCGCACCTGAACCTGCTGTGCCTGCGGGCCGCCCGGCGCGTCGCCGCCGGGTGCCGTCCGGCGCCGGTGGAGGCGGAGCTGAGGGGCCTCGCCGCACGGGTCGCGGGCCGGGTCCACGAGGCGGCGCGGCGCTGCCTGGGGCCGGGCCACGGCGAACTGGACCGGGGGGCGTTCGAGGAGCTGTTCCCGTGGGGCACCGGCTGGGCGTCCGCGGTACTCGCCGAAGGGCTGCTGGTTCCCGCGGGTGCGGGGTACCGGTTCGCGGACGAGGAGTTCGGGGAGTGGCTGCAGGCCGCCCACCTCGACCTGGACGCAGCCCTTGAGGCGTTGGTGCTGGCCCGCCGCGAGGACGCCTCGCCACCGGACCGGCTGCCGTGCGGCGGAGCGGTGAGGGGTGGGTGGCCTGATGGGGCCGGGGTGGCTCGTGGTGGGGTGGGTGCGGGCGGAGCGGTTCCAGGTGGGGCGGCTTCGGCGGGTGGGGCCGGTCCTCGCGGGGCGGCTCACCGTGCGGTGCCGGTGGGCGGAGCCGGTCCCGAGGGTGCGCCCCGCGGGGGCGCCGCGCCGGTGAGTGGGGCGCTCCTCGGCGCGGCGGCCTTCGACGGGGCGGTGTTCGACGGGACGGCTCTTGACGGGTCCGTTCCGGGCGGGGCGCTGGTGGGCGGTGCTGCCCTGGCCGGTGCGGTCCTGGACGGATCGCCCGTCAGGACGGCGCCGTTCGGTGGCGGGGCGTCCGGGGCGGTGCCCGGTGGTGGCGGGGCGTTCCTCGGGGCGGTGCCCGGCGGTGCGGTGGCCGGCGGTGCGGTGGCCGGCGGTGCGGTGGCCGGCGGTGGCGGGGCGCGGGCGGTGGACGGCGGTGGGGGCCGTGCGGTGGCCGGGCGGCCGCCGACGGCGGGGTACGGGCCGGTGCCTGGCGGCTGCGCCGATGGGCGGCGGCCGGGGGAGCGGCCGGTTCCGGGACCGGTCGAGGCGGGTGGGCCCCGTCCGGCTCGGTGGGGCGGGCCCGCGGCGGAGCGCGCTCCCTCGGCCTGGCGGGCGCTGGAGGCGGGGCGGGCCCCTGCGGGCGCCCTCCCCGCGAGCGGTGCGCACACGAGTGCCTCGGGTGCGGGGAGGGCGTCCGGCGTGCCGGGGCGCGGCCTGTCGGGGCACGCCGTCTCGGGGCGCACCGTGCCGGGGCGTGCGGTGCCGGACTTCGCCGTGCCGGACTTCGCCGTGCCGGGGCGCGGAGGCTCCGGTGCCGCCGGGCCGGGCCCCGACGCGGCGGACCTCGCCGTGCCGGACCTCGCCGTGCCGGACCTCCACGGGGCCGGGCTCGGCGGTGGTGACGCGGGTGCGCCGGAGCGGTACACGGATGCGGTGGACGCCCGGCCCGTCGAGACGACCCTCCGGCTCGACCCCCTGCCCGGCGCCTCCACCGCGGAGGGGGCGCGCGAGGACACCGCGCGGTACGCCGCTGCGCCCCCGTCCGGCCGTCCACGGTCCGGGGCGCCCGAGACCGGAGAGCGGGCGGTGCTGCGGGGCCACGTGTTCCCCGCGGGGTCCGCCCCGGTGTCGCGGGGGCCCGCGCCGCAGGGGCCCGCCGCCTCGCCGGGAGCGGGCGCGCCTGTGGCGTACGGGGGCGCGTCCGTGTCTGCCGGGGCCGCCGACCGGCCGGGTGGCCAGGTGACCGACCCGTCCTCCGGCGGCCCGTGGCCCGGCGACCTGTGTCCCGGCGGCCTCGAACCGGTCGGCCGGCCGGTATGGCCGGGCCACACGCCGACGCCCCCGCCCGTGCCGGGGCCCGCCCCCTGCGCGTGCGCGGCGCCCGGCGGCTACGCCCCCGCGGGTCCGGGCGGGTACGCGACGGCACCGGAAAGCGGCGGGGCGCCGTGCCTGTGCGCCGCGCCAGGCAGCACGGCCGGGTGCGCGAGCGGCTGCGCCGCGCCCTGCCGGGACGGGGCGCCCTGCCGGGACGGGGCGCCCTGCCGGGACGGGGCGAACGGCTTCGGGGACCGGGCCGGCGGGGTACCGCCGCATCGCGCGGGCGTGGTCGTACGGGCCCTGCTCATGCTGGAGCGCCGGTACGGCGCCGCTGCCGCCGCCGCACGGCTCGAACGGCTCGCCCGCCATGCCGGCGGCCCCGCCGACGCCGACCGGTGGGCGCGGCGGCTGCTGCGCGGCGCGCTCCTGGGCGCGGCCGACGCCCGGCCGTACGCCGCGGCCCTGCGGACGCTGGCCGCCCGCCTCGCCACCCGGCCCGCCGCCGGCGACCCCGACACGTACGGACCGGACTTCTGGGAGCGGCTGCGGCTCCGCGAGGACGAGCGCCTCGACCTGCTGCGCCGCGTCCTGCCCGCCGACCGCCCCCGCCCCGGCCGGCCCGGCGGCCCGCGCCGCTCCGGCTACCTGGCGGCCGTCGCCCGGCACCTGGCCGCCGACCCGCGCGGCGTGCAGCCGCTGCTGTGCCGGTGGTTCACCGACGAGCGGCCCCTCCCCGCGGAACCCGGCTCCCACGTGCGGCCCACCGTCGCCGGGGTCGCCCAGGCGCTGCTCCACACCCACCGGGACCTCGCCGTCGACGACCTGTGCGAGGCCCTCGTCGCCACCGCCCACCCCCGTGCCGACGAACTGCTCGCCGGCCTGGTCCACGACGACCCCGCCGCCCTGTGCCGCGCCGTCGACCGCTGGGCGCACGACGACGCGCGCCCCGCCCGGCGCGTCGCAGCCGCCGCCTACGGTCCGCTCCTCGCCGCGCACGTCACCGCCGACGCCGACCGCGAGGTGCTCCGCTACGCCGCCCTCGCCCTGCTCGCCCGCCCCGGCGACCGCTCCCTGCACGGCGCCGCCCTCGGCGTCCTCGTCCGCGACCCGCACAGCCGCGCCCGCCACCTGCCCCAGGCCCTCGCCGCCTTCCGGGCCGGTGAGCCGCGGCCCCCGGCCCGCGCCCTCGCCGCCGCGCTCACCACCCACCCCGGCCCCGTCCTCGACGCCTTCCGGGACGGGCTGCGCGACGGCGACCCCGCCACGGCTGCCGACGTCCTCGACGCCCTGGCGGAGGTGCGCGCCCCGGCGCAGGCCCGCCGCGCCACCGCCCTCGTGAGCGAGTACGTCGACCGCCATCCGGAGGGCGCCGCCCTCGCCGC
The DNA here is from genome assembly GCF_008704425.1 of Streptomyces fradiae ATCC 10745 = DSM 40063. Classification (NCBI taxonomy): domain Bacteria; kingdom Bacillati; phylum Actinomycetota; class Actinomycetes; order Kitasatosporales; family Streptomycetaceae; genus Streptomyces; species Streptomyces fradiae. Next base: position 5,088,511 of record NZ_CP023696.1, read on the forward strand.
CGCCCACGTGGACCGGCGCCTGGAGCAGGGCCCGGCCGTCAGGACCGCCCTGTTCCCGCTCGTCACCGACCTGCTGCGGGGCCGCCCCGCCGAGGTGCGGGCCGCGCTCGCCCCCGTACTCGGGGCGCCCGGCACGCCCGTGTCGCGTGACACGCGCGCCGAACTCCTCGACGTCCTCCTGCGCCTGGAGCGCGACGAGGCGCCGCACCCGGCCGTGCCGGAGGCGCTGCTGCGGGCGGCCGCCCACGGAGCGGCGGACCGCCCGGAGGGCCGGACCCGTGCGCTCGTCCTGCGGGCCGGGGCGCTGCTGGCCCGCACACCGGGCGGGACGGCGGCCCTCGACCGGTGCCTCGCCGACCTGGGCGCCGAGGTGCCCGCCTTCGCCGGGCTGCTGCGCGCGTGGGCCGCGGCGCGGCAGGCCGGACCCGCCGGGGCCCTCACCGGGGGAGATGCCGGGCGGTTCGCCGGGGACGGTACGGAGGGCGGCGGTACCGGGTCCGGTGCTGCGGAGGGCCGGGCCGGTGACGACGCCGGGTGCGGCGCGGGCGCGGCTGCGCGCGCGGGGGACCGAGGGGACCGGTGAGCGTGGCCGACCGGGCACCGGCCGCTATGCCGATGCGGGGCGAACCAGACCGGCATGGCACCCTTAGACCTGCGTATCGGTCATGACGTACTGACGTACACGGGTTCGGGCGAGGAGCGGTCACAGTGCAGCGCTGGCGAGGCTTGGAGGAGATTCCCCAGGACTGGGGGCGCAGCGTCGTCACCATCGGTTCGTACGACGGCGTCCACCGGGGGCACCAGCTGATCATCGGCCGGGCCGTGGAGCGCGCCCGCGAGCTGGGCGTGCCGGCCGTCGTCGTCACCTTCGACCCGCACCCCTCCGAGGTCGTCCGCCCCGGCAGCCACCCCCCGCTGCTCGCCCCGCACCACCGGCGCGCCGAGCTGATGGGCGAGCTGGGCGTCGACGCGGTGCTGGTCCTGCCGTTCACGGCCGGCTTCTCACAGCTCTCGCCCGCCGACTTCATCGTGAAGGTCCTCGTCGACAAGCTCCGCGCGCGCGTGGTCGTGGAGGGCCCGAACTTCCGCTTCGGCCACCGCGCGGCCGGGAACGTCGACTACCTGGCCGAGCTGGGCACCACGTACGACTACGAGGTCGAGGTCGTCGACCTGTACGTGACCGGCGAGGCGGGCGGCGGGCAGCCGTTCTCCTCGACGCTCACCCGGCGGCTGGTCGCCGAGGGCGACGTCGAGGGCGCCGCCGAGATCCTGGGCCGCCCCCACCGTGTCGAGGGCGTCGTCGTGCGCGGCGCGCAGCGCGGCCGGGAGCTGGGCTACCCCACGGCGAACGTCGAGACCCTGCCGCACACGGCCATCCCGGCGGACGGCGTCTACGCCGGGTGGCTGACGGCCGACGGCGAGCGGATGCCGGCCGCGATCTCCGTCGGCACGAACCCGCAGTTCGACGGGACGGAGCGGACCGTCGAGGCGTACGCCATCGACCGCGTCGGGCTGGACCTGTACGGGCTGCACGTGGCGGTCGACTTCCTCGCGTACGTGCGGGGGCAGCGGAAGTTCGACTCGATCGAGGCGCTGCTGGAGGCCATGGCCGACGACGTGAAGCGGTGCCGCGCCCTGACCGCGGAGTACGACGGGCGGTAGGCCCGCGGGGCCCGTCGAGCGGCCCGCGGGAGGCGGAGGGCCCGCACCGGTCCGGAGGGATGCGGTGCGGGCCCTTTCCGCGTCCGGGGGCGAGCGTCACCGGTCACCGGTCGCCGGTCGCCGTCGGGCGGCGGCCGGGCGGCGTGCGGCCGGGGCCCGGGGCGTGGGTTGGGCGGGCGTGGCTTGGGAGGGCGCGGGTGGCGTGGCGGCGCGGCGGGTCGGCCCCCGCTGATGGGGGGCTTCCGCCGCGCCGCGCCGCCCTACTGCTGGGGCGGGGCCTGGGGAGCCTGCTGCGGCTGCTGGGGCCAGGCCGGTGCCGCCGCGGGCGCGCTGGGGTCGGTGCCCTGGGCGGGGCCGGAACCGGGGTGCTGCTGAGGGGCGCCCTGGTGGGGTGCCTGCGGCGCTCCCGGCTGCGGGGGCTGCCCCGCCCAGCCCTGCGGGGGAACGCCCGGCTGGCCGTAGGCGCCGGGGGCCTGCGGGGGCTGTCCGTACGGCTGGCCCGGCTGCCCCGGCGCGGCCTGTCCCGGTACGGGGGGCTGAGCCCCGTACGGGGGCTGCCCGCCGTACGGCCCGCCGGGCGCCGGCTGGCCCTGCCCCGGATACGGCTGGCCGGGTGCGGGCTGTCCCGGTGCGGGCTGGCCGCCCGGCATCGGCTGACCCGGCATCGGCTGACCCGGCATCGGCTGACCGGGCATCGGCTGACCGGGTGCCGGCTGGCCCTGCGCGGGCTGGCCCGGCAGCGGCGGGGCCATCTGCGGGGGCATGGCCCCGTGCCCGTCGCCCGTCCACAGCCCCTGCGCCTGCTGCGCCCGCGTGAAGTCCTCGGCGACCATCGCGGCGAGGTTGAAGTACGCCTCCCGCGTCTTGGGCCGCATCATGTCGAGGTCCACCTCGGCGCCCGCCGCGAGGTGCTCGTCGAACGGCACCACCACGACGCCCCGGCACCGCGTCTCGAAGTGCTGGACGATGTCCTCCACCTTGATCATCTTGCCGGTCTCGCGCACTCCGGAGATGACCGTGATGGAGCGCTGCACCAGATCGGCGTACCCGTGCGCGGACAGCCAGTCCAGCGTCGTCGAGGCGCTGGAGGCCCCGTCGACGGAGGGCGTGGAAATGATGATCAGCTGGTCGGCGAGGTCCAGCACACCGCGCATGGCGCTGTACAGCAGACCCGTGCCCGAGTCGGTGAGGATCACCGGGTACTGACGGCCCAGCACGTCGATGGCCCGCCGGTAGTCGGCGTCGTTGAACGTGGTCGAGACGGCCGGGTCCACGTCGTTGGCGATGATCTCCAGACCGGAGGGGGCCTGCGAGGTGAACCGGCGGATGTCCATGTACGAGTTGAGGTACGGGATCGCCTGCACCAGGTCGCGGATGGTCGCCCCGGTCTCGCGGCGCACACGGCGGCCGAGCGTGCCGGCGTCCGGGTTCGCGTCGATGGCCAGGATCTTGTCCTGCCGCTCGCTCGCGAGGGTGGCGCCGAGCGCGGTCGTCGTCGTGGTCTTGCCGACACCGCCCTTGAGGGAGATGACGGCGATCCGGTAGCAGGACAGGACGGGCGTGCGGATGAGCTGGAGCTTGCGCTGGCGCTCCGCCTCCTCCTTCTTGCCGCCGAGCTTGAAGCGCGAGGCGGCGGCCGGGTTGCGGCTGCTCTTGGGCTTCTGCCTGGTGTTGCGCAGCAGCCGGTCGGAGGACAGCTCCACGGCCGCCGTGTACCCGAGCGGGGCGCCCGGCACGGAGGGCTGGCGCTGGTCGTGCGTCACGGCGGAGGGCCAGCCGGCGCCGGTACGGGGGTCGGCGGGCGCCGCCTGCGCTCCCTGCGGGTGCGCCTGCCCGTACTGGGGAGCCGGGGCCGGGGCCGGGGCCGGGGCCGGGGGCTGGGCGTGCGGGTGCGGGCCGTGCTGGTGGGCCGGGGGCTGCTGGTCCTGGGGCCCACCCGGGTGCGGGAAGCCGTAGCCGCCCTGAGGGGTGGGCTGGGGCCGGCCCGGGGCAGCCGGGTGGGCCGGGGCGGCGGGGTGCGGGGGCTGGCCGGGGTGGGCCTGCCCGCCGGGAGCGCCGTAGGGGGCCTGCGCGGGCGGGTGCTGGCCGGGGGCCGGGGCGTACGGTGCCTGACCGTGCCCGTACGGCGTCTGCGGGTCCGGGGCCTGCGGGAGGGCGTGGCCGCCCTGGGTGTCGGGTGCCGGAGGCTGGGCGTGCGGGTGCGGGAAGCCGTAGCCGCCTTGTGGCGGGGGCGTGTGGGCGTTCTGGTCCGGGGCCTGCGGGAGGGTGTGGCCGCCCTGGGTGTCGGGTGCCGGAGGCTGGGCGTGCGGGTGCGGGAAGCCGTAGCCGCCTTGTGGCGGGGGCGTGTGGGCGTTCTGGTCCGGGGCCTGCGGGAGGGTGTGGCCGCCCTGGGCGTTGGGCGCCGGAGGCTGGGCCTGAGGGTGCGGGAAGCCGTAGCCCGCGGGCTGCGCTCCGGGTACGGGGGCGGCGCCCGGCCACGCGGGCGCGGGCGCGGCCGACGGGTCGGTGGGGGGCGCGGCGCCCGGCCACTGCTGCGCCGTGGCCGGCGCGGCGGGCTGGAACTCGGGCGGGAGCGGCGGCAGCCCGGGTACCGGACCGCTGTCCTGCGCCTCCTGCGGGCCCCACGGCTGGGCCCCGGCCCCGCCTGGCACGGTCGGGGCGCCCGCCGCCTCCTCCGGCGCGGGCTGCCCACCGGAGGGCTCGGCGTGGCCGGCACCGCCGTCCGCGGCGTGGACCCCCTGAAGGCCCTGGCCGTCCTGGCCGTCCAGGCCTTCCCGGTCGTCCTGACCGTCCCGCAGGCCCCGGCCCTCCGGACTCTCCTGACCCTCCGCGACTTCGCCGCCCCGGTCGTCCGCCCCTGCGGGGGCTTCCCCGACAGGCCCTTCCCCGAGGGAGCCCTCCGCCGGGCCGGGAGCGTCGGGGGACGGCGCCTCGATCCGGGAGTCAGGGCCGTCGACCCCGTCGGAGCGCTCGCCGTCGCCGGAGAGCGTGCCCGTGCCGCCCTCCTCGCCCTGCGCCCCGGCCCCGGAGGCGTCGTACGCTCCGGCCGCGGGCGCGGGACGCGCCTCGGCGGAGGCCGCCGCCTCGGCCTCGGCGCGCCTGGCGATCTCCTCCATCTCCTGCTTCAGCGCGGCGGGGGAGAAGCGCATCGTGGCCCCGCTCTCCACGTCACCCCCGCCGAACGGCGCGGTGGCGGGAGCGCCGGGCTGAGCCGCGGCGGGCGGCGCGTACGCAGAGGGCTCCGCCCCCGCGTACGGCGCTCCCGCGGGAGCCCCCGGCACCTCGCCGGGCGCCCCGCCGGGCGCCCCGCCGGGCGCCCCGCCCGGTTCCCCGGCCGCGGCACCCTGCGGCACGGCCTCCGGCGGCGCCATGGGTACGGCGGGCGGTCCGGCAGGCGGCGCAGGAGGTGCAGCGGGCGCGGCGGACACGGGGGCGGGCGGCGCGGCGTGTGGCTGGAACCCGCCGCCCTGCGGAAGCCCGGGCACGGGGAGCGGCTGCCCGGTCGGCGGCGGGGGAGGCGGCGTCGCACCCGGCGCCGCCGGGGCGTCCCCGCCCCCGGCGTTCTGCGTGTACCAGGCGGGCGGGGTGTAGTCGATGGTGAACTCCCCCGTCATCTCGGCGGCGTCCATGTCGGACGGATCGTCGACGGGAGGAGCGTTCCATCCCCGGTGGATCTCGTCCCGATCGCCGTTCACTTTGCCTCCTGGTGTGGTCGAGCACCCTTGTGCCGTCATGGGTGTGGGCGACCGTTCCTGTCGTCCGTGGCCCGGCTCTCCCCGCGGGCACCGCATGCCCGCGCGGGTCATGGCCGGCCCATCCCACCCTAATCGCCGACGGCGCCCGAGCGTCAGGCCCGTCCACCCGTGGAGGCTCATCAGGAGCGCCCGTCACGGCGTCCCGTGACGTACCGGAAGCCGTGCGTGATCACGTGCGCCGCGGAGACGACCGGCGCGGGACGCGCTGACGCCAGGTCACCGGCGCGTACGCGTGCCGCCCCACCGGCGATCCGGTCCGGCAGGCACGCCGCGCGACCGACGGCACAGGCGACCGCCACGAAGCGACGGCGAACCGACCCACCCGGAGAACGCCACAGCGGACCAGGCCGCCCGGACACCTCCGGGCCGCGCGGTCCGCCGCCACCCGCGGGGCAGGACGCCGACGGGTCACTTCAGGTCGAACTCCCCGTCGCGGGCGCCCAGCACGAACGCCCGCCACTCCGCCTCCGTGTAGCGCAGGACCGTCTCCGGGTCCAGCGACGACCGCATGGCGACTGCGCCGCCGGGCAAGTAGGCGATCTCGACGCGTTCCTCGTCGGGGCTGGTGCCGGGAGCCCCGTGCCACTCCACCCCGGAGATGTCGAGGGCGTACAACTCGTCCTTCTCCTGTGCGCTGCCCATCGCTCGAGTCCTTTCGGTAACGGCTGGGACGAACGGCCCGTCGGGCCCCGCCCGGTCTGCTGAGGCGATCCGAGGCTGTCCGCGGTGATCCGAGGTGATCCACGCGGACCTGGAACGGGTCTGGGGCGTCGACGAGACGGCGACCGCGCATACGGCCGGTCACGTTCCGGCATCCTAGGTGCGGAACGCCCGGCGGCACCGGCCACTTGACAGAAGGCCCGAGACCCGCACCGCCGTCGCGGCGGATGCTCAGTCCATCCGCCGGGCCGTGCCCAGCAGGCCCGTCTCCGCGTCCGTGCCGCTCGTCATCACCCAGTGCCGCTCCCGCCCCGCGCACCACAGCGTCACGCCGTCCGCGAGGGTCGGCAGCGCCTCGTACTCGGCCCGCGACAGCCCCAGGATGCGCCCGATCCGCTCGGCCTCCTGCGGGGACACCCGCTGGACGCCCACCAGCGTCGCCGCGCGCATCAGACGGGGCGCCACCGGGCTCAGATAGGGCAGCAGCGTCAGCACCGACTGCCAGGGAGACGACACGACCCGGCCGCGCGGCGGCCGCATGCCGCAGTCGCGGACGACCACGACCGGACTGCCCACGGTGGCGCCCATCGGCGGTACCCGGCCCACGTCGTGCAGCGTGACGCACTCCAGGCCCGCACCCGCCGCGTGGGCCAGCGCCGTCCACGCCTGGGCGCGTCCCGTCTCCACCGCGACCCGCGCGCCCGTGCCCGCCGCGCGCAGCGCCAGCACCTGCGCCGTCCACAACCCGCCGATGAGCAGCACGTCGTACGGGGCGGAGCGGTGGAAGCCCACGATCCGCGGATTGCCCTCCGCGTCGTCCCCGATGACCACGCCGTCGTCGCCGACGGGCAGGGACAGCGCGCCCATGCCCTCCACGGCCACGCTGTGGCCCGCGTGGCGGGGGCCGAACAGCCCGCGCGGTGCCCGAGCGGACCGAGTCCTGAGCCTCACTGCGTCCCTCCCAGCGGGAGCGTCGCCAGCACGCCGGGCAACTGCTCCCGGTCGAGCCGCACCAGGCCGACCTTGGCCGACCGGGCGGCCTGCTCCAACGCTCTTCGCACTCCGATGAGTTCGGTGTCCGATCCGCCGGTGATGCGCACGTACCCGGCCACGTCGACGGCGCCCTGCCGCGAGCCCCGGCGCATGGCGAGGCTGAATGTCGTCGCGTACGCGGGCGTCGCCGTCAGCAGCGACACCAGCTTCGCCAGCGGCGACCCCTCGCCGCCCGCCAGCGCGGGCCAGCGGCCCACCGCGTACGTGGTGTGCCACCGGTCGTCGCACCGCCACACCCGCGCGGTCTCCACCGTGCGGCGCTGCGGCGTGGCGTCCGGGCGGTGCGCGCGGGCCGCCAGCCGGGGGCTCGCGCACGCCGCGGTCGCCATGGTGGAGTTCAGCTCCTCCTGGTCCAGTACGACCGCCTCGAACCCGGCGCCCGTGATCCTGCTCGCCACGTGGTCCGCCGCCCGCACCAGGCACCGCTGGGCGCCCTCGACACCGCCGCCGCGCGCCTCGATGGCCTCCCGGCAGCGCTCCGGGTCCAGCTTCAGCGCCACCCACGTCATCCGCAGCGCCGGCGCCCCGGTCCGCTCCTGGAGCGGCGCGTACGACAGCCGGGCCACCGCCTGCTGCGGCAGGTGCGGCGCCGGAGCGGACCGCACCTGCTGTACGAGCTGCACCGACTCCAGGACGATGTCGTCCACCTCCAGCGCCCCGCCCAGGAGCGACAGGGGAAGCGACCGCGCGCCGAACGCGGGGCGCGGTGCCGCGCCGCCCGCCTCCACCCGCACGACCGCCGTCAGGAACGTGCCGTCGCCGAGCATGCCGACCGTGCGGCGCTTGCGGTCCACGTACGGGAAGGGCCGGAACCCCGGCAGCCCCTCGGCGATCGGGGCCAGGGACGGGTCGACGTCCACCGCCGCGGGAGCGGCGGCCCGGCGGCGCCCGCGCAGCGCCAGCGCCGTCGACGACCAGTCCGGCACGGCCTGGCCGCGGCGGCGCACCACCGCGAGCAGCAGCAGGACCACGGCGACGGTCAGCGTGGGGACCAGCCACAGCCCGCGCAGGGCGAGACCGACGGCCGCCAGTGCCAGGGCCAGCTCGACCAGGACCAGCTGGCGGAGCTGGAAGGGGCCCACGCGGCCGACCCGCGACAGCGGGCGCGGTACGGGGGCGGCAGGGGCCCCGGACCTCGGAACGGGGGCGGAGCGGTGCCCTCCGGCCCGGCGGCCGTTGCCGCGCTGCCCGCGGGAACGGGCGGGGCGTCCCTCGCCGGACCGCCTCGTGCGCGCGCGCGTCGCCGTACCCATCGCCGCGTTGCCCCCTCGTGTCCGTAAAAGCCGAATTCACACGGCCGTTGACCGGGCGATCACCCTACCTGAGCAGAGCCGCCCGGCTTCCAGCAGGCATAGTAGGGGGGCGGTTACGACGGCCGGCGCCCCTTGGCGACCAGGGGGACGCAGCGGCCCAGCGGGGAGAGGGACACCGGATACATGGCATCGCGTCGGGACGAACTCAACGCCTACACCTTCGCGAAGCGGAGACTCGTCGCCCAGTTCGTCCAGCCCAACTCCACCGGCTCCGAGGAGAGCGCGCCGCGCCCGCTGCGCGCGGTCCTGCCCGGCGTCATCGTCGGCGTCGTGGTGCTCGCCGTGTTCGGCGCGTGGGGGATGTTCCGCCCCGTCGCCCCGAAGGACTGGGACAGCCCCGGCGAGAACGTCATCATCGCCAGCAAGTCGACGACCCGCTACGTCGTCCTGAAGACCGGCAAGACGAAGCAGCTCCACCCCGTCCTCAACATGGCCTCCGCGAAGCTGCTCCTCAACCCCGACAAGGGGACCGTCATCAAGGTCGACGAATCCGTCCTCGACAACGGGAAGATCCGGCACGGCGCCACCCTCGGCATCCCCTACGCCCCCGACCGGCTCCCCGACGCGAAGGAGGCGGGCGCGGCCAAGCGCTGGGCCGTGTGCGAGCGGCCCGTCGAGGGCGGGCGCGCCATCCAGAAGGCGGCGTTCGTCTTCGCCGACCGGGAGAAGAACAGGACCGAGGGCTCGGGCCGACTCGACGGCGGGGACCTCCTGTACGTCGAGGGACCCGCCCCGGAGCGCACCCGCTACATCGTGGACCGGGCCGGCACCGCGTACCCGGTGAAGAAGGACGAACTGCTCCTCCGCCAGCTCGTCGGCCAGGGCCGCACCCCGCAGCGCGTCTCCGCCGGGTGGCTGGAGACCCTCCACAAGGGCGACGAGATCGACTTCCCCTCCGTCGAGGGGCGACCCGGCGACGAGGCGAACGTCCCCGGTGAGCTGGCCGACGACGTGAACAAGGTCGGCATGGTCCTCACCGCCCCCGACGGAACGAGGATGCAGAGTTACGTCGTCCTGCCCGGCCGGGTGGCGCCCGTCTCCGACTTCACCGCGAAGCTGCTGCTCAGCAGCCGCGAACTGATCGACCTCGGACAGGACGGCAAGGCCACCCCCGTCCACGCCGGCACCTTCCGGCCGAGCGAGGCCTTCGGCGCCGACCTGAAGTGGCCGAAGGACGCCCCGAAGCCCGTCAACTCCGCCGGCACCGGCGAGGGCAGCCCCAACACCGTCTGCAACGTGCTGCGCGAGGTCGACCAGGACAGCGGCTCCACCACCCTCAGCACCTGGGTCGGCGACGACTTCCCCGCGCCTCTGCCGACAGGGTCCAGCAGCGCGTACGTCACGCCCGGCACCGGCCTGCTGTTCCGCCAGTTCACCGGGTCCCGCACGGACGCCGGCTTCCAGTTCCTGGTGACCGACACCGGCCTGCGGTACGCGATGCAGTCCAACGGCGACAACGCGGCCGACGACTCCGGCATCGGCACCTCCGGCTCGGCCGAGGAGCGCAAGGCCCGGCTCCTGGAGGCGCAGCAGGCCCAGAACCGGCTCGGTTACAAGGACGTCGACCCGCAGCCCGTTCCGGCGGCCTGGTCCGCCTTCCTGCCGACCGGTCCGCGCCTGTCGACGGCGGCGGCCAGGCAGCCGCAGGGCTCGTGAGGCAGGAGGCGTACGCGATGAGCACGAACAGTCCCGGTACGGGTTCCGGTAGGGACAGGCGCCGGGCCGCCGCCCTGGCCGCGGCGGCCTTCCTCGGCGTCACCCTGCCCGCCCCGCCCGCCGCAGCCGACACGCCCGGCCAGTGCACGTACCCCGCCAAGCCGTACGAGGGCCGCCCCTGGGCGCTCCAGCGGGTCCTGCTGGACGAGGTGTGGAAGCAGTCCACCGGCAAGGGCGTCCGCGTCGCCGTCATCGACACCGGTGTGGACATCGCGCACCCGCAACTGAAGCCCGCCGTGGACGTCGGGAGCGGGATCAACCTCATCCCCAAGGACGCCGAGGACGAGAACGGCAACAAGGTCGAGCGCGGCAAGGAGGACGGCACCACCGACACCGTCGGCCACGGCACGAAGGTCGCCGGGATCATCGCCGCCCGCCCCATGAAGGGCACCGGCTTCGTCGGCCTCGCCCCGGACGCCACGATCATCCCGATCCAGCAGAACGACGCCGACGGCAACGGCACGGCAGGCACCCTGGCGACGGCCATCCAGCACGCCATCGACGAGGAGGCCGACGTCATCAACATCTCGCAGGACACGGCCAACGCCATCGAGCCGACGCCGCTCCTGAAGGAGGCCGTCCAGAAGGCCCTGGACAAGGAGATCGTCGTCATCGCCTCGGCCGGCAACGACGGCCTCGACGGCAACGTCAAGAAGACCTACCCGGCCTCCTACGAGGGCGTCCTCGCCGTGGCCGCCTCCGACCGCAACAACGAGCGCGCCGCCTTCTCGCAGTCCGGCGACTTCGTGGGCGTCGCCGCCCCTGGTGTGGACATGATCACAACTGTGCCGGGCGGCGGCCACTGCGCCGACAACGGCACCAGCTTCTCCGCCCCGTACGTGGCGGGGGTCGCCGCGCTCATCAAGGCCAAGCACAAGGACTGGACGCAACGGCAGATCGTCGCCCAGATCCAGCAGACCGCGGAGCGCTCGGTCGCCGGCCACGACCGGCTTGTAGGGTGGGGCGTCGTGGATCCCGTCCGGGCCCTGACGGAGGACGAGAAGCCGATCGAGGCCCCGGTCGCCCACGAGGGCGTCACCAAGGCGGAACCGCCTACTCCGGCCGAACTCCACCTGGGCGAGACGCCCGAGCAGCGCAACGCCCGACTCGCGACGTACGTCGTCGTGGGCGGCGGCGTCCTCGTCGCCGCCATCGCCGGCACCGCGGTCGCCCTCCGTGACGCCCGTCGCCGCAACCGTACGACGGCGCGCCCCGCCGGCGGGTGACGGTGTCCACGCGATCCGACCGCAACCGGAGTGCCGTTCTCCGGCGTCAAGCCGTAAGGCGCGCCATGGGTAAGGCACTTGGGACTGTCGGAGGCACTGGATAGAGTGGCACGCGTGCGATCGGTGAACAGGGCAAGAGTTCGATCGCAATGCGTGACAGCAGGAACAACGGGGAGGGACACGGGTCATGGCCGACCTTGAGCGCGGCGCAGGCGCGCTACGGAGTTTCCAGTCCAAGATCAACGCGCTTCTGACGGACTTCGAGACGGGCCCCGGCGGCCCCCAGAAGGTCGCCGAGCACACCATCGAGCGCGGGTCGTTCAGCGGTACGAGCCTGCCCTTCGGCGAGGCGGACGGCTTCTTCACGCAGTACGCCCGTGTCCACAAGGAACTGGTGTCCCTCTCCAAGCTGCTGGCCGACCAGATGGAGCTGCTCCGCCTCGGCGCCCGCGCGGCCGACGTCGGCTTCGACAACGTCGACGAGGACACCCGCCGCCGCTTCCACGCCATCCAGGCACGGCTGGACACGGCGATGGAACAGCGCGAAAAGCAGGACCAGAAGGCCGAGGCGCCGGACCAGCCCCGCACGGACATGCCGAACGTCTCGAAGGACCTGGGGTAAGCCATGGGAACCGAAGAGAAGAACCTCACCCCCCAGCAGCAGCAGTCCCAGGATGCTGCCAGCATCCAGTCGACGTTCACCGCCACGGACCGGATGGAGCGCATCTCCGCCCAGTTCGCCCGCATCGGTTTCGGCCCGGGCAGCGGCCCCGGCGGCTTCTTCGGCAAGACCAACTTCGAGAACGCGCCGCTCAACGCCATGCTCGACCTCCTGGAGGCGGCCAACCCGTCCGACCTCGAGGCCGCGGGCACGGCGCTGGAGTCCGCCCGCAAGGCGCTCAACGACGCGGCCCGCGACCTGAAGAAGGACGCCGCAGCCGTGGACCTGAAGGGCGAGGCGGGCACGGAGTTCCAGCGCTTCGCCTCCGACCTCGCGGCCTACACCTACAACCTGGCGAGCTTCGCCAACATCGTGGGCGCGCAGATGAAGGTCGCCAGCACGGGCCTGGCCTCCGTCCGCAACGCCCGCCCGCCCCGCGACAACCGCCCCGACCCGAAGAAGCCCACGGACTTCCCCCCATCGGAGCGCACGGCGGACAACGAGGACTACCAGAAGGCCCTCAAGGCGGAACGCGACCGCCAGGAAGCCATCAACCAGCTGAACCGCCTGGCCTCCTTCTACGCGGTCTCCGAGTCGACCCTGGCGTCCCAGGAACCCCCGAAGTTCCCGGAACGGTTGAAGGCGGCGGTGCCTCCGCCTACACGAAGCTTCGACGGTGGCGAGATGAGGAGTGGTGCGGGTACCGCTACTTTGGGGTCCGCGCGAGCTGAGGGGCCTCAAGGCGCTTACCAGAGACTTCCGGAAGGTAGCGCGCCTACCGGTGGCGCCCACACGAGTGCTCTCGGTGTGACGCCGCCGGCCTCACCTCCGACCCTGGACCCGTCGATGCAGATCGACACCATCGCGCCCCCGGCTCCACCGGTCACCGCTCCGGCGACGCCTCCGCCCACGCCGACCGCACCCGCGACGAGCGGCAACCCGTTCACTCCTCCGCCGATGACCCCCGGTCTCCCGGCCACAGGGAAGGGCCCGTCCACCGGCCGGAACCAGGGCGGGCCCGCCGTCCCGCGTACCGCAGGTCCCCAGAGCACCAGCCAGGTGGGCCGTCCCGGCGTTCCCGGAAGCCCGAAGGTGACACAGGGGGGCCCCGGACAGCCGGGCCGGCCCGCCGGTCCCGGCCAGTCGAACGTGGTCGGCCGTCCGGGCACGCCGGGTGCGCCCGGAGCTCCCGCCGCCGGGCGGCAGAGCACGGTCGGCGGTCCGGCGGCGAACAACATGGTGGGCCGTCCGGGCACCCCCGGCACCCCGGCTACCGGACGTGCAGGTGGACCCGGGACGCCGGCGGCAGGTCGGGCCGGCACGGGCATCGTGGGCGGTACGCCGCAGCCCCGTTCGGCTCCGGGTGGGGCCGGCGGCTCCCGCATTCCCACCGGCACGGTGATCGGCGGACAGGGTGCGCCGCAGGGCCGCCCGTCCGCCGCACGCCCTGGTACGGGAAGCGTCATCGGAGCCCATCCCGGGGCAGCCGCACGTTCGGCGGGCCGAGGGACTCCCAGTGTGAACGGCGTGGTGGGCACCCCGCGTTCCCAGCGCGGCAAGGGACAGAAGAACGAGGAACAGCCCGGCTCGGAGCGCCCCGACTACCTGGTCGAGGACGAAGAGACGTGGACGTCCCGACGGCGCGGCGCCGTTCCGCCGGTGATCGACTGACCACAGGAAAGGTGCAGGGGAGCCAGGATGACAGCAGGAACGACGCGGCGACTGCGGCGGCGGGTCACATGCGCGGTCGCGCTGGTCGGTGCGTGGGCCATCGGCTTCGTCGGCCTGGCTCCGGCCGCTGCGGCGGAGGACATCCGCGCGAAGCAGTGGTACCTGGACGCGATGCACGTCGACAAGATCTGGCAGAAGACCAGGGGCGAGGGCATCAAGGTCGCGGTCATCGACTCGGGCGTCAACCCGTCCACGCCCTCGCTCAAGGGCCAGGTACTCAAAGGGCTCGACGCGACTGAGGTGGACGGCAAGACTGATGACTACTCTGGCCATGGAACCACCATGGCCGAGCTGATCGCGGGCACGGGGAAGGGTGGAGGTCTCCAAGGCCTTGCTCCAGGCGCCAAGATCATCCCTTACCGTATTGCGGCCGATGACGTCAAGCGGCGCAAGAACAACTGGGATGCCGAAGACGCCATCCGCGCCGCAGCCGACAGTGACGCGAAGATCATCAACATGTCCTTCGGAGGTATCGGCAAGACCGACCGGATGATGGAAGCCGCGAAGTATGCCCAGAGCAAGGGCAAGCTCATGTTCGCCTCGGTAGGCAACACCGGCAACAAGGAGAACACGCGTCAGTACCCTGGTGCCCTTCCGGAGGTTGTAGGGGTTGCCGGTACCGACCCCGAGGGCCGGGTCGGCAAGTACTCCACGCACGGCGACATGGTTGACATCGCGGCTCCGGGCAGTGGCATCCCTCAGTGGTGCGATGCCACATTCACGCGCTACTGCGATGTCGACGGCACCAGCGCCGCCACCGCCATCGCCTCCGCCACCGCAGCCCTGATCTGGTCGTACCACCCGGACTGGACCGCGAACCAGGTCCTGCGCGTCATGCTGGAAAGCGCCGGCAAGGGCGAGGGGTGGAAGCCCGGCACCACGAGCAACTACGTGGGCCACGGCGTGGTCCGCCCCGGCGCGCACATCAACCGCGGGCTCGGCAAGCCCGGTGACCCGAACGTCGACCCGCTGACGAACGAGAACTCCGCAGCGCCCGGCGGCGGTTCGTCCGCGACACCGGCGGCGCCCGCCACGCCCGGCACGTCTGCACCAGCTTCGTCACAAGCCCCGCAGGACCAGGCCACGCCGGCCCAGGCCGTGACAGGCTCCAGCGGGGAAACCGGGGGCGGGAGTTCCCTCGGTCTCGTCCTTGGCGGCGCCGCAGTCGTGGTCGTCGTCGCGGGGGGAGCGTTCTACTTCGCCCGCAAACGCCGTACGGCGTAGCGGCAGGAACAAGCCGCCCGCACCCGACGGTGGAGATCCGACCCACCGGGGAACCTCCAGAGAGGAACACATCGCATGGCAGTGCAGAAGGTCAATGGCGTAGCGCTGACGAAGCTCCAGGGCGAGCTGACGCGCCAGTTCGACGACGTGAAGAGCCAGCTCTCGGCCCTGCAGGGGACGATCGACAGCCTGGAGGGCCGCTGGGCCGGTATCGGTGCCGGCGCCTTCAACGTGAAGCAGGACGCGATCAACCGGAACATGGTCGGCATCGGCAAGCTCCTGCTGAAGTTCCAGGAGGCCATCGAGGCGGCCCGTACCATCGCCGGCAACACCGACACCGAGGTCGAGGCCGCCCTCCGCGGTGTCGACGTGGTGGACGGCTACTCGGGTGACGCCGCGACCGAGGCCCGCACCTCGAACCTCGCCAAGTACTGACCTCTTCCGGCCGTGCACCGCTGGCGGCCGACTCACCACAGCACGAACCGGTTGGAGGACCGATGGCTAACAACGACGGCACCATGATCGTCACTTACGCGAGCCTGCAGGAGGCCGCGAGCACGATCGAGCAGCAGGCGAAGCGGCTCAACATCAGCCTGGAGGCCATCCAGGCCAAGATCGCTTCGCTCCAGGAGCTCTGGCAGGGCGAGGCCCGCGAGGCCTACAAGACGGCGCAGACCGACTGGGACCGCCGCGCCAGGGAGATCCACCAGGCGCTGAACCAGATCGCCAGGGCGGTCCGCGAGGCCGCTCCGGCCTACCAGCAGGGCGACAAGAAGGCCGCACAGGGCTTCATGTAAGCAGTAGCGGTACCAGCCGGGCCACCGGCGGCCGGGGGCGGACACGCGCGGGAGGTGTCCGCCCCTTCCGCGTGCCCGGCCCCACCGCACGCGGGTACCCAGGGGACTCACCGACGCCCGGACAACGCGGTTTGTGCGGGGCCCCGCCCGGAAGGGCCGGACGCAGGCTGTGCGTCCCCCGCCCGCTCCACCACGCAGCCGCCCGCCCATGAGCACCGCGAAGCGGCTCCCGGACAGACGGAGGGGGCGCCCGCCACCCGGCGGGCGCCCCCTCGGCGCGCCAGACCCTTACCGCGCGTCCGGCGGCATCAGGCCCGTCTGCACCAGCGGGTTGCCGCGCTGGCGGGAGACGAAGACGCCGCGGCCCGGCGGCATCGGCCGGGGGCGCACCCCGCCGAGGACGTCGCCCTCCTGCGGGTCACCCGACAGGATCACGCCCTGCGCGCCCAGCTCCATCATGCGCTGCATGAACGGCTCGTACGCCGAGCGGCTCGCGCCCGCCGAGTTCCGGGCGATGATGAACCGCACGCCCACGTCCCGCGCGAAGGGCAGCAGTTCGGTCAGCGGCGCCAGCGGGTTGCCGCTCGACGTCGACACCAGGTCGTAGTCGTCGACCACCACGTACACCGTCGGGCCCTGCCACCAGCTCCGGTCGCGCAGTTGCTGTGCCGTGACGTCCTCCGACGGGGTACGGCGCCGCATCAGCCCCGACAGGGCCTCCACGTGGTGGTCCATGTTGTTGGACATCGGCACGTACTCCGCCAGGTGCGTCCGCGGGGTGACGTCCAGCAGCCCGCGCCGGTTGTCGATCACGAACAGCTTGCAGTCGTCCCCGTCGTACCGCTCGCTCAACTGCTTGATCAGCAGCCGCAGCAGGTTCGTCTTGCCGGACTCGGTCTCACCGACGACCAGGAAGAACGGGTCGCGCTCGAAGTTGACGAACACCGGCGCCAGGTTGTTCTCGTCGATCGCGAAGGCGACGCCCCGCTCCGGGTGCGCGAAGCCCGCGGGCAGGTTCGCTGCCGGCAGCTCGCGCGGCAGGAGGCGTACCTGGGGCGCACCGGGCAGGGTCCAGTGCCGGGACACCTCCTGCGCCATGGCCGCCGTCGCCTCCGACAGGTCGCTGTCCGAGTTGATGCCGTCGATGCGCGGCACCGCCGCCATGAAGTGCAGTTTCTCCGGGCTGAGGCCCCGCCCGGGCACACCGGGCGGCACGTTCTGCGCGACGCGGCGGTCCAGCTCCGAGTCCATCGGGTCGCCGAGCCGCAGCTCCAGCCGGTTCATCAGGTGGTCCTTGAGATTGGCGCGCACCTCCATGGACCGCGACGCGGTGAGGACCAGGTGGATCCCGTAGCCGAGACCGCGCGCGGCGATGTCCATCACGAGGTGCTCCAGGCCCTCGTAGTCCGTGCGGAAGTTGCCCCAGCCGTCGATGACGAGGAACACATCACCCCACGGCTGTTCCTGCACGGAGATGTCGCCGCGCTCCCGCAGCCTCCGGTACGTGGCGATCGAGTCGATGCCGGCGCTGCGGAAGAACTCCTCGCGCCGTGACAGGATCCCGTACACCTCCGCGACCGTGCGCCGCACCCGCTCCGGGTCCAGGCGCGAGGCGACCCCGCCCACATGCGGCAGTCCGGCGATCGACGACATGCCGCCGCCACCGAAGTCGAGGCCGTAGAACTGCACCTCGTGCGGGGTGTGCGTCAGCGCGAACGCCGAGATGATCGTCCGCAGCAGCGTGGACTTGCCGGACTGCGGGCCGCCGACGATCTGCATATGGCCCGCCGCGCCGGAGAAGTCCCGGTACAGCGTGTCGCGCCGCTGCTCGAACGGCTTGTCCACCACGCCCACCGGTACGACGAGCCGGCCCGCGCCCTCGAAGCCGGGCTGCGTCAGACCGCGCCCCCGCACCTCGGCGAGGCCCGGCAGCAGCTCGTCCAGCGGCGGCGGGTTGTCCAGCGGAGGCAGCCACACCTGGTGGGCCTCCACACCGCGGCCTTCCAGCCGCCGCACGATCACGTCCAGCACGGTGTCGGCGAGCGCGTCGTCCTCGGCCGGAGCGCTCTCCGCCCGCACCGGCCGCGCCGCGGGCTGCACGTACCGGATGGGCACCGGCGCCGCCGTGAAGGGCACCGGCCGCCGGTCCACCGGCAGGGGACCCCCGACCGAGGCCAGCGCCTGCGCGTTCGACCGGTACACCCCGGACACGTACGCCGCCTTGAAGCGCACCATCTCGTCCGTGCCGAACTTCAGGTATCCGGAGCCGGGCACGTTCGGCAGGTGGTAGGCGTCCGGGACGCCGATCGCGGCGCGCGACTCGGCCGTGGAGAACGTCCGCAGACCGATCCGGTACGACAGGTAGGTCTCCAGACCGCGCAGCCGGCCCTCCTCGAGCCGCTGCGACGCCAGCAGCAGGTGCACGCCGAGAGACCGGCCGATACGGCCGATCTGCACGAACATCTCGATGAAGTCCGGTTTCGCGGTGAGCAGTTCGCTGAACTCGTCGATGACGAGGACCAGCGAGGGGATGGGCTGGAGCGGGGCGCCGGCCGCGCGCGCCTTCTCGTAGTCGTGGATGTTGGCGTAGTTGCCCGCGTCGCGCAGCATCTCCTGGCGGCGGTTGAGCTCGCCGCGGATGGAGTCGCCCATGCGGTCGACGAGGGTCAGGTCGTCCGCCAGGTTGGTGATGACGGCGGCGACGTGCGGCATCTGCGACATGCCCGCGAAGGTGGCGCCGCCCTTGAAGTCCGCGAGGACGAAGTTCAGCGTCTCCGACGAGTGGGTGACCGCCAGGCCCAGCACCAGCGTCCGCAGCAGCTCCGACTTGCCGGAGCCGGTCGCTCCCACGCACAGACCGTGCGGGCCCATGCCCTCCTGCGCGGCCTCCTTCAGGTCCAGCATGACCGGCGAGCCGTCCTCGCCGACACCGATCGGCACCCGCAGCCGCTCCGACTGCGACCTCGGCCGCCAGGTGCGGCTGACGTCCACCGACGCGGCGTCGCCCAGGTTCAGCAGGTCGGTGAACTCCAGGTTGGCCAGCAGCGGCTCGTCGTCGTCGCCGCCCGAGGCCATCCGCAGCGGCGCCAGCTGACGGGCCAGCGCCTCGGCGGCCTCCAGGCTCAGCCCGTCCGGCGTGCCCTCGTAGACGATCCCGTGCCCCGACTCCAGGCGCAGCTCGCCGGGGCGGACCACCACCGAGAGCTGGCCGCGCGCCCCGGCACCCTCACCCCGCACGACCTCCACGATCGTGACGCCCTGCAGGCCCTCCGCGGCGGCCAGCGGCGACATCGGCGGCACGGTCTGCCCGTCCAGGACCACCACGACGTGCGGCTGGTCCAGCAGTGGGTGGTCACCGCCCTGGAACCGCGGCCGGCCCTCCAGCAGCCCGGCGAGCAGGTCCTGGAGGTCCATCGGGTCCGTCGTGATCAGCCGCCGTGACCCGGCACCGTCCACGGCGCCCCGCGCCTGCGCGTGCGGCAGCCACTTGGCCCACTCCCACGCGGACGCGGCGTCCTGGCCGGTCGCGATGGCGACGACCAGGTCCTCCGGCGACTGGAGCGACGCCAGCGACGCGACCATGGCGCGCGCGGACGCCCGTACGGACTCCTGCTCGCCGCTCACCGTCACGTGGTAGAAGGACCGCAGCGAAACCGCCATCGGGAGCCCGTCGAGCGTGCCGTGCGTCGACAGGAACTGCCGCATCGCGCCCGCCGTCAGCGGCTCCAGGTCGTCCACCGGCGCCGTCTCGGGGGCGATCAGCGGTGTGGCGAGCTGCTGACTGCCCAGGCCGATCCGCACCTGCCCGAAGTCGGGGTCGGCCACGCGCCGCTCCCACACCCGGCTGCCCTCGGCGACCAGCGCCCAGAGCTGCTCGGGGGAGGGGTGCAGGTAGAACTGGGCGTCCCGCTGCAGCCGCGCGGTCCGCAGTACCGCGCGGCGGGTCTGGTTCAGGTACTTGAGGTAGTCGCGCCGCAGGTCCGCGAGCTGTCCCTGGGTGCCGCGCCGGTAGCGCACCAGCATCGCGATGCCCATCGCGAGGGTCGACGCGATCATCACCATGCCCATGATCCGCATGATCGGATTCGGGGTCATGAAGAAGAACACGACGGAGCCGCCCATGCCGAGCATCGGCAGAATCTGCATCAGCGCGCCCTCCTGCTGCCCCCGGGGCAGCTCGGGCGGAGGTTGCAGCTGCACCTGCTCGTCGGGCACTTCGGACGGCAGGACCCGTGGTGGGCGCTTGACGACGATCTGACTCACAGCTCACCAATTCCCTTGCCGGACGGAAATGTTCCTATCGGCGCCCCCGTGGCGACGGGTTCCATCCGCGGTTGGGGATCCTACTTGCGTGGGGGGTGACGGCCGGGCGGTAGGGTGACGCGACGGATTCCGCGGAGCTGCGAACTGCCGCGGGGCGAGGGACATTCGGAGCGCGGGCAGGCACTCCGGCCGCGACGGCGGGGGCACATCGCCGTCCACACCCGAGAAGTCACGCATTTCACGAGGGGAAGCAGCAGGTGAGCATGACGGCCCAGGCGGCGGCCACCACGACCGGTCACCCGGCTCCCGCGACGCCGGCCGGCGGCGGAACCGGCTTCTGCCGCGTCACCGTCGTCGCGCCCGACGGACGTGTCGACGTGGCGCTGCCCGAGGACATCCCGGTCGCCGACCTCCATCCGGAGATCCTCCGGCTGTCCGGCCAGAGCCCCGTCGAGGGCGGTCCGGTCGGATACCACCTGGTCCGCCGCGACGGCACGGTCCTCGACTCGGCCAGGTCGCTGGCCGCCCAGCGCATCCTCGACGGCGAGCTGCTGTCCTTGCGGCCGTTCGCCGAGTCGCTGCCGCCCGCCGTCTTCGACGACGTCTCGGACGCCGTCGCCTCCGCCGTCTCCCGCGACCGCCGCTTCTGGACGGACGCACTCATGCGGGGCTCCGGCCTGTTCGGCGGCTCCGTACTGCTGGTGCTGCTGGCCTTCGTCCTGTGGCAGGCCGACCCGCGCCACGACATGCACGGTCTGCCCGGCATCCTCGCCGGCGTCGCCGCGGTGCTCCTGCTGGCGCTCGCCTGCGTCCGGGCCCGCGTGTACGACGACCGGGGCTCGGCCGTCGCCCTCGGCCTCGGCGCCATGGCGAACGCCGCGGTCGGCGGCTCCGGGCTGCTGTCCGTCGCCGCCGGGCAGGGGCCGGGGCGGCTGCAGTTCCTGCTGGCCTGCGCGGCGGTCCTGGTCACGGCGCTCGTCCTGATGCTGGTGTCGCCGTCGGGGGACGGGCCGTTCGTCGCGTTCGTCCTCGCCTCGGCCGTGGGGCTGCTCGTGACCTTCGTCGCCACCCTGACCGGCATGACCCCGGTGGAGACCGCCGCCGTCTGCCCGCCGCTCGCCGCGGGCGCGCTCGCCTTCCTCCCCGGCCTCTCCACCCGCTTCGCCCGGCTCCCCATCGGCTTCGACCCGCCCCGCACCAGCGTCGGCGGGTACGACGGCGGTGAGGGCGCCCCGCAGGGTCCGGTCGACTCCGCCCGCATCGCCGCCCAGGCCCGCCGCGGCCATGAACTGCTCCTCGGCCTCGTCGGCGGTTGCGCTCTGGTCGCCGTCACCGCCGCAGGCGTCCTCGGCTTCTCCGACAACCTCTGGGGCCAGCTCCTCGCCCTCGCCACGGGCGCCGCGATGATGATGCGCGCCCATCTCTTCCGCTACTCCGCCCAGGTCGGCTGCGCGCTCGCCGCCGGCCTCGGCTCCCTCGTCCTGCTCGGCCTCGGCCTGTGCCTCAACCCGCCGGAGAGCGTTATCCGCGCCGCCCTGCGCGGTGACGGCGGGCCGCTGGACATCCGTACGGTGTGGCTCGCCGCGGCCGTGGCCCTGATCGCCGCGCTGATCGTCGCGATCGGGCTGATCGTGCCGAACAAGGGCGTCACCCCGTTCTGGGGCCGCTTCCTGGAGATCGCCGAGGGCTTCTTCCTGCTCACGCTGGTCCCGCTCTGCCTGGCGGTCTTCGGCGTGTACCACTCCATCCGCGCCCTCACGTCCTAGCCCCCGGCCTCTCCGGCCCCCGCCCCACCCGTCGGCCTCCCCGCCTCCCGCCGGCCGGCCCGCCGCCCCCGGCCCGGCGCGTCCGCGTGGGCTGGTACGCTGTGTGACGGCCGTTTGTGTACGCGCCCCCGGAGCATCTGGGAGCAGCGCTCATCGAGCCTTCGCCTCCGAGTCACGGAAGCCCCCCTGAGACCAAGACCAGGGGCACTCGCGGGCGCATCGAACACCAAGAGGAGTACCGAGTGTCTCTCGACGCCGCCACGAAGAAGCAGATCATGGCCGAGTTCGGCACCAAGGAGGGCGACACCGGCTCCCCCGAGGTCCAGGTCGCGCTGCTCTCCCGCCGCATCTCGGACCTGACCGAGCACCTCAAGACGCACAAGCACGACCACCACTCCCGCCGGGGTCTGCTGATCCTCGTCGGCCAGCGCCGCCGCCTGCTGCAGTACCTGGCCAAGAAGGACATCCAGCGCTTCCGCGCGCTGGTCGACCGCCTCGGCATCCGCCGCGGTGCGGCCGGCGGCGCCAAGTAAGTCGCCGTGAGGGGAGCGGTTCCCGACGACAGGGAGCCGCTCCCTTTGCCGTACACGGGAGTCCGCCGCCTTCCGGCGGAGTCCACCGGGCCCGGAGTCCGGGGGCGCCCACCAGGAGCCCCCGGCATCCACCGGGAGCCCCTCGGCCGACCGGCGGCGACCGGCAGGGCGCCACGGCGGCCGACCGCAGGCGACCGCATGCGACCGACTGTGATCGACGGTGGTCGCGGATGACAGCGGGTGTACGTCCCCGCCGACCGGAAATGCGATCCTGGGCACCGGCTCAGTAATCTGGTCGCACAACGACACAACGAACGCGCCATGACGCGGAACGGCACCCGACCGGGTGGCCCGACGCCCATGGCAAGAGGAGAGGCCGCCTCGCCGCCGCCGGTCCTCGGTAGTGGCCCCCGGGCCAGCCCACGGGACGAGATCCCCGGGCGCACCCGGGTGCTTCGATCGAAGACCGGCCCGCACACAAGGCGACTCCTCTCCACCCCCGTCCCGCGCCACACGGGCGCCGGGGCGAAAAGACGACAAGCAAACGGAGAAACCGCTGGTGGAGAACGAGACCCACTACGCCGAGGCCGTCATCGACAACGGCTCCTTCGGCACCCGCACCATCCGCTTCGAGACGGGCCGCCTGGCCAAGCAGGCCGCCGGCTCCGCCGTCGCGTACCTGGACGACGACACCATGGTGCTGTCGGCCACCACCGCGTCCAAGAAGCCCAAGGACCAGCTCGACTTCTTCCCCCTGACGGTCGACGTCGAGGAGCGGATGTACGCGGCCGGCAAGATCCCCGGCTCCTTCTTCCGCCGGGAGGGCCGGCCCTCCGAGGACGCGATCCTCACCTGCCGCCTGATCGACCGGCCGCTGCGCCCCTCCTTCAAGAAGGGCCTGCGCAACGAGATCCAGATCGTCGAGACGATCATGGCGCTCAACCCCGACCACCTCTACGACGTGGTCGCCATCAACGCCGCCTCCTGCTCCACGCAGCTCGCCGGCCTGCCCTTCTCCGGCCCGATCGGCGGCACCCGCGTCGCCCTGATCAAGGGCCAGTGGGTCGCCTTCCCGACGCACAGCGAGCTCGAGGACGCCGTCTTCGACATGGTCGTCGCGGGCCGCGTCCTGGAGGACGGCGACGTCGCGATCATGATGGTCGAGGCCGAGGCCACCGAGAAGACCATCGAGCTGGTCAAGGGCGGTGCCGAGGCCCCCACCGAGGAGGTCGTCGCCGCCGGCCTCGAGGCCGCGAAGCCGTTCATCAAGGTCCTGTGCAAGGCCCAGTCGGACCTCGCCGCCAAGGCCGCCAAGCCGGTCGGCGAGTTCCCGGTGTTCCTCGACTACCAGGACGACGTCCTGGAGGCGCTGACCGCCGCGGTGAGGAACGAGCTCTCCCAGGCGCTCACCATCGCCGGCAAGCAGGAGCGCGAGGCCGAGCTGGACCGCGTCAAGGAGATCGCCGCCGAGAAGCTGCTCCCGCAGTTCGAGGGCCGCGAGAAGGAGATCTCCGCCGCGTACCGCGCGCTGACCAAGAAGCTGGTCCGCGAGCGCGTCATCAAGGACAAGGTCCGCATCGACGGCCGCGGCCTGACGGACATCCGTACGCTCGCCGCCGAGGTCGAGGCCATCCCGCGCGTCCACGGCTCCGCGCTGTTCGAGCGTGGCGAGACCCAGATCCTGGGCGTCACCACCCTCAACATGCTCCGCATGGAGCAGCAGCTGGACACCCTCTCCCCGGTGACCCGCAAGCGCTACATGCACAACTACAACTTCCCGCCGTACTCCGTGGGTGAGACCGGCCGCGTGGGTTCGCCCAAGCGCCGCGAGATCGGCCACGGCGCCCTCGCCGAGCGCGCGATCACCCCGGTGCTGCCGACGCGCGA